>CBDVAM010000017.1:0-45353 GCA_965371965.1 uncultured Phycisphaerales bacterium
GGTATCGTTCTCGGACTGGACGCTGCCCGAGAACCAGGATCGGATCACCGACACGGTGTGGATTACGCGCCAGAACTCGCAGGGGATCTTCAATATCTTCTCCGAGGATTCCTTTCTCCAGGGCATCAGTCCCAGCGGCACCGAGTGGGCGTTCGGGATGGCACAAGACTGGCAGTCGCTCGACTTTGAGCCGTGGCAGATAGCCATCGGCGGCAACCCGCCGGGGTCGGTCGGGCAGGCGATGGCCGTGCATCTGATCGACGACGACATCTATCTCGATCTGATGTTCACCGATTGGACCAGCCGCAACAGGGGAGGTGGGTTCGCGTATCTGCGCGCGACGCCGGCACCGGCGACGGCGATGGGGCTGCTCCCGCTGTTCGTGATGGCGACGCGCCGCCGGCGGTGAGGCGGAGCGGGTGGGCTGAGCCGACGGGCGCGGGCCGCGTGGGATGGGCACGTCTTCGCGGCGATGCGGGAGCCAGAGTGGAGTCGGAGGCATAGCCACTCAGAGCAGTGCCCACGGCCCGCGTCGTGGGCATGCCACCCGCCACTGACCCGAAAGACGGGTCTGTGGCACGGTCTTGAGGTCAGTGTCACCCCGCCGGGTAAGACCGGCGTCGGCGACGATTGGCGAGCAATCCGCCCGCGGCCAGCAGCGCAAGGCTCCCCGGGGCGGGTGTGACTGTCACCTGCGAGATCATTCCGAACTGTTCATGCGGATGGCAGTGGTAGCCGTAGATACCCGGGTCCAGGAACGTGAACTCGAAGGTCATGGGGGGATCCGTGGGCGGGCCGCTGTCGAACAAGTCGCCGCCGTTGGGGTCGCCGGGGAATCCTGAAACGACGTTGTGATATCCCTCCACCCAAATCCAGCGGACCGTGTCGCCAGGCAGGATGGACAGGTCGATATCCATGTCTGCCTGGCCTTCGAACCAGAACGAGATGCCTTCGAGCGTGACCTCGTAGGTGTCGCCATAGACCGCGGACGGACCGCACGTCACCGCCGCCGCGGCGACGACGATCTGAAGCCACTGGACCGAGTGTCTCTCCGCCATGTCCCTCTCCCTTCTCGTCTTGTCTTCATCACGACCGCACAGAACGCCGAGGAGAACCCGCCTCGTTTCCTGGCGTGGCGAACCCGGACAAGTCGCCACCACGAAAGCGCGCGAGGCATCAAGGTTACCGGGGCGTGTCGCCCGAAACCAGCTAAATACTGAGATTCCGATTCCTTTCTCTTGAATTGACGGCAATCCCCTTGATTCCTGCCCCGAGGGGCTGGATTCCGAACGCTCGCCCGCCGACAGCTCTCGCTTGCGTGGGTGGGAAATCGGCTTGCGCCTGCCCAACGGCGCAGTCGAATCTGAACTACGCATCGTTCGATGTGCAGCTCGGGACGACGACGATGATCCGGAACTGGTGCACGGTTCGCAAGCTCATCGGGATGACCGGCGGGTAGGTCAGAGCAAGGCGTCACACGCGAAGTCGCAGCAGAGCGTCGGACGAGGGGTGGAGATCGTGTGAGAAAAGACCCGAACCTCCGAGGACTCAGGTCCGGCGGCCGGTGGAAGGACATGGCCACTCAAAGCAGTGGTCATGCCACCCGCCGCGAAATCGTCCATGCCACCCGCCAGCCGATCCCATCTGGAAAATGAAGCCTGGAAGACTTTCTCTGCGGCCGCGTGAGCACTCGGTGTGATCTGCGTTCGTGAGGTAGATCACACGGTCCCGGCATGTGGGTCGGGCCAGCTTACTCAAAGGAGATTGGAAATGGAACTCACCACGAGAACGGCTATTGGCGCGGCCATGCTGCTTGCCGGCGGTGCTGTTGCGGACGTTATCACGATCAGGAACGGTCCGAACCTGGGCGACACAATCCTCTCGGATCTGATCGTCTGGGACGCGGACGGCAATCAGGAGGTTATTCTCCAGCCAGGATTCGGTGGCGACGCGTCGGCGGATGATATCACGCTCGGCGAGAATGACTCGGCGGTCTTTGTCAGCAACCTGGTTGTCACGAAGACCTTCGTTTCGCTCAAGAGCGGGCAGACCGAGGGGGAATGGAAGCTCGGGCTGGATGTCGGCGTCGTCTCCGGCATGGCCGCGCTGCTCACCGACGTGACCGGCGCGTTCACGCTCCACATCGACGCATTGGATGCCGACGGAGCGGGTTATATCCCGGGGATCGGCGAACAGATTTACTTCGTCGACGGGTTCAATCCGGACTATCCGGGGTGGTTCGTGGGGATACGGGCCAACTTTAGAGACGGTGAGATCCTGGTCGGGTTCAACGGAATGAGCGAGGTCGTTCGCAGCGGCGTCGGGGTCACGGTGACTCCGGCACCCGCGACGATTGCGCTGGCGGCCCTCGGCGGCGTGGTCGGGATCGGGCGACGCCGGCGGTGATGGATGTGCAAAAGATTCTCGCCACGCCTTCTGAGGAGGAGGCGTGGTTTCTCATTGGCGATGCGTAGTTCGGGCCGCGGCACGACGTGGAGAAGGAATGCCACCCGCCGTCAGGCCCAGCCCAACTGTTGGAGACTGATCGTGTCGTTCCAGATCTTGGTCATGTGCTTGATCTGGTTGCCGCTGAACTCCATCGCATACACATAGTCCGCGGCGATCGTGCGGCCCGTGGGTTCGCCGGGCCCCCCAGGGCCGGTTTGCGTCCCGTGAAACACCGCGAACGCCGCGACACAAGCGCGGTCTTCATCCTCGCCGATGAACTTCAGCTCGTAGTGGCCGTCTGGAATCGGCGTGAGGAGGTTCTTCATCCACTCGGTGTATCCCTCCAGAGTGCCGATGTCCGCAAGGACGCCCGTCTGTGCGGCGAACGTGGCATCGGGATGGCAGTAGGCTCTACACCCGTCCCAACCCTTGCCTGTCTCGCAAGCGTCAAAGAAGAGTTTGGCCTGCTCCAGATTCTCGCTCATCGTGGTCTCCTTTTGTGATGGTAGCCACCCGGCGCGCGTGGTGTTGCAGAGGAATCGTGCGATCGAATATCCAGTGATCTGTCGACGGCGCACTCAAAGAACAACGCCGAGCGGGGCCAGTGTGCCCCGCTCGGCGTCTGATCGATCGGGGAGTTGATACGCGAACTCAGTTGTTCTTGCTGAGTTTCGATTCGTACTCTGCGAGGCGCTTGCGGAAGTCGGCCTTCCCGCGACCCTCTGGGATCATGTCTGTTGCCTTGCGCTGCGTTGCGACGGCCTTGGCCACAAAGCCCGCGTCGAACTGGGCCTTGGCCAGTGTATCGAGGATGTTGGGCTCCTTGTACTCAGTCAGCTCGCAGGCCCGGTCGGCCCACACGAGGGCGAGGTACGTGTCGCGATCGGCGTCATCGATCTGCGACGACGTCAGGATGGTCCAACAGATCGCGTTGAGAACCGACGCGTCGCTCCAGACGTTTGCGCGGTTCTTCTTGAGGAACGCGAGGGCAGCCGCGCCGTCGGATTCCCCTCTGAGCGTGAGATCAAAGCGCTGGGAGACGAGCCTGGCGCTGGGGCTTTGCTCCAGGCGATCGTCGATCAACTCCAGCCCGGCGTCGAAATCACCTGCCATCATGGCTTTCTGGAACGCTGCCTCGAAGCGCGTGTCTCCGATCGCGCTTGCGCGAGCGGCGATGATGTCGAACGTGCCGTTCACGACCTTCTCGAGCGGTGCGTCGAGGCCCATCGGGTGGCCGATCCAGGCGATGTGCCCGGTCCGGTCGACGATGAACGCGGCGGGGATGCCGTTCCTCTCCGCGGGCTGCATCCAAGCCTCTTCCATCTTGGTGCCTTCTTGCATGGCGACGGTGTAGGCCATGAGATCGTTGCCGCGCTCTTTCATGAACGGCTCGACCTTGGCGAGGTCTCGCTCCCAGATATCGACACCGATGATGGTGACGCCCTTGTCCTTGTATTTCTTCTGCAGTTCAGAGACGTGCGGCATGCCGGCGATACACGGGCCGCACCAGGTGGCCCAGAACTCGACGACGTAGACCGTGCCCGTCTCAAAGCTGTGGAACGAATCGCCCTTGAGCCACTTGGAGATGTACAAGTCCGGGGCCTTGTCGCCGATGAACAACTCTGGGACCTTGAAGTCCTCGCCGGCGGGCGGGTCGGCCGCTTCGATCTGTGCCAGGGCTGGGGCCCCGAGGACGCCGATGGTCACGGCGAGGGCCAGTGTGCGCTTCAACATTGTGTGATCTCCCTCTTATGGAGTTGATCCAGGACAGTCTGGCGCGGGCGCCCGCACCACGGCTTGCGTCATAACAGTATCTACCTGGGACCCAGAAGCGAGTTTGTGAGCGGATTGGCCTTGATTGGTCAGACGGGAGTCTCATCGTCTTCGGCGTAGGGAGAGCAGCCCGTTGTGCAGGGCCGCGGTCGGGGGGTTCTCTGGTTGCGTGGCATGCCACCCGTGCCACCGGCAGCTTGTCTGCCAGTGCAAGGTGGTTCGGCACTGGTGGGCAAGCCACCAGTGGCACCTCCGGGCCTTGGTGCCAGTGAAATCCGCGGATCGACCATTCGTGGTAACATGGTCTCAAAGGGGGTCACCATGACACGCACACTCGTCATCGTGGGATCGCTGCTCACATCTGTGCTTGGGGCCTGTGGCAGCTGTCCGGACATCGCGGCGGACAACGACGTCCAAATGAGCATTGCGGCTGTATCGGCCTTCACGGAGGATCCGTACGAGCCGCCGCCGGGGTCGGTCACCGCAACCGTCATCTACACGTTCGACACGAGCGTCTACGTCGCCAACGCCGGCAGCGGAAGCATGCCCTCGTGGGTGACCATCTGCGGCTACGGCGAGAAGCCATCTATGATCTACGTCGACTTTCTCCATCGCAAAGATGGGGACGTCATGCGCACGGGCAACGTGAGCGGGGCGACCGTGAAGCACTATGACGACTGCTGGGAAGTGAGCCTCGGGTTCCCTGTCTACGCCATCGTGTCGACAGGACACGACGATGAGCATCCGTTCTACGTCGGCGCCGAGAGGTACGGCGTGCTCGTGGGGCTCGCTGGCGATGGACATACGCTGAGCGACATCGGGCCCGTTTGGGTGAAGTACTGAGTCAGCTCGAGCTGTGTGTGTGCGCCGTGCCGTTCCATGCGGACGGCCCCGCGGGTGCGAGGGATGCTGCTGCGGAAAGGGCGGTGAGTGTCGAGCGGTTCAACGAGCGATGGCAAGGGCTGCGGCTGCGGGCGGTGACGGACCCGGCGGATTTTCCGGACGAGTATTTCTTGGGGCTGGCGGAGGTGGTGCGGAGCGTGAGCGTCAACGGGCCTTGACGAACGTGACGATGCCCTGTGTTTGGTCGACGGATTGCACGCGGTAGCCGGCAATGAGCCAGGCCTCTGCATGTGTATGCGTCGAAGCGTGGTTGGCCCACCAGGCGCTGTGGTCCCAAGCGGAGCGGGGGAGGGTGCCCACGAGCGCGGCGATCTCGTCGAAACTCATGGTGAGGCGTGAACTCCCGCTGAGCGTGAGGTGGTTGCGGAGGGGATCGTACTTGGCCATGGTCTGAGTCTAACGAAAAAGTACCTCAATGGTCCAAACTCACTGGCACGGGGCCGTTGGCACGAATCTGTGGTCAGTGCCACCCTGCCCGGGGCAGCATGACACAGTATTGTGGCATCGAAAGGTATTGTGGCACAGATTCGTGTCATGAGATGGAGCACCGCGCGCGGTGAGTGGACTAGCAGAGAGAGGGGGGGATGCCTAGCTGCTCTCAATGCGACGCCCACGCCGTCCGTCACTTCAAAGCAATGGCGATGCCGCCCCGCGCAACTCCGTCCCGGGGGACCGTGAGTTTGCCCTTGAATTGCCCACCAATCGGTGGATTCTTCCGATCAGTTGTTGTATGGTGGGGCTTCGTGATGCGTTCATCGCAGCGGTCAGCGGGCCGAAACGGGGGTTTGTGATGTTTCGAGTGTCGAAGCGAGTAGGGCTGGCAATCGTTGTGGGATGGGCGATCGGGGTGGCCGGTTGCGTGAGTTCGGAATACATGGCCGTGGGCGAGACGACGTATGCGCCTCGGGCGCATGACTACATAATCGATATCTACCTTCCGACGGACGCACCGGTCGTCGTTCACAGAGAGATCGCACTGGCTAGGCCCGTCGAGGAGCTTCCCGCCGACGCGGAGGTGATCGGGCGTGTCGATACGCGGGGCGCGCCGTTGGCGGACTGGTCGTCGTTGCTTCGCGATGCACAAGACAAGGCGAGGCAGCTCGGCGGCGACGCGATCGTCGTCCGGCAGTGGGACAACCCGTACGTCGGCACGGATGGGAACGGGGTTGCACAGTACGGCAAGGCGCTCTCGATTGAGGTTGTGCGGTGGCGGCCGTAGGAGTTGGGGCGTTTGTTGGTGTTGTCGGCGAAAGGTGCGTGTGCGCTCATGGCGTTTGTGTGGCTGGGAAGTAAACGGAGATCGTTGGTCGAAAGAGCGCGGTAGAGGATGAGGCGCGGTAGAGAATAGAGGGAGGGTAGACGCCCTTCCTGACGGTCGGGCCTGTGATTGGGTATGCTGGGGAGATGGAAGCGCTGCTGCCTCATCTTCGCCAGCATTTCGATGGGATGGTGGTGAAGCTCGATGTGTTTCGGGAGAAGGAGACGCAGGTCGAGGGGTGGTTCAAGGGTGAGTTACTGGCGATGTTCAGCATCCTGGAGCGGATCGGGGTCGTGTCGGACGTGGATCGCGAGGTCATGGTGGACCTGGGCGGCGGGAAGCGTGGGAAGATCGATCTGCGGCTGACGCATGAGGGCAGGCGTCACTGGATCGAGTTGAAGCACTGGCTTGTTGGAAAGCAGAAGGGCCAGATGTGGTCGTGCCGGGCGTACCTGGGCGATGGGGAGCTTGGGCCGCGGCGTGACGTGGAGAAGCTGAGCACGATTCCTGCGAGCGAGGGGGCTTGGACGTTATTCCTGGCGACAGCGAATCCCGGGCCTGAGGACTGGGCTCGCAGCATCGAGCACTTCAACGCGAAGTTTGGGCCGCTGCGGCTGCGGGCGGTGACGGACCCGGCGGAGTTTCCGAAGGAGTATTTCCTGGAGCTGGCGGACGTGGAACGGGGTTGATACTCGATGCGGGGGAGGCTCTCCCGCGCTGTCTGGACGCATTGCCACTCAAAGCAGTCGCCATGCCACCTGCGAAGCGCCGTGAGAAAGGGCAGTCTCCGACACGAATTTGTGTCACCGGAGGCCAATTCGGGCACGAATCTGTGTCATCGCGGGTGACCAGGGCTGCTTGTGGGTCGCACGGGCACAAAGCCGTGGCTATGCGGAGTGGGATGGGGTGGAGGAGTGGAGGGCATAACCACTCAAAGCAGCGCCCTGCCTCCCACCGACACGAGTTTGTGTCTCGACTCCGTAAGCGATTGGTGCCATCCTCCACTCATTCCTTCCTGCCCACACAAGCGGAATCTGGTATGATGAGGGTCTCACGGGAAACCGCCATCGGAGTGCCAGAAATGAGGAATCTCGCAACGGTCGTGGCTTTGGCCTGCCTGATTGCTTCTGTTGCGGGCTGCGCCGGCGTCAACAAGTGGTCGCTTCACTACCCGTCAAAGGACGAACCAATAAGCAAGAAGAGTTCGGGCGCGCTCAAGAAGGGACAACCAAGCGGCGCGCATCTGGACTCACCCTTTCGTTGCTTTGATACCGCAACGGGCCCGCACTTCTGCACGGTTTCCTGGCGGATCAGGTTTGACAGAGCCAACAACGAAAAGATCCGCGTACGCATCGTTGCGGCCGATGGCGGCGACGTGAAGGAAACGGCCTACATCGACAAGGATACCGGTGACAAGGATTGGCTCTTTGTCATGAGCTTCACTCCCTGCAACTCAAAGGTCATACTGCGGCTCGATATGGTCGATCAGAACAACAAGTCCGTTGCGACGCAATCGAGTGTCCAGGCGGTCTTTGTCGCTCAATCTTGCACGGGCGACGACCCCTACACGAACAAGGATCCGCCAAGTCTTTTCAAGCCAAGTCAGCTCAAGCCCACCGATATCGAGGATGAACTCGAGCTTGGCAAGCTGAAGAAGGCCGATGGCTCGGTGATCAAGAATATCGGGGATTAGACGGGGGTCCTGGCGATGACGGCCTTGTGCCCGTCCGCAAGACGCTCGCCAAGCGCAGCCGCGACAAGATTTGGTGAGCTGCGAGATGTCGTCGGATGGCGGGCGTATCTGGGCGATGGGGAGCTTGGGCCGCGGCGTGACGTGGAGAAGCTGAGCAGGTTTCCGAAGGACGAGGGCGCGTGGGTGATGTTTCTGGCGACGGCGAATCCGGGGCGTGAGGACTGGGATCGCAGCATCGAGCGGTTCAACGCGAAGTTTGGGCCGCTGCGGCTGCGGGCGGTGACGGACCCGGCGGAGTTTCCGGACGAGTATTTCCTGGGGCTGGCGGAGGTGGTGCGGGGTTGAGGGGGCCATCGATGCGGCGGAGGAACTACCCGCACACTTTCCCCAAACACGTAGCGACCCAGAGCGGTGGCCATGCAACGCTCCGGGTTGCTATCTTCTCAGACCACAGAGGACGCTAGTGAACTGGACAGCAGTTGAGATTCTGAGTGTCCTTGATCAGTGCGCGGCAGATTCCGTGTTTCCGATGCTGGACAACGGGTACTTCTATCTCGCGGCAACCCGGCTCAATCTGTACCGGTCCGACCGGGACTGGGCTTTGGTCGTTGAGACCTTTGCGTATTCGCCGAGAATGGTCTACCCAAGCACGCAAATCGAGACATTCGCGAGCTGTTTGCACAACCGAAAGTCGCGTGCAGATTATGTGAATAAGAGGGCCTACAAGAACTATCTTCGACGCAATCCTCAGAATGAATCTCAATGGGTCAATCCAATCGAAGAGGGGTCGTGGATAGACCCAGAGGATGAGGAATGGCTTGCGCCTGGAACGACGTCGGTATGCCTGCGTGGACGGAAGTTCGACTTGCCGGCGCGATGCGAGTGGGCTGACCTGGGCGTGCCGCTCGCGGATCCCGATCGCGTGCAGGTCTTTGAGTTGTGCCGGCTGCTCGCGGCGATGGATCGCGAAGCAGTTCTCGCAAGCGAGGCGGAGCGGCGAACAAACGTGCTCCCGGAGATGGAACCGTTGCTCCAACTCGACGACTGGCATCATCCGGATCTTGCGGCGGGTGAGAAGCCGAGCGATTCGGAGACGTTTTGCCAGCTGTGCGAGGTGCTTGAGACGGGCGAGGTCGGGCGGTATCGGCACACGTGCGAGGGCAATACGCATTGGCGGAATTGGCCGGAGGGCGGGGCGTTGTGACCGAGGATCGCATAGCCACTCAAGGCAGTGGCCATGCCACCCGCCCGCTGCGGCTGCGGGCGGTGACGGACCCGGCGGACTTTCCGAGCGAGTATTTCTTGGGGTTGGCGTAGGTGGTGCGGGGTTGATGGGGTCGTAGATGCGGCGAAGGATTCACCAGCATCCACCCTCAAACGCATAGCTACTCAGAGCAGTGGCCATGGCACGCGTTGTGGGCATGCCACCCGCCGGAGTTGAACTCAAAGCAGTGGCCATGCCGCCCGCCACCTTCAAGATTTCGGATCCTCACTGATCGTTATGGTGCCGCCAGCCTTGGTGCCTTTGGCATGAAGGCTACAAATCCAGTCTTCATCGGCAGGTATGGAAGCGATCACGCACGGGTAACGCCCAAATGGGTCAAGTAATTGAAATTGCATCTTCGGTGTTCCGCCAACGGTTCCAAACAGATCTGCATTTGGTCCCTTAGATCCAAACGTTGGACTCCAGAGGGACCTTCGATCAAACGTCGGATCGTGCCAACTCTTCTTGTTGAATACGACATCAAAGGCAGCGTCGATAACTCTAGGAGCGATCCGGCGAACGTCGGATTCAAACCAAATTGGTTCATGTGGTCGATCTGCGTGGGTCAGGCGATCGCGAACATTCAGCCATTGCTCACACTCCTTGTGGGTGAACTCATGGCGCGTTCCGAGCAGGAAGCGAGGCAGTTGATTGACTAAGACGACCTTTGCAGCGCACGAAAATGCTCGTTCGAATATGCGATATGCCGCCCGGACCTTGCTGATGGCGGACGATTCTCTAGTGCACTCGTCAAGCAGTAGAAGTCCCTCTGCTCGATCCCCGGTGCACTTGAGGACCAGCTCGAGCGAAGGGCGCTCGTGAAACTCTGGAATTATCTTGGAATCTGGCAGTTGTACGTTCCACTCCGCTGGTACAATTGCACCGACATCGGCATCCTGGGCGACGGCGATTACGTGAGGAGGAAGGCTAGATATCCCAAGGGCAGAACCACCGGAAATCGAAAGACATGAAGCAACTAGATCGGCTTGGGCATGAAGAGCGGGAAAAACGGACTCTGGGACAACAATCTCCTTGGAGATTGATTTCGCGGCGCAAGTGACCGCTCTATGCCAAACAAGCAGAATTGCATGCCAGCCATCACCCCAAGGGGTCTTGCCGCACGGACGTGTTTCGAAGTCGATTGTTGACGTAAGGTGACCGGCCGCCTGTTTTCCGTCGGGAAATGGATCTGTTGAGCCTTGTAGGAGTAGCAGACGGCCTATGTCACATAACACTGGAAATGCCCCTTGCTAGAGATCCGTGGCTTTACGCCGTCGCCCATCTGAGGCCAAAGCCGTGGCAGCAGTATACTCCAAGCTCAGGACAATATCACTTCGCCGATTTCATCGATTGCGAGATCAGTGCTTCAATAGAAACGAGTGGTGTCAAACCCTCGGCCTGATCCTCGTGTCGATCAAACCCTGTCGAGCGGGCTCCAAATGCAGAATTCGCAGCGGCAAGTACGATTGCTTCCTTGACAGACTGCTCGGCCGCACTATTTACGAATGATTCAAAAAGTCCTAGCGCCGCGAGTCTGTGGCGATTCAAGACTTCATTATGCTTAGAGGACCTATAGTTTCGGAGACACGCAATCGTCAAATACGAGAAGAAGGAAAACAACAAGACCTTGCCGATGGCTACTTGAATCGACCATGCCAAAGTCGAATCCGGTGTGACAAACCGCAGAGCCTCAAGGCTGGACGAGCTCGAATAAGCAAAGAGCAAGATGGCGACACTTGCTGCTGTAGTGAGACCAAGAGCGGCTGCGCCGGCAAGCCACATGCGCGATGATTTGAGATATCTTGAAGCCTCTTCTTCAAATTGAGTCGATCCAGAGATGACTCCAGAGATCGCAGAGTCCTTCCGCAATCCGTCGATAATGGAATCGGCTTCTGTCCGTTGGCCTCGAAGCGAGTCGAGCTCCGTTTGAAGTGCATGACTGAGGCCTTTGAGGGATGCGCCCAGCCCCTTCGCTTCGCTTTCGATCTGAGTGACTCGTTGATTGAGTGAACTGAGTGAATCGCGAGCGGTCTTCAGGGACTTGTAATTAGTCGAGATGGGTATTGAGACAGAGGCGGCATCCGCAAAAGCGTCATAGGCCTTGATGAGTTCTTTATATATATTCGTGTACTCAAGGCGCTCTGTGATCGGGTTGAAATTAGAGATTCTAGTACGAGCCGCTTCCATGTGGCCAATAGAGTTGTTGAGCTCTTGTGCTTGTCTGCTGCTGAGAGCGGATGGGATGTCCATTTGCCGAAGGAGTGTGTGATATGATGTAAAATATGGAACAGCTTCTTGGAAGTTGTTGTTAGAGTCAAGCGTAGATCGGAGGACTGCATTCGGATCAAGGTTAAGAACCTTTTTCCTAAGCTCAATCAGCTCGCGGATTTGCGGCCTGGTGTCGTGTTGTGGGGGCATAAACGCCTACGGCAGCATTTCTGTCACCGCAGACAGGTCAGTCTGTTATCAATAATCCATATCATCCATCCCGGCACCAGCCCCCGCCGGCTTCTTCTCCTTGCGCTCAACGATCGCGGCCTCGGTCGTCAGCAGCAGCCCCGCGATGCTCGCGGCGTTCTGGAGCGCAATGCGCTCGACCTTGGTTGGGACGATGACGCCCATCTGGACGAGGTCGCCGTAGTCCTGGGTCATGGCGTTGAAGCCGAAGTTGGTCTCGGTTGCTTCCTCGACCTTGTTGGCGATGACCGAGCCGTCGAGGCCGCAGTTTGCTGCGATCTGCTTGACGGGTGCGGTGACGGCACGGTGGACGATATCGACGCCGACGCGTTCGTCGCCGTGGAGCCTCTTGCGGAGGCTGTCGAGCGCCTTGCGGGCACGCAGGACGGCGACGCCGCCGCCGGGGAGGATGCCCTCTTCGACCGCAGCGCGGCAGGCGTGGAGTGCGTCCTCGACTCTGGCCTTCTTCTCCTTCATCTCGATCTCGGTGGCGGCACCGACGTTGACCTGGGCCACGCCGCCGGCGAGCTTGGCGAGGCGCTCTTCGAGCTTCTCGCGGTCATAGTCGGATGAGGAAGAGTCGATCTGGGCGCGGATGAGGTCGATGCGCCCCTTGATGTCCCTGGTGGTGCCGGCACCCTCGACGATGGTGGTGTTGTCCTTGTCGATGGTGACCTTCTTGGCCCGCCCGAGCTCCTTGAGTTCGAGTTTCTCGAGGTCGATGCCGAGCTCTTCCATGACGGCGGTGCCGCCGGTGAGGGTGGCGATGTCTTCGAGCATGGCCTTGCGTCGGTCGCCGAAGCCCGGGGCCTTGACGGCGCAGATCTTGAGCACGCCTCGGAGCTTGTTGACGACCATGGTGGCGAGGGCCTCGGAGTCGATGTCCTCAGCGATGATGAGCAGTGCGGAGCCGGACTCTGCGACCTTGCCGAGGATGGGCAGGAGTTCCTTGGCGCTGCTGATCTTCTTCTCGTGGATGAGGACGTAGGGTTTGTCGAGGACGCACTCCATGTTGGCGTTGTCTGTGACGAAGTGGGGGCTGAGGTAGCCCTTGTCGAACTGCATGCCCTCGAGGAGCTCGACGAAGGTGTCGAGGCTGTCGCCCTCTTCGACGGTGATGACGCCGTCCTTGCCGACCTTGTCCATGGCGTTGGCGATGATCTTGCCGATGGCGGCGTCCTGGTTTGCGCTGCAGGTGCCGACCTGGGCGATTTCCTTGGAGGACTTCACGGGGTTGGACATATTGTGGAGTTCATCGATGATGGCGGTGACGGCCTTGTCGATGCCGCGTTTGATCTCGTTGGGGTTTGCGCCCGCGGTGATGTTCTTGAGGCCCTCTGTGAAGATGGACTCTGCGTAGATGGTTGCGGTTGTGGTGCCGTCGCCGGCTTCTTTGGAGGACTTGGAGGCGACTTCCTTGACCATCTGTGCGCCGAGGTTCTCGTAGTTGTCGTCGAGTTCGATCTCCTTGGCGACGGTGACGCCGTCCTTGGTGACCGTCGGTGCGCCGAAGGATTTCTCGAGGACGACGACGCGTCCGGAGGGGCCGAGGGTGACTCTTACGGCGTCGGAGAGTTTCTTGATGCCTCTGAGGATTCTCTCTCGAGCGTCTGTGCTGTATGCGATGTCTTTGGCTGCCATTTGGACTTCCTTTCTTGTTCACCGCGGAGGGCCGCTGAGGGCCGCGGAGCGGAGGGATTGTTTTTCACCACGGAGGCACGGGGACACGGAGGGGGGAGAGGGTCTGGGGTCGGGGGTCGGGGTCGGGGGTCGGGGGTTCAGAATCTTGACCCATGCAGTTTCTCAGTGCCTCGGTGTCTCCGTGGTGATCTGGTGTTTTCCTACAGGCGAACGATGCGGGGGCTAACGGATGGTGACTCTCCCTCCGGTTGCGATGGGCGGTGCGTCGGCGAGGCCTATGCGGACCCAGCAGACTCTCTCTGCGTCGATGATGTAGATGCTCTGGCCGTCGGTGAGCTTGACGAGGTGGTCGGGCTCATCGGGGACGAGCATGGCGGTGGGGATGGTGAGGTGCGAAGCGTCGCCGTTGACGCGGGTGAAGGCGAAGGTCGCGTCTCGTTTGCCGGAGAGCTCGGCGAGTGCTTGGCGGAGTTGGTCGGGTTTCATGTGCCTTCCTGGGGAGAGCTGTGCATGGGCGGCACGTCCGTGCCACCGAAGAATCGGCTCGGAGAGCCGATCTACCCGTTAGTCGATAATCGCGAGGATCTCGTCCTCGCCCATGATGAGAAACTCGTCGTCGTTGAGTTTAATTTCGGTGCCGGCGTAGGAGGTGAAGATGACGCGGTTGCCCTTCTTGACGGTGAGGGGGATGCGATCGCCGGTGTCGGTGTTGAGCTTGCCATCGCCGACGGCCTCGATGATGCCGGTCTTGGGCTTGTCCTTGGAGGCCTCGGGGATGTAGATGCCCGAGTCGGTGCGGTCGTCGGCGTCGTCGCGCCGGACGATGATCTTGTCGTGCAGGGGGCGGACGGTGAGCTTGGTCGCGGTGGCCATGGGTTCTGTCTCCTTCTTTAATCAGAACTGGGTTGTTGAAAACTGGTTTCTTGAAAACTTGATCTTGAGAACTGGATCGAAAAACGGCGGGCGTCATGCCCGGGGAATGGATGGACCTGACTCGGGCCATCGCCCGGCGTAGAAGCGGGCGAGGACCCGCCGGAGGACGTCGAGCATGGTCTCGAAGCCGGCGTTATTGACCGGGCGGTCGACGACCGCGAAGACGCCTGCCTTGAGCGCGGCTTGGAGCTCGCGGACCTCGTCGCGGTGGGTCCGCTCGCGCTTGATGACCACGGTGGGGGGGACGAGTTCGAGGCGCCGGAGGATCTCAAGGACCCGCTGGCCACCCTGGGGCTCATCGGCGTCGAGCGGCAGGGCCATGTCGACCACGGCGATGTGGACGCGGTTGGCCCGAATGGCCCGTTCGGCCTCGCGGCCGGTGTTCACGCGGATGGACCGGACGCCCATGGGCTCGAGCAGCGGCGGGAGGCGGTCGGCCCAGGACTCGGATTCCCAATGGGCGTCGGAGAGCAGGAGGTTGAGGCGGCCGCCAGAGCCATCGCCCTGGGGCGGGGTTCCGCCTTGGGCCTGGTCGTCCTCGGGGTGGCGCAGCATCACCATCGTGGAGGACGAGAGGCAACTGGCGTGCCCGGTGGCATGGGGCGGATTTGGGGTGGATGGGGGTGGAATCTCTGCCAGCGGGCCGGGTGGCGTGATCCGTAGGGTGCCGAAATGGCAGGGGGAGGGGGAAAGCGAAAAGCAGCAAAGCGAAAAGCGAAAAGCAGCAAGTCAGGACAGAGCCACCGGCACGCCATCTTCTCCTGATGTGCTGGTTTTCGCTTTGCTGGTTTGCTGGTCTCTCTCCTCTCCGTCCGGATTGCGTTTGGGTATGCTCTGGGTATGACGAGTCTGGAGATTGTGCTGGGGGTTGTGGCGGCGGGCCTGGCGGCGATTGGGTGCGTGCTGCTCTGGCTGCTTTTGCGGGCTCGGGCGGAGGCGGCGGGGGCGGTTGGTGCGTGCGAGCGGGGCGAGGGTGAGCGGATTGGGCTCGCCGCTCGCCTGGAGGCGGAGATCCTGGAGGCGTCGCAGCGCGAGGCGGTGGCAAGGGCAGCGGCGGATGAGAGTTCCAAGCGGGTCTTGGAGTTGAGCGAGGATGTGGCGCGGTATCGAGAGCGGCTGGAGAACGCCGAGTTGTTGAAGCAGGAACTCACAGCCGATCGCGAGGGGCTGGAGAAGACGTTCAAGGTGCTGAGCGGGGACGCGCTGAAGAGCTCGAATGAGGAGTTCTTGAAGCTGGCCAGGCAGACGTTCGAGACGACCAGCAAGGTATCTCAGGCGGAGCTGGACAAGCGGCGCGAGGCTGTGGAGAAGATGGTCGAGCCGATCGCCAAGACGCTGGGCGAGACCCGTGAGCGATTGGATCGGTTGGATCAGCGGTTGATCGATTCCAGGTCTGCGAGCGAGGGGGTGCGTGAGGAGGCGGCGAGGCTTGTGAAGGCGTTGAGCCGACCGGAGGTGCGTGGGCAGTATGGGGAGATCCAACTCAAGCGGGTCGCCGAGCTTGCGGGGATGCGCGAGTGGTGCGACTACAGCGAGCAGACAAGCGTGCGCGATGATGAGGGTCGGCTGTTGCGCCCGGATATGGTGGTGCGGATGCCGGCGGGGCGGGTGATCGCCGTGGACGCCAAGACGAATACCTACGCCTATTTGGAGGCGGTGAACGCATCTGACGAGGCGGAGCGGGAGGAGCACCTGGAGCGGTTCACCCGGCACGTCGTGGACCAGGTGAAGAAGCTGGGGAGCAAGGCGTATTGGGCGTCGTTCGATGAGAGCGTGGACTTCGTGGTGATGTTCGTGCCCGGGGATCACTTGATTGATGCGGCGTTGAGCCGGAAGCCGGAGCTGATCGAGATCGCGTGGGCGCAGAACGTGATTCTCGCGAGCCCGAGCACGCTGATCGGGCTGTTGCGTGCGGTTGCGGTGGGGTGGCGGGAGAGTAGATTGGCCGACGAGGCGCGCGAGCTGTTCGAGCTTGGCAAGGAGCTGCACGAGCGGGCGGCGACGGTGTTCGAGCACGCGGCGAGCCTGGGCAAGGCGGTGAACGCGACGGTGGAGCGATTCAACAAGCTGACGGGGAGCTTGGAGTCGCGCCTGACGCCGACGCTGCGCAAGTTCGAGGAGGCCGGGGCGAAGTCGGCCAAGGAGCTTGTGGAGGTGAAGCCTGTGGAGGGGTCTGCGAGGCTGCTGGAGAGTGGGGGCGCCGGCGACTGATTAGGACTCGATTGGTTCGAGCGCACGTTCTGATCGCTATGGGGCGGTCGGGGCGCGGCTTTAACCTGCGCGGCCGGTGACGGGATCGGCTTTGCAGGTGCGGCGGACATGCGCCCATCGCTTTCGGCGAGTCGCGAGCGTGCCCTGGCGGGCAGGTGGGGCGGGCGCGAAGAGGGGGTATCGTGGATCGCTTGTTTGCAAGAGAGTTTGGAGAAAAAAACCGGATTTTTCGCGACCAGGCGTGATCGTGGGTCGGAGATCGGAAACCTGTGCGGGTTGGCAGTTTTCTGTGGGGTTTGCTGGTGTTTCTGTCGGCGTGGGGTAGGTTGGGGGTAGGTGCATTCGTTGAGGGGTGTGAGCAGACGACCTGCTCGCCGGGGCTGTTGTGGCTTGGCGGGAAGACGTGGGTGCGCCCGAGAGGGAGCGGTTGAGATGATGTCCAAGAAAATCAAGTCTGTGACGTTCGGTGCGTTGCTGGCCGCGAGCGCGGCGGCGGACCCGGTCGCGGTGCAGTATGGCGATTCCATGGCCGTCCCGGCCGATCCGACGACGCCTTCGATAGGCCCGAACGAGACGGCGTCGTTCTCCCTGCGCGGGACGAACCAGAACGTCGGGGACCTTGGGATCTATAACAGCGCCGGGGACGTGTCGATCACGATCAACACCGGACCGACGAGCATCGGAACGACCCCTGATGGGGTGGAGTTGCTGGCCTCGTGGTGGGAGTCGAGCCTCGGGGAGACCCGTCGGCGTGTCCGGGCGACGTGGCAGACCGCAGACGGGAGCGCGCTGCTGCCGTTTGGGACCGAACTCAACGGGCAAACAGTGCAGTTCCTGCGCTGGAACCTCGGCATAAGCGATCTGGTGACTTGGACCGAGCGGGTGCTGGGTATTGATCTCGTAAGCGCGACCTTCTTCGGGAGTTTCAACGGCGGGCAGACGTTCGCCGACATCGAGCCCATCGATGCGCTCTTTGATAACGGGATCAGCGAGTGGAATCTCAATGGCGGGTTCGATCGAGGCGATAACCTGATCAGCGATACGTCGGGGCCGTCCGGGTACAACTTCATCATGACCGAGTATGTGTACGACGTTGAGTTTGATCCCGTCCCGGCGCCCGGGACGCTCGCGGTGCTTGTGGGGGCGGGTCTCGTCGGGCTTCGGCGGCGACGCTGAGCGAGCCCTCTCAATCGTGCGTCTCACGCACGCTCACGATTCGGATGGGGCTCGCGGCGACGCGGGTTCCATCTGTCTGTGTGGGGCGAGCACGGTCGAACGCTCACCCGTTCCCGGGGGAGACACGCACGACGAGGGTTCGTAGGGACCGGTGCGATCGCAGCCTGAGGGGGCTGCTTTGCGTGGCGACACTCTCGAGGCGGATCGCATTGGCAGGGGTGGCGGCCAGAGCACATTGGGCATGGACGCACCTCGCGTGACTCGCCGCAACCCGTGTGCCCGGGCGGGGGTATCTTCGTGCAACCTCGGAGGGCTGGATCATGCACACTCGGATGTCGGCGGCGGTCTCGGCGATGGCGATTGCGGTCGCGAGCGTTTCGGCGCTCTCGCAGGGTACTTTGGTGGTGCTCAACAAGGCCGAGGCGAGCGCGTCGATCATTGATCGCGACAGCGGCGAGGAGATTACCCGGATCGAGACCGGGGACGGCCCGCATGAGGTCGCGGTGAGCCCGGACGGGCGGACGGCGGTCGTGGCCGACTATGGGCGGCAGTCGCCGGGCAACACCTTGAGCGTGATTGACTTGGTGGACAAAAAGCGAACGGGCGTGATCCGCCTGGGCGACAACGCACGCCCGCACGGGATCGTCTTCACGCCCGATGGCAAGCGGGTGGTCGTGACGACCGAGGGCTCTCGCCGAATTCTCATGGTGGATATCGAGGGCATGGAGGTCGTGAAATCGCTCAATACCCGGGCGAACGGGAGCCACATGGTGGCGATCACGCCCGACGCCAGGTTCGCGTTTGTCGCGAATATCGGCTCGGGCTCGTGCACCGTCTTCAACCTGGAAGATGACGAGTATGTACGCGAGGTCAAGACCGGCGGCGGGGCCGAGGGCATCGCGGTACGCCCGGACTCCAGCGAGGTGTGGGTGAGCAATCGGGCGGCGAACACGATCAGCGTGATCGAGACACGCACGTTTACGGTGACCGAGACACTGACGTGCGGCGAGTTTCCGCTCCGGGTGCAGTTCACCCCCGACGGCAAGCGGGCGTTGGTGTCGTGCGCACAGTCGGGTGAGGTCGCGGTGTTCGATGTCGAGAGCAAGAAGCAGATCAAGCGGATCAAGATGGACCTGAAGGCGATGGACCCCGAGGGGCGGCTGTTCGGCGATCGGTTCGGGGACAGCTCGGTGCCGGTCGGGATCCTGATTCCGCCCGATGGCACGCACGCGTACATCGCCAACACGCAGGCGGATGTGATCGCGGTGATCGATCTGGAGTCGCTGGAAGTGGTGGGATCGATCGTCGCGGGTCGAGAGCCGGACGGGATGGCTTGGTCGAAGCTGGAGTTCGGTGACGGCGAGGCGGGGAGTTGATCGAGAGTTGCCAGATTGCCAGAGCGCCAAATTGCCAGATGGCCAGAATCGAATCTCTGGCGCTTTGACAATTTGGCCCTTTGGCCCTTTGGCCCTCTGGCTTTCACTCAACCAGTCTGCGGACGTAGTGGGCCAGATCGAGGCATCGCTCGTCGGTGAGATCCGTCGGGTCGATCGGGAGAGATCTTGTCGAGGCTCGGCGTGAACCTTGCGATAGCAGGGGCGTAGTGGCGGCGATGGAGATCCAGCAAAGCTCGGTCAAGAGAGTTCGCGGGCGACGCCTGGGGCGGGCGATACTCGGGCTGGAACTGGCGGGCACGATGATCCTCGTCGTCGCGTGGTTCTGGACGGGCGATTTTCGAGAAACCTCGCTCGGGGCCGTGCTGCTCGCGTGGTTCGCATTCCTCGTCCGGACGTGCATGTTCCAGATCGGCCTGACGCTTGGCGTCGCGATGGTCGTGTTTCTTGGGCTGCGTGCGTGGCGTCTAGCGATGGGCGCATTGCCGGCGCTTGTGCTCTGCTTTATCCCGTCGGCGATGTCGCTTGTTCCCCGCGAGACAGAGGCGATCGAGGGTAAGTCGCTGCGGGTCATGAGTTTCAATGTGCTGGCGAACAACCGGGCAGACGCGGCGATCCTGGGCGAGATTCGCGAGCACGATCCCGATCTGCTTTTCGTGCAGGAGGTCACCAAACGCCGCCACGAGCTGTTCGTCGAAGAGCTGGGCGAGGAGTATCCGTTCGTGTACCGCGTCGCGTGGAAGCCCTGGTTCGGCATGAGCGTGTTCGCCAAGCGGGAGCTGCTGGAGCCTCGCGAGATCTTTGGCGGGCATGGGCGCGAGGCGCTGCGATTCAAGATAAGGGTCGGTGACGGGGAGGCGACGGTGTGGGCGATACATCCGCCGCATCCGGTGCTGCCCGGGCAGGTGCGGGTCGGACGACATCAGTTCGCGGACCTGCTCGATGACGTGCGTGCGACGGGGGGTGCAAAGATCATCGTCGGCGACTGCAACTGGGGGGTGACCAGCCCGCAGGCGGCGGTGCTGGCGGGCGAGGGGTTTCGTGACGCGTTCGATCTGGGCGGTTCTGGACGGGGCGTGACCTACGCGTACAGGGGGATTCGCAGGTTTGTGGCGGCGTTTCGGATCGACCATGTGTATGTGAGCGAGGAACTCGCGTGTGAGCGGGCGTGGAACGGCGATCCGTCGGGGAGCGACCATCGCCCGATCGTGGCGGAGGTGGGGTGGGGGGAGTGAGGATGCGATCCGGCAGTCGGCTCTAGCGATCGGTCCAGTCCACCTCGACATCCTCGAAGACGATCTCCTCGCCGTAGATTGCGTAGATCTCCGTCGTGCGCCGAGCGGTCCCGCGGTGAGGGCGGAGGATGATGTCGATCGGGCCGTCCACGCCGTTGGGAACGCCTGCGGTGAGTTGTCGATTGGAAGCGACCATTGGGAGGATGTTTGGTCCAAGCTGGATGACGTTGCCGGCGTGTGCTTTGCTGACAATAGTACCGATGGTCCAGACGTCGTCGGCGTGTCGCGCCTCGACAAGAAACGCCACGTCCATGGGGAGCTTGGTGAGGTCAAAGCGCACGTGGATGTACCGGTCGGATCCTCTGCGCGATTGGTATAGCGTGGGGACGGGAAACGCGTCGATTGTGACGGCTTGGGGGGCGAGCCTTCTACGCATCTCCTGGCGTAGATCATCGGTCAATCCGACAAACGCAATGGCGACTTCGCCGGTCGGGAGCGCAACAGTTGTCAGGTTGAACGTTCCGGATGATGGTGAGGAGTCCGTCGACAAGTTGTTGCGGGCACCGAGGTACCGCCCAGGGAGCGTCGTCTGGTAATCGATCTCGATTCGCAGGGTTCCCTCGGAGTGGGCGGTCAGCCCACGGGGAAGCTCGACAATCTCGCTGAGACCGTTCGCCGGCATGCCAACGCCCGTCGGCGTTCGGAGATTCGCGATGAACTGTCCATCGGGGCGGCTCGAAACGATGGGGATAACACGCGAGATGCCGGTGCGAACCTGCTTGCCGTTGAGCCGGATCGCGGTGAGCGATACGCCCACGGACTGACTGGGATCCGAGCCGGCACGAATCTCGATGAGCCTCACCTTGATCGGAATGGCGTCACCAACGAGCACCGCGTTGCGTGTGGTGATCTCGACGATCGCACTGTGGTCGAGATAGGTGTCGTGCTGCTCGTCCGTGAGTGAGCCATCCAGGTGCGCCCGCACGAGGATGTCACCCCACGAGCCGTGCCACGGGCGATCTGGATTGCCCTGTGTGCGCAGGGCGGCGAGGCAGACTTGGGAGATCTGCTCGGACGTGAGTTCCGCGTTCTGGTATCGCTCCAGCAACTGCTCGCCGGAGGATTGGACAAGCTCGCGGGTGGCGTGCTCGCCCTCCCAGATCAGCAGGGCAACGGGCTTGTAGTCGTTGAGGTCTTGGCCGGTGAGGGCGACGAACGTTGTCAACCCGAGCGTTGCGCCTGGCAGGAGCACGAGGACGACGCCCAGGGCGATGGGGATCCACCGTGTTCGGCGCACGCCCATTGCGACACCCTTGGGCCGGTTGAGCCCAGCGCCGCACTCGGGGCAGGTGATCGATTCGGGGTAGACCCCTGTGAGGTCGAAGCGGCAGTCGCGGCATGTGGGGTTCTTGTTGAGGCGTTTGCCGCGGCGCCCCCAGAGGACGAGCAGGACGCCGAGGGCGATCGCGGCGAGAAGTGAGAGCAGTGTATTGGGGGTCATGGCCGCTCCGGTTGACTGGACGAAGCCTCGGGCGCATGCCACGTGAACTCCACGTTCTCGTAGACCAGTTCTTCGCTAAAGATGCGGGTGATATCCAAGGTTCCGGCCGCGACCGTGGGGCTCGGTACCAATCGCAGCGTCCAAG
The DNA here is from genome assembly GCA_965371965.1 of uncultured Phycisphaerales bacterium. GTDB lineage: Bacteria > Planctomycetota > Phycisphaerae > Phycisphaerales > UBA1924 > S146-42. Next base: position 22,033 of record CBDVAM010000017.1, read on the forward strand.
GCGCCCGTTCCAGCCCCTTGACATCCGCGACGATTCTCGTCGTGGGATTGCTGGCGTTGACGTATGCGACCGAGTATGGATCAATGTGCTGCTTGGATACCAGGGCTCCGATCCGCCACGTGCGGCCATTCTGCTCGATATACAGATCAAACGCGAGGTCCACCGGAGGATTGAACGTTGCGAACGCGATCGTGATGCCGAGTCGTTCGGGCTTTGCTGATCCCGGTTGTTCGACCCTCGGGCGCACCCCGGCCAGTGCGCGAGAGACGAAGTTGGTCAGGCGAGCGGAGTTGGGCTTCAGTTTCTCATGGATCTGCGACCGAAGGTCTTCTGTCAGCTTTGCTTCTTTGAGGAGAGCTTCGCTTTCGACTACTGAGATGGAGAGCACGTGTTGGGTTGAGGCCAGTGTGGGAGAGTTCCCAGATTCGGGAAGCAGGGCTCCGGAAGTTGTGAAAAGGAGGGTCATGTCTGAGTAAGTCAAACGAGTATCAAGCGTAAGCGTACTTGGGCCGGGATGATGCGCAACCAGATCTGGCAGGATCATCGCTTTCCCAGCACTCGCACTTTGGAAACCCGCGATTCCTCCGGCGTAGTAGGATGAGAAGGCGGGCGAGTGGCTCCTCACCAGCGTCACTCCGAGGCCGCCTTCGATCGGTGGATACCTCAACTCGGTGGATTGCGGAGCCCGTTCGGCTCGCAGCGCATACCGAGTCGCGACGACCGAGGTGCTCAGTTGGGTGTTCGAGCCGACTCGCCACTCGGTGATCTCAGCACGCAGCGGAACTGGTTCGCCGACGAGCACTCGTTCTCGTGTTCGCACTTCCACGACCGCGGCTTGCTCCTTGTATCGCTTGAACTCCTCGTCGCTCAGGATCCCGTCTGTGTGAGCGACTTCCAAAAAATCACCCCACGACTCGTGCCACGGTTGATCTGCATTACCCTGGATGCGCAGCGCGCTGTTGCAAATGTCATGGATCTCTTCAGGTGTGAACTTGCCCTTTTTGTATTGATCAAGAAGGTACTCGCCGCTGGCTTGCACGAGTTCCTCGGTGCCGTGTTCACCCTCCCAGAGCAAGAGCCCGAGCGGCTTGTAGTCATTGACATTCTGGCCGGTGATCGCGGCAAAGGTCACAAGCGCGAGCGTCGCCCCGGGAAGCAGGATCAAAGGGATGCCCAACGCGATGGGTAGCCAGCGTGTCTTGCGGGCACCGGCTCGGATGGCTCTGTGCCGATTGAGCCCGCCGCCGCACTCGGGGCAGGTGATCGATTCGGGGTAGACCCCGGTGAGATCGAACCGGCAGTCTCGGCATGTGGGGTTCTTGTTGAGGCGCTTGCCGCGTCGCCCCCAGAGGATGAGGATGACGCCGAGGGCGATGGCGGTCACGAGGATGAAAAAGACGGTGGGGGTCATGGGGTTGCTCTGGTCAGAGCCGACCGCGAGCGGCATCGCGGGCCGGCGGGCTGGGACGTTGATCGCACACGCACTAGATCGCCAAATCTCCAGATTGCCAAATCTCCAGATCCAGATCTAGCCATCCAGCGATCTGGCCATTTCGATCAACTCCCCGCCTCACCCTCGGTCTCACCAAACTCCAGCTTCGAGAACGCCATGAGGCCCGCGCCAATAGGCGTCGGCGCGGCCATCGCCCTGGGAATGGCAGGAGCGATCGTCGCCGCTCTGGCCTTTAATAAGAATATCACGTTGGCAGTCTAACAGGATCGCTCGGCGAAGAGTAGGGCGTTTGCGTCAGCGGCTGCCCCGGCTTGGGGCGGAATCCAGTCGAACTGGCCGGTGTTGACTTCCTCTCCATCGAAATCCACGTCCTTGAGCCCGGCGCGAGTGAAAGCGGCGTGCCCGTCGAAAGACACGGCGTTCGGGGCGTCACCAATGCGGGCCTCCGGCTCGCGATCAGAACCGCTTGTGGGTCGGGCGGCTACCCTCGCCCTTGAAGCCGAGGATCGCCCGGGCGATCGTGATATCCGCCGCGTGGGTGATCTTGATATTGGAGGCATCGCCCTCGATGAGCGTCACCGGCTCGCCGAGGCGTTCGATTAGTTGAGCATCGTCGGTGATGTCGTCAGGATCGATGGCCTCGATGCCCTCGTATGCCCGCTGGAGCAGCGACACCTCGAAGACCTGCGGCGTCTGGGTCGCGAACAGGCCCCGCCGATCGAGTGTGGATTCGACATCGCGGACCTCGTCGGTGCTGGTTGCGCCGAGGATGGCGGCGATGGGGTCGGCCGCGCCTTCGAGCTCGCGACTCTCGCCGGCGCGCTTGATGGTGTCGCTGACGGCGAGCCCTGGGGTGATCGCCGGGTAGTCCGCGCACAATCGGAAGAGCTTCTCGATCAGGTGCTCGGGCGTGCATGGGCGTGCGGCGTCGTGGATGGCGACGTGCGTCGCGGACTCGGGCACAAGCGAGAGCGCACTTTGGACGGTCTGCCAGCGGTGCGACTCGCCGCCGCGACAGATCGTCGCCCCGAGCAGCCCCATGCGGTCGCCATGGCGGAGCTTGAAGTCCGCGAACGCCTGATCGTCGTGCGGGCCGGCGACGATGATCGTCTCGACGGACTCGCTGATCGCCGGATTCCTTGTGAACAGCTCGACGGTGCGTTGCACGAGCGGGCGTCCGCCGAGTTCCTCATCGAGCTTGCTGCGTTGCATGCCCTCCGGGGCGTAGCGACTGGAGAATCCGGCGGCGGGGATGATGACGGCGATTCGTGGCTTTGGCATGACGATCGGATGATATGAGAGCCGCCAGGGCGGTGCTCGGGGCGCTGGATCGCCCAAACCGCCCGGCGGACCCTGCGATCATGCCTCGGTGATGTCGATCATCCGTTGCAGCGCCAAGCGGGCGTCGCGGGTCAGCTCTGCCCGTTCGTCTGGAGCCAGCCGATCTCTGCTTGCGGTCGTCTCGCTGATCATATCGCCCGGGAGCACATGATTGATGTCAGGAGCCTTGCCCTGGCGGAGCAGGTCGAGGATGCCCGCGAGGTGGGGCGGGTCGTTGCGGCTCATGGTCGCGCAGGCGCAGCCGGAGATTCTGGCGCTGCCATTGGGGACGGCCCCGAGGTGGACGACCTCGACGCCGCGGATCGAGGCTTGTTCGCTGAGGTTTCGCACGAAGTGGCCCTCTGTGCCGACGGCGAAGCGAGAGCCGGCTGGGGCGTCCATCACGGTGCGCCAGATCTGGCGGGTGCTGCCGGAGCGGTCCGCGGCACGGACGACCTCGGGCGGTGTCTCGGGGTGAACGATGACGGTGTGGTCGTGTTCTTGCCAGTACTGGACATGGGCGGGCGTGAAGACGGTGTGGACGCCGCAGTATGCGCCCCAGACGATCATCTCCGCCTTGTCGAGGTCTATCCAGTTTGCGATTGGTGCATGAATTTCCGGCGAGAGCGGGTCGGGGAGCACGACGACGCGCTGCTGCTTAATCCGGAGTCGATCGGCGGTATTGCGGGCGAGGTGCTGGTCGGGCACGAAGAGGATCTTCTTGCCCTGTCGCCGAGCCCAGTCGACGACGAGGTGGGCGTTGGAGCTGGTGCAGGCAGCGCCGCCGGTGCTGCCCGCGAGGGCCTTGAGCCGCCCGGACGGGTTCATGTACGCGATGACCAGCAGATCGTCGCCGTAGTGCTCGATGAGCTGGTCGGCCAGGGGCAAGACCATGTGGTCCTTGGCCATCATCTCCATCGTGCAGCCGGCCTTGGGGTTGGTGATCCACACCGATTGCTGCTCGCTCGCGAGGATGGCTATCGCCTCGGCCATGAAATGCACGGCGGATTCGACGATGACCTTCTTCTCGGGATGCTGCGCGGCCTGGAGGGCGAGTTCGTAACTATCGCCGACCGCGCCGCCGTAGCGCTCGATGAGTTTGACGATTTCGCCGCCCATGTAGTAGTGTGCGACGAGCAGGAGGTCGTCGCCGAAGTGGTCCAAGGCGGGGCGGACATAGCCGTCGAGCCAGGGGATGACGCTCTCCGGGGTGCGGTCTGGGAGGGCGAGGTACTCCTCGGCGTAGGGCTTGAGTTCTTCCTGGTACCAGTCCAGGGGCAGGTCGGTCTGGCAGAGATTGACCCCCGGCGTGAGCGAGATCCCCGAACTGCGGATCGTCTGCGGAGCCATCAGGCATTTCTCCCGAGGATGCGTACTAAAAGGTAAGGATATCCACTGGGTGCCACAGACGCGCGCCACGGGCGGCTTGAAATCCGCCCTCGCAAGTCGAGTTTGCCTGTTTTGGAGGCGATCCCTATGATCTGATGCTCTTTGACAACTGGGGCCGAATCGGTTTCGACCGGGCAGGGAAGGCTTGACGTGGCGTGTCGAGGGGCGTGCCGGCCTCGTAAAAAGCACGCAACACTTTTAACTGCCAACACGCAGTACGCACTGGCGGCCTGATAGCCGTCACGAGCACCGCCCGACGCCCGATGGGGCGGTTGCTCGAAGACATCGGGCTGGTCCGCGCGTGGCGCCTCCGGGCGCGCGGATAAGAAAACTCCGGAAGCTGGGCCGACAGGGAGATTGTCGCTGATCGCCCCGACGCCGAGATCAAACTAGCGACTACACACGTAGAGGCGTCCTGCTGACTGTCCGACACGGGGGTTCGACTCCCCCCGGCTCCATTGATTCTCGCGACCGGGTGCCGCCCTGTCCCCCGGGCTGGATGTGCTGATCCATGGCACGTGGCCTTCACCGGTGGGCCGAGCCACAGTGCTTCAGCGCACGTCGGCGCTAAACACATCGAGAATGGGATCGTCAGGTGGGATCCGTCCGGGGTCCAGGCTCTCGATGATCGCCCGGGCCTCATCAAACTGGTCGAGTTCGAGCAGCGCGGCCGCTAAGCCGAGACGGGCCAACGCACCGTGAACGGTGCCGGGCGGGTGCATGTCGACCATGCGGGAGAAGTGATCGCGGCGCAACTCGGCGGAGAGAACTTGGCCGTCCTCGCCCATGATCGGCGACGACGCCAGCCACTCCCAATAGAGCATGAGAGGTGCGGCCCACTCGGGGGGCATCGTGTCGATGTTTTTGGCGAAATCCTTGATGGAGTGGCGGGCCATAGCCTGCAGGTCACGCTTCTCCTTTGCCGCAATCTCGGCATCGCTGCGCCTCACGGTTGTTTCGCGGACCGCGATGCCCACAACGAGCGACACAAAGACAATGATCGCCGTTGCTTTGCGGATCCTCGCGCGTCGCCCCAGCGCGGCACGCAACGCGAACGCGAGCTCCGACGCGGACTGGTAGCGCCGATCCGCTTCGCGCGCGGTAGCACGTCGGATGACGCTCTTGACGAATCGCGGCAGCGGACCCGAAATCGCCTGTTCGAGCGTGTGCCCGAGCGAGTAGATATCGGTGAGCGGTGTGCAGGTGCCGTCGGCCAACTCCGGTGCCATGAACGCGCGCGTGCCGCCGATCGGTCGAGAGTCGGGCGCGACGGCCATCTCGAAGTCGGCGAGCCTCGGGCGACCATCGGCCTCGAGCAAGATGTTCGCAGGCTTGATGTCGCCGTGGACCAGGCCCTGGGCGTGGATCGCCGCCAGCCCGTTGGCAACCGCCGCGCCGATCTCAAAGACCTCGCGCCAGCCCTTGTTTTCCAGAGGGCTTCCCTCGACAAGCTCGGAGACGATATACGCCCTGCCGTCGAACTCGCCGACGTCGTATACGCTCACCACGACCGGATGGCGGACACTCCTGGCCTTTTTGGCCTCGTGGTCGCTGCGGTCGCGCCGGATCTTGATCGCGACCTCTGAGCCCGCGCGATCGTCGGAGAGCTTGCGATCTCTGGCGCGGTAGACCTCCGAGCGCCCGATACCGATCCCCTCGAGCAGCTCGTACCTGTCGTCCGGCCCCCACAGGCACGGGCACGCATAGCTGATGGTGCAGTTCACAACCGCTGCGTCGATGGCATCGTCGATCATCTCGGCTTTGGTTTGCACTACTGGTCTCTCAGTCGCTGATAGATCCGAGAGATCCGGCGTGACACCGAGTCCTCGTCGATTCCCATCGCCTGGGCGATCATGAGGTGGCTCGCGCCCCTGATGCGCAAGCGCAGGATGTCTCGATCCTCGCTGCTGCTGATCAACGCGATCATCTCGTCGAACCGATCGGTCACGCTTCCGTCGCGCCCGAGCAGGTCTGTCAGATACCGCGCGAGCGCCGGATCGCGCTCTGCCTGCTGGGTTCGCAGCGTCTCAAGCCGATGGCGCTCGCCCACGTCGTCGACGATCTCAAAGAGCTTCGGCCAGACATCGTCTTCGCGGCGCGGCCTCCAATCCTGGTGATTCGCCAGGCGATCAACCCTCACCAGGACACTCGCGAATCCGTCCGAGGTATCGAACCGGCTCCGCCCCCCTTCGCCCAGTCGCTCGCTGATGAGCTGCTTGATCCTGACCTCGTTGTCCAAAAGCCAGCGTGCCCACGCCGCGCGCCGGTGCTGGACGTCCATGCCATAGGTCGAAATTACCTCGAACGGAGTCAGTGAACGCCAATTTTGAAGATTCTCAGGATTTGCTGTCATGTTCGGGCACACCACGATGACAATCACCTTAGCCGATTTGGTGACAGTCGCAACCCAAACACGCTACAACCATGGTTGACGCGAATCCTGAGGAGGATGACACATGCCCCTGACATGGCAACAAGTCCTGTGCCGGCAGCTCTGCGAACTCTACAAGAAGGTGTACGGCGGCGACTGCGACGACCTGGACTGCGATCCCGGCGAAGATGACGCAGCCAATACCGTCGTTACTTTGTACGAGGATGACGGGCTGCCGGCGGGAATGACCGACACCGAGAAGTGTGACCTCCTCGGCTACCTCAACAGCCTCGAAACACACCTCGCACTTCCGGGCAACACGCTCACGCCCGCGACCAACTCCGCGCTGGACGGAATGATCGCCGGCATGCGATTGGACATCGGTGTCGTTGCGGGATGCAGCAACTGATCTCTATTCTTCATCTGTGCCCCGGGCCGTCTGGTGAGCGGCACGGGGTACTTCTTTCTATCACAGCTATAGAGGCACTGCTGGGACGCTCGACCCAAGGCTTGATTCGCTGGACCCGTTCGGTGCTGCGCCAAGCCATCAGTCCCTCTTCGGCATCGGGCCCGCTCGCTCGACGAGGGTCTTCACCCGGATATCCGACTCGATGAGCGCGTCAAATCGGTCGTCCTGTCGTACGACATCCAGGCGAGGGTCCACGCCGATCCATGGGATGCACGGAGACGAGACCTCGATGGCCTTGTAGAAGAGTTCGAAGGCCTCATCGAGTTCGCCAAGGGCGAGGTGTAGCGTCGCCGTCTCGTACGGGCAGACGAACTGCCCACTCTTCTCGATCTCGTCGAGCTTGGCGAGCATCTCTCGCGACTCTGACTCACGCCCCGCCAGGGCGTAGGTCCTGCCAAGCAGCGCATAGAGCACGGGCGACGGCGAGTCGTCGGGGTCTCGGGCCATCCGCTCAGTCTGGAGTTCGAGGGCACGCTCGCTAGCCATGACGGCCTCGTTGATTCGCCCGGTCTCGGCGTACGCCGCGCCCAGCCACATATACGCGTACCAAAGATCCGGATCAAGCTCGATGGCCGCGAGGCAGTAATCGATCGTTCGCTCGTATTCGCGGCAAAAAAGTGGTGCGTAGAAGAAAGCATCGGTCGTCGTGACCAGCACAAATGGATCGATCTCCATCGCACGATCCAGGTGCTCAAGGACTTTCTCGGGCTGGTTCGTTGAGGATAGGAAGACCGCGTAGGCAACATGATTCTCCGGAGAGTTCGGGTCCAACTCCAGCGCGGTCAGCAGCGCGCTCTGGGTTGCGTCCAGGTCCCAATCGAAGGAGTGGCTGATGTTTCCCAAGACTCGGTGCGCCTCGGCAAGCGACGGATCGAGCTCGATGGCCCGCAGTGCGTCTCGCTTGGCCCTTGGCAGGACATCGAGTGGAGCGTAGTACAGATTCGCGGAGAGCTCGAGCGCGAGAGAGCGACCGGCATACGCCGGCGCGAACTCCGGGTCAATCTCGATGGCACGATCGAAGAACGCGACAGAGCGATCGAGGGACACACGTGACTGCTGGCTTATGAAATGATGACCCTTCAGATACGCCTCCATCGCTCCCGGGGCAACTGTGCGGGCGCTGGCGAGCCTCGCTCTTTCATTGGAGGTCAGGTCGAGTTGCAGCGCCTCAACGATGTCGCGCGACATCGCATTCTGGATCGCCTGGAGATTGCCGAGCTTGTCGGTGTACTGCATCTCCCAGAGATTCTGGCTCGTCAGCGCGTGGACGAGCTGGATGGCGACGTGCACCTCGGGCTCTGTCCGGTCAACCCAGCCCGTCACCACCCCGTCGACATTGAGAGCCTCGGCAACACGCTGAAGAGACGGTCTGGCCTGGATCATGCGCAGTGCCGTGCGAACCGAATCGTCGGGCATGACCTGGAGCGCGGAGATCCGCGAGAGGTCCTCGCCCAGCGCGTTGGTGATCCCGTCGGTGATGAACGTCTGCTCCTGATCGCCCGTGCGGTTCTCCAGAGGGAGCACCGCCAGCGACACCTGCCCGCCGCCGAACAGATGGCGCAGCAAACGCGACTTCTCCTTCTCGGCGAGGGCCCGGTCGCGCTGGGCATCGGCTTGGACCATTCCGATCGTCGCAACAGAAATGCCCGCGATCAGTGCGAGCGCGATAGCGGTGCAGGCAATCACGGCGCCCTTGTTGCGTCGCGTAAACTTGCGCATCCGGTAGAGTCGGCTCGGCGGGCTCGCCAGCACCGGCTCATCACAGAGATGGCGCCGGATGTCCTGGGCCAGTCCGTTGGCCGTGTCATACCGCCTGGTGCGATCCTTCTCCAGGCACTTCATGACGATCCAGTCGAGGTCGCCCTTGAGCTGAAGCCCCAGGCGCTTGGAGTCCGGCGCATGGCGCTGCTCCGCGGTCCTCGTACCGGTTTCGCCCAGCGAACTCAGGCGCGTGCTCGGCTTGTGCGGCTCGACCTCACGGATGATCCGCATCATCTCGGCGAATCCGCCGCTGATGAGCTCTTCATTGTCGAACGGCGTCGTGCCCGTCAAGAGCTCGTACAGCAGCACACCAAGCGAATAGATATCTGATCGCGTATCGATATCCAGCCCCGACATCTCGGCCTGCTCGGGGCTCATGTACGCGGGCGTACCGATCATCTGGTGATGTTCGGTGAACAGCGTCTTGGTCGTCAGCTCGGCGTTGGTGGCCTTGGCGATGCCGAAGTCGATCACCTTGGGCACCGGCACGCCGTCGTGCATCGTGATGAGCACGTTCGACGGCTTGATGTCCCTGTGGATGATCCCCTTCTGGTGCGCGTGTTGAATTGCGTGGCAGACCTGGGTGAACAGGTCGAGCCTGGCCCTTGTGTCGAGCTTCTCCGTGTCGCAATACTCGAGGATCGGCACGCCGCGGATGTACTCCATGACGAAGTAGGGGCGTCCGGTCTCGGTCGCCCCCGCATCGAGCACCTTGGCGATATTGGGATGGTCCATCATCGCCAGCGCCTGGCGCTCGGCCTCGAACCGCGCGATCACCTGCTTGGTATCCATCCCCAGCTTGATGATTTTCAACGCCACCCGACGCCTCACGGGCTCACGCTGCTCGGCCATCCAGACCGTGCCGAACCCGCCCTCGCCGATCTGCTCGAGCAGCTTGTAGCGATCGATGACCTGCCCCGCGTGCTCGCTCGAGGGATCCGCGACGATGGTCGCGCCCAGAGACGGCTCGCTGGTCTTGAGAAAGCCCGCGCCCTCGTCGTCGGCCTTGAGCAACGCATCTACCTTGGAGCGAAGGGCGACGTCGTTGCCGCAGGCGCCCTTGAGATACCCCTCGCGCATCGCCGGGTCCATCTCACGGGCCTGGTGGAAGATCGTCTCCGCGTCGGGTCGCTTGTCCATCTGGAACCTCCGGGGACAAATGCGAGATCCAAGGCCGTCGAGCCTCACCGAGATCCAGAATATCTCAGCGACCCCCCGCCTGGCCATCCGCGAGTTCGCTGTACAGCCACGCCCGGGCGTACGCCCAATCTCGATCGGCAGTAGATTCGGAGATGCCCAGAGCCATCGCGGCCTGCGAAAGGCTCAAACCCGCATAGAACCGCAGCTTCACCAACTCCGCCTTGCGAGAGTCTTCGGCCTCAAGCCGCCCCAGGGCGTCATCGAGGTCCAGCAGATCGCCCTCGGCGTCGTCGGTGATCGACGGCAAATCGCACAGCGCGATCCGCTTTCGCCCGCCGCCACGCTTGATCGCACCCTTGGCACGGGCCCGGTCGATCATGATCCGGCGCATCGCCTCAGCCGCGGCGACAAAGAAATGGCCCCGACTGTCCCATCGCGGCTCCAAGCCCGTGCCATCCACCAATCGCAAGTACGCCTCATGGACCAGCGCCGTCGCCTGGAGTGTCTGGCCGGATCGCTCATTGCCCATCTGTCGGGCGGCAAGCGAGCGCAGTTCCTCGTAGACCATCGGGAGCAACCTGTCAGAAGCCCCCGCGTCGCCGCGGCTGATCGCGTCCAGAATCTGGGTCACCCGAACATCGCTCATGCCACGAAGAGCGTACCAGACATCTCAAGTTGGACGGAGCCGAATCAGGCGAGCAGATCCAGCACCCGAGACCGGGTCTGGTTGCCGGCCATGATCGCACCGATCGACGCCTGCTCGAGCACCTTGGCTCTCACGAGGGCCGAGGTCTCCTTGGCATAGTCCGTGTCGGCGAGCTTCGAGATCGCGCTGCTCAGCGACTCGAACTCGGTGCTCAGTGCCCGCTGCATGCTCTCGTGCTCGCGGACCTGCAGTCCGATCTGCCCGCGCCGCGTCGCGACCGCGCTGATCGCGTTGCGGATCACCCGCTGGGCGTTCTCGATATCGCCGTCGACGAGATTCAGCGAGCCGCCGCGGGTGACGTCCGAGAGGCTGTCGCCATTCGCGCCCGAACCCGCGTTGAGTCCCTCGTCCGAGCCAAGCGTGCTCGACGAATAGCTCTGGCTCAGGCCCGAGATCCTCGCAACGTGGTCGATCGCCTGCACGACCGAGTCGGCCTCGATCTGCAACGCCTCGCGCTCGGCGTCGGACATCGCGCCGGTGTTGGCCGCCTGCACCGCCAGGCCGTCGAGCTCGACCAGCATCTCGCTCATAACACTCGCGGCACCATCCTCTGTCGAGAGGCGCGCGTTCTCGCGCTGCATCGCCTCGATCTCTTTGAGGTTGGCCATCACGTCGGCCTGCATGCGGGTGACGGCAATCATCGCCGCCGGGTCGACGCTTGCACGGTTCAAACGCTTCCCGGTCGCAAGGCGTAACAGGGCCTCGTTGGCCGCCTGTTGGGACTTCCCCAGCGAGCGTTGGGCGAACAGTGAGATAGGAGCGGCGGGGGAGGTATTCATACAACCACACCATCGGCAATCGCCCAAAGGCGATTCAGCAATCCGTGAGCAGTGGGGTGCGCAAAATCCGCGCAGGCAAACTGGGGGAGCCCACAGGCCCGCCACCGACGATTCGGACCTCGGCACCGTCCGAATACCTCTGGCATTTCTCCAGGAGCAAGCCCTATAAGGTGGCGGGGAATGAGCGCCATCGGCACCGGGCTCCGACCTGGTTCTGAGACTCCAAGCGGGTGCCGGTCCCCGGATCCACGGGCGGCGCTGTCGGGGGCGAGTTGGGCGAGGTCCGCGCGCCGGATCATTGGGTGCGGTTGGGCCATCCGTCATAACCATGCCATCAGGAGCTTCTTGCGCAACTCTCCTGCTGGCTCGTCGGGTCCAGACTGGAGACAGCCGGCTATCGCCGCCAAGTCGAGTTCTCGCAGCTGGGCGCGGGATATCGCATGTCGTTGGGCCAGGTGCTACCGGGGCGCGACGCCTGATCGGGCGAGCCTCTGAGCATCAACCACCACCGATTGTGGCGTTGGGCGGATGCCGCACGACAGGTTGTCCACGCGCCTGGTCGTGACATGCCCCCGAGAATCGCAGTCGATGAGCGAGCCGGGTTCGCACGCTCCCCTCCAACGCCCGCGCGCAAGGCGAACATCTGGTACACTGCCGCGCTTGGATCGCCCTCCGACGGCGCAAGGATCGCGTCGGTTGTTGGAGCGATCCGAGCGCGCGTGCCGATGGCACGCGCAGGACAGTGCGGGCGCAGGACGCGCCCGCGAGCGATGTGCAGGGGACGCATGGGGCATCGACGTGGATCTCGCGGGGCTCGGGATGGCGCTGGGCGCGACGCCCATCGCTCTCGGACGGTCTGGGTCGTGCTCTTGGTGGCGATGACCTTCGGGGCCGGCGTGCTGGTGCTGATCGGCCCCAGCGATGGCGGGGCTCGCCGGATCGGGATTCCGACCCTGGCGCTGGCGGACGTCGCCAGGATCGACTCGCTCGAGGGGTTGATGGCGGTCGAGGTCGACCGGGATCGCTGGAAGGCGATCGTGATCCACCACAGTGCGAGCCCATTCGAGACGATGGAGACCCTGGACCGCAAGCACCGGGCGATGGGCCTAGTGGGCGTGGGCCATCACTTTGTCATCGGGCGGGGCGACGGGCTCGCCGACGGCGAGATCCAGGCCAGCTTCCGCTGGATGGACCAGCTCCCCGGGGCACACGCCGGGGGGTCTGCCGGCGACTGGTACGACCAGCACGCGATCTCGATCTGCCTGGTCGGCAACGGCGACCGCCGGGCGTTCTCCGACCGCCAGCTCAATCGCCTGCGTCAGCTGGTGAACGCCCTGATGGGCGAGCTCGACCTCGATCCCGCGAGCGTGGTGCTGCACTCGACCATCGCGCCTACGACCGATCCGGGGTGGAACTTCCCCGAGGCGTGGTTCCGCGAGCAGCTCGCCACGGGCGGATAATCCGCGCGGACCTGCCTGTCCATTCAATTCCCAATCCCGTCGAGCCGATCTTCTGTCGGGACCTCGACGATTCGACGGTCGGATCGTGGTCGGGGTGTGTTCCGGGCAGGGCGACGGACATACGCTTGGCGGGCAGTCTCAAAGAGAGGATCAGGTGGATCTCAAGAAGGGCGATCAAGTCGACGGATTCCGGATCCTCGCCGAGCTAGGGCGTGGGGCGGCGTCGACCATCTATCTGGTCCAGGATCAGAAGTCCAAGGAGGTCTGGGCGCTCAAGCGTGTGCGCAAACACACGCCGAAGGACCAGCGGTTTCTGGACCAGGGCGAGGCCGAGTTCCGGGTTGCCCAGTCGCTGGATCACCCCTGCATCCGGAAAATCACCCGGATCATCAAGAAGGGGAGTTTCCTGTCCACAAAGGACCTCTTCCTGGTGATGGAGCTGGTGGACGGGGTGAGCCTGGAGCGAATGCCACCCAAGACCTTCGAGTACGCGATGGTGATTTTCGAGAAGGTCGCCGACGCGTTGGCGCACATGCACGATCGCGGGTGGGTACACGCGGATATGAAGCCGAACAACATCATGTCCGACGCCGAGGGCCAGGACGTGAAGGTGATCGACCTGGGCCAGAGCTGCAAGATCGGGACGATCAAGCCGCGTATCCAGGGGACGCCGGACTACATCGCGCCCGAGCAGGTGCATCGGCGTGCCATCACGCCGATGACCGACGTGTACAACCTGGGGGCGTGCCTGTACTGGGTGACGACGCACCAGCACATCCCGACGGCGCTCGCGGGCGAGGACAAGCTGATGGGCTCGATCGACGACGCATTGATCGAGAGGCCGACGCCCGCAATCGAGCTGAATCCAAAGGTTCCACAGAAGCTGAGCGAGCTGATCATGCAGTGCGTGGAGGTCAAGCCCGAGGACCGCCCACAGTCGATGCGGTACGTCGCCGAGCGCCTGAACCTGGTGCTTGGGATTCTGCGAGCCCAGCGGAGCGGTGGCCAATCCAAGAGCGACGAGACGATTGACGACTGAGACGCGCGGCGCGAGATGCGGGGGCTCGGTGGGCTCGATCGACCTTCGGAACTGCGACGCGGTGTGCGAGGCGTTGGCCCGCGGGACGCGGGCGAATCGTGAGGCCGCGTGTCGGCGGGGCTCGATCGATCTGATAGAAGCGCCCGGGAAGCTGATCGCCACCGGCGATCTGCACGACAATCCTGACCATTATCAGAGGGTTGTCGAGCTGGCGGGCCTGGGCGAGGGCGCAGACGGGCCGGCGGCGCATCTGACGCTGCACGAGCTGATCCACTCCGATCGCCTGATCAATGACATGGACTTCAGCTATCGCGTGCTCGCGCGCGTCGCGGAGTTGAAGGCGTGCCACCCCGAGCACGTGCACGTGCTGCTGGCGAATCACGAGCTTGCGCAGGTCCTGGGCTCGGGCATCGTCAAGGACGGCGTGCTCGTGGTCGATGCCTTCAACGACGGCGTGGAGTACGCCTTCGGAGCCGACGCCGAGCGTGTCACCGAGGCGATCGGCGAGTTCATCTGGTCGATGCCTCTGGCGCTTCGATGCAAGACGCCGATGGGTGACATCCTGTGCAGCCACTCGCTGCCGGACCCGGCGATGATGCAGCGGTTCGATCCGACGGTCCTGGATCGTGATCTGACCAAAGAGGATTATGAGCCCCGTCGCGGCGCGGCCCATCTGATGGTCTGGGGGCGGGGCTACGACGCCGAACTGCTCGAGGATCTGGTCGAGGCCTGGGGGATCAACACGTTCATCCTGGGGCACGAGCACGTCGAGAACGGCGCGATGCTGGTAGAGCCCAACGCGGTGGTGCTGAACAGCGACCACGAGCGGGGGGTGTGCCTGCCGATCGATCTCAGCGATCCGGGCACGCCCGAGCAGATGCTTGGTGGGGTGATCGCACTGGCGGGCGCCTGAGCAACGTTCCACGACTGGGTCTTGACGGTCGGGGCGTCTGGCGCGATCACGCATTCTGGGCGGGTGGCCCGAGCAGATCCTCGTCTGGGCTGGTGGCGTGCCCTCGCGCGGAAATCCACAGTTGCTCACGATCCGGATGGCCGTTGTCCGACGAAGAAGGTGTGGGAACCGGGTGGGGGTGCATCATGCGCAACATAAGTGTGCTCGTGGCGGTGGGAATGACCGGCCTGGCGATGGGCGGCCCGGTGACCTTCGAGTTCTGGGACGTCGGGGGTGAGTGGGGGGTCTTCGCCGACGACGGCATGGGCGGCCTGAACCTCCCCGACCAGGGCATGTTCAACCTCTCGGCGGGCTCGATCTTCGAGGCCTGGGACCAGATCGACGGGATCGCCAGCGCAGAGTCCTCGATCATGGGCGATCTGTTCGTGCAGTCAGATAGCGAGGGCGCGTTGTTCGCGGGCGATCTCGATCTGGGTGTGCTCGCCGGCGTCGATGGCGATGGTCCGGGCGAGAACGAACTGGCGATCGCGAATCTGGGCTTGACCAGCGTCTTCTTAGATGTCCAGGTTCTTGAGCCCGTGACCCTGACGATCGAGGGGCGGTCGGTGTTCGAGATCCTTCAAGGCCTCGGCGAGCTGGGCGAGGGCGAGCACGAGCTTCTGGCGGGCGAGTACTGGTTTGAGGTCGCGGGCTCGGGGCTCTTTCTCGACGTGACCGCCGGGGCCGATGAGATGGTCAGCGACTCGGCGAACTTCGCGTGGTCGATGGGGTTTGCGGCGGTGCCGAGCGCGCCGGTGCTGGGCGTGTTCGCCATCGCTGGTGGGCTGGTTGCGGGTCGTCGGCGGCGATAGTGCAGATGCGATAAGACGTGATGGCGCGTTGCTTGCAACTTGGGGCGTCGCGCGAGTTCTCGATGCAGTCAGGTATTCGATCTGTATATGGCCGGCTTTGGGGCGTGAGCCTTCAATATTCGCGCATCGGCATCCGCCGGCGCTGGCTCTCGTACAGTCCGCCCATGGAGCAATCGCGATCCTGTCCTCGCTGCGCCTACGACCTGTCGGGGCACATGGCCACATGGGAATCGTCGTGCCCGGTTGAGGGCCAGTGCAGCGAGTGCGGGCTGGAATACCGCTGGTCGGACGTATTCCTGCCGCCCCGGATCGTGCCTCCCTGGTCGATTGAGTATCAGAGGCCCTCTGAGGGCGGGATGGCTGCGGGCGTGCCGGCCCTGGCGGTGTGTTTCATTCAGACGAGCCTGCGTGCCCTCGCTCCATCGCTACTTTGGCGACAAATGAAACTGTCGCATGTGATCTCCTGGCGCCGGTTGCTGGGATTCGCACTTGGGCAACTCGTTCTGCTGCATCTGCTATCCGGGTTGTGCGTGGTTGTGTCTCACATCGCATTTGACCCCTTGATGTCACGCCAGGATTGGGTCGGGATGCTCTTCAATCCCTATGCCGAGGAGATAGTTATCGAATGTCCGAGTGGTCGGAGAGAGACGTTTTCGGTCATCGGCGGGTTGATCTTTGGCGGACTGATGTTTCTCATGCCGATTTCGATGCTGCTCACATGGTCTTCATTCCGTCCAGCAAGGGTCCGGCGGGCGCATCTGTTGCGTGGGGCGGTACTCGCAATGCCCGTCATTCACGCGATATTTCTCACGGAACTGGGTATCACCTCGCTGGATATCTGTCTCGGCCCGGTATTGTCCGATTGGATTCCCTTCATTGCGATGGCGAACCTGCTTGCGGTTCTCGGATTCGTGTGGTATTGGTGGTGGATGTTCCTCCAGCGATATATCGGGATGCCGTCCGCGGGCACCGCATCTCTCACAATGTTGGTCCTTTCGATCATCCTGGCCTTTGCAACTGCGTTTATCGTGGAGGCGGTGCGATGAGCACCCCAACCTGCCCACGCTGCGGCTACGACCTTTCTGGGCACACGGCCTCGTGGGAGTCATCATGCCCGGTAGAGGGCCAGTGCAGCGAGTGCGGGCTCGAGTTCTTCTGGCGCGAGATCCTGCGCGAGGATGAGCAGGCCAACCCGCGCCACATCGAGCACTGCCCACGCCGAGCCATCCCGCTGGCGGCGATTCGGACCCTTGTGTGGTGCATCCTGCCTTGGGTCTTCTGGAAGCGGGTGGAGCTGCGCCATGAGCCGCGGGTGGGGCGGATGGTGTTGTGGCTCGTGCTGCTGCTCGTCAGCCTCCATGTTCTTGCATCAGTCATGCTCGCGATTGCGATGTGGCGGGTCGAGGCTCGGGCGGTTCGCGACTACAACGCGGACTTGGCTGCTTCGGCGAAGATAACTCGAGATGACATAGCATGGTTGGATGCAGGGATTGAATCTTCCGGATCAACACGGCGGCAGGTGGAGCGTCTGTTGGAGCACAGGACACAACTTGTCCAAGTGCTATCGAGCATGCCTCCGCCGGCGGTCGGGCGAGGTCTGAGTGTTGGGCGCCTGGCGACGGCAATCGGGTATCCCTTTGTGCTGATTGACGACGGGCATGTCACGCTGATACGAAGAATGTTCGGCAATGCGCCGATTGCGACAGGCCCGCGGGGGCCTTGGTCGGTCGAGTTGCTCCCATTCTGGAAAAAGCCGGCTGTACTCTGCGGCCTGGGTTTCTCGTTCACCTTTGCCATCATGCTCGCAATCCTCCCGGCGACACGCCGAAAGCTCCGGATCAGATGGGTCCACC
This sequence comes from uncultured Phycisphaerales bacterium, assembly GCA_965371965.1. GTDB lineage: Bacteria > Planctomycetota > Phycisphaerae > Phycisphaerales > UBA1924 > S146-42. The sequence continues at coordinate 39,537 of CBDVAM010000017.1, forward strand.
TTCTCCGCGCCTCGGTGTTCGGGTTCGCGTGGCTCGCCGTGCCCTCGTTGCTGGGCATGATCGAGCATGGGAGCTACATCATCCAGGACCTCTCGACGCCGACGGGGAGTCCGCAGGGCAAGGTCCTCTTGGTCGGCACACTGGCCATGGACTGGGCACTGTGGTGCTGGGTCTTCGTCGGGTGGTCCGCGACGTGGTGGGTCTGCGCCGTGTGGCGGGGGCTGCGGTTTCCTGCGCCGCTGTTTCACTGGAGCCTTCTGGTGATCCCCGCGGCACTGGTGGCGCTGATCGGCGTCTTTGTCTCGGTCAATCCTCTGGAAATCGACACGCTGTTCTCGCCGGGCGATTGGGTCCAGCGCCGCGGCTACTACAACTGGCCCCTAGCCGAGCGCCTGATCTCGGGCGGTATCCAACGCCTGCGATAGCGCCGCCTCCGTATCATCGCCCATGGCCCACGCCGTTTGCAACGCCAGCTCACTATGCCCCCGTTGCGGCTACGACCTCTCGGGGCACATGGCCTCATGGGACTCTGCGTGCCCGGTCGAGGGCCAGTGCAGCGAGTGCGGACTTGAGTTCGCGTGGCGCGAGGTCCTCGTCGATTATGAGCGGACCAATCCGCGTCACGTTGAGCATTGTCCCCGCCGAGCGATCCCCTTCGCGGCGGTCCGGACGCTTCTTTGGTGCATCCTGCCTTGGGTGTTCTGGAAGCGGGTAGAACTCAAGCACGAGCCAAGAGTGGGGCGGATGCTGCTATGGCTGACCATGCTCCTGATCGGCATGCACATTGCTTCATCTGCAATGCTCGCGATTGCGCTCTGGCGGGTCGACTTGCCGACAGCAGAACGCATGAATGTTCAGCGACAGAACTTCATCGACAGGATAGCGCGCACTGAAGAGGCAATCACACAGGGACGCCTGCAACGAGACGAGGGCTGGAAGAAGCAAGCCGAACGTGACCTGGCTTGGTACTTCCCCGCCGTGAACGAGGCAATCCAGATTCGGCATCTGCTCAAGGCGATCGGATACCCGCTTGTCTTCATCGAAAATGGAAGCGATCCTCTTGTTGCGCAGCGTTCGCCGGGTTGGAGGTCAGCCACGAGTCCCGGCTGGCACATGACGATTCTTCGTTTCTGGTCCAACGCCACCGTCATGTTCGCCATCGGCATGTCGATCGGGTTCGGCGTTGTCCTCGTGGTCCTGCCCGCGACGCGTCGCAAGCTCCGAGTCCGTCCGAAGCACCTGGCCCGAGCGTTCATATTCGGCCTCGCGTGGTTCGTGCCCATCCAAGCGCTCACGACGATCTCTTCGATCACCTACGTCCTGCTCGATCTGACCGGGGACGATCCCTCTGTGGCATCTGGCATCCTGCGATCCGACACGCTCACCCTCGACTGGCCCCTGTGGTCCATCGTCTTCGGCACATGGATCGCGATCTGGTGGTATTGCGCACTTCGCCAAGGCCTCAGGTTCCCAAGGCCCACCTTCCATTGGCTCATCATGCTCGTAGTTGCGGTACTCCTGGGTACGCTTGGCAGCTTCACCGCCGTCGAATCCGCGGAGGTTGAGCGGCTGTGGAATCCGGACTCCTGGATCGGCGAAGACTATGGCCGGCCATTACCCCAGCGCCTTGCGGGAGGATCCGTCAGACCATGGCGCTGAGTTGGGGTCCATATCATTTCCCCATGACCCACCAGCCCCACGACCCCATCGCCGAATCCGTCCAAAACCTCCTCAACGCCCGCGACCCCACCGCGGCCGCCATCCTCGCGGCCGAGGCCAAGCGCCAGGAGACCACCCTCGAGCTCATCGCCAGCGAGAACCACGTCTCGCCCGCCGTCATGCACGCAATGGGCACATGCCTGACCAACAAGTACGCCGAGGGCTATCCCGGGGCCCGCTACTACGGCGGGTGCGTGCACCACGACGATGTCGAACGCTTGGCCCAGGACCGCGCCAAGGAACTGTTCGGGTGCAAGTTTGCCAACGTGCAGCCGCACTCGGGCGCGAACGCCAACGTCGCGGTCTTTCTGGCCCTGCTCAAGCCGGGCGACACCTTCGCGAGCCTCGTGCTCTCCGACGGCGGGCACCTGACCCACGGCCTGAAGGTCAACATGTCGGGCAAGTGGTTCAACCCCGTCCACTACCCGCTGCACTATGACAAGGACCACCCCGAGTTCGAGCGGATCGATTACGACGAGGCCGAGCGCGTGTGCCTGGAGCATCGCCCCAAGCTCATCATGTGCGGCTATAGCGCGTATCCACGGGTAATCGATTTCGAGCGGTTCCGGGCGATCGCCGACAAGTGCGATGCGCTGCTGATGGCGGATATCGCGCACATCGCCGGGCTCGTCGCCACCGGCGAGCACCCGAGCCCGTTCCCGCACGCCCACGTCGTCACCACGACCACGCACAAGACCCTGCGCGGCCCGCGAGGCGGGCTCATGCTCACCAACGACGAGGACATTTCCAAGAAACTGAACCGGGCGCTGTTCCCGGGGCTCCAGGGCGGGCCGCTCATGCACGTCATCTTGTCCAAGGCCGTCGCCTTCGGCGAGGCGCTGCGCCCAGAGTTCAAGAGCTATCAGAAGCAGACCAAGGCAAACGCCAAGGCCCTGGCGAGGGCCCTGATCGAGCGGGGCTACCGCATCACCAGCGGCGGGACCGACAACCACCTCATGCTCGTCGATCTCAGCACACGCGACACCGAGCTGACCGGGGCCGACGCCGAGACCTGGCTTGAGAGCGCGGGGATCATCACAAATAAGAACGGCATCCCGCAGGATCCGCGCCCGCCGCGGGTGACGAGCGGGTTGCGTCTGGGCACGCCGGCGGTGACGACGCGGGGCCTGAGAGAGGCCGAAATGAGTGACATCGCGGGGTTCTTCGATCGCGCGCTGGCGAGCAAGGGAGACACCGGCGAGTGCGAGAAGGTGCGAGGCGAGGTGGCGGCGATGTGCGCCAAGTTCGCGACGCCCGCCTAATGCCAAGGAAGCATCCCCCGCGCACCTACGAGCCCGACGCGCAAGCGAGGGTCTTCAAGAGCGGGCAATCGTCGATCAAATGACCAAGAACGATCGTCGCGCCGAATCCCAAGCCCCTCGTTCGCGCGTCGGGCTCGTAGTTGCAGCTTCGAAAGCTCGCTCAGTCGCTCTTCGCGTTAGTCGTCGTTGCGGTGCTTGGGCATATCGCTCAGCACCGAGTCGACGAGCCCGTACTCGAGCATCTCGTTCTCATCGAGCCACTTGTTGCGGTCCAGGTCGCGCACGATCGTCTCGCGGTCTTGCCCGGTCATTTCGACGTAGAGGTCGTACAGGCGGTCGCGGATCCGGAGCATCTCCTTGGCCTCGATCTCCAGGTCCGTCGCCTGCCCTTCCATCACGCCCGAGAGCAGCGGCTGGTGCAGCAGGTTTCGCGAGTTCTTCAGCGTGTACCGCTTGCCCTTGGTGCCGGCACACGCGAGCACCGAGCCCATGCTGGCCGCCTGTCCCATGATGTAGGTCGCGACCTGCGGCTGGATATACCGCATCGTGTCGAGGATCGCAAACCCGGCGCTGACGCTTCCGCCTGGGCTGTTGATGTAGATGTGGACGTCGGACTTGGGGTCCTCGTTGGACAGAAAGAGCAGCTGGGCGACGATGAGGTTGGCCATGTCGTCCATCACCGGCCCGCCCAGGAAGATGATGCGATCCTTGAGCAGGCGCGAGTAGATGTCGTAGCTGCGCTCGCCGCGAGCCGTCTGCTCGATGACGATCGGGACCAGCTGGCTCATGGGATGTGTCATGTCTGCGGTTCCTCTTGCTCGAACGGAGGGTCTTTGGCGACGGGTCGGGGCTCAGGAGGGCTTCTTCTCGGGCTCTGAGAGCACCTCGTCCACGAGCCCGTACTCCTTGGCCTCGATCGCCGTGAAGTACAGGTCGCGCTCGGCATCCTCCTTGACCCGTTCCACCGTCTGGCCGGTGTGATCGGCGATGATCTCGTTGAGCTGACGCTTGGCCTTGATGATCTGCTCGGCCTGGATGCGGATGTCCTCGGCCTGCCCGGTGATCCCGCCGTAGGGCTGGTGGATCATCACCTTTGCGTGCGGCAATATGAACCGCTTGCCCTTCTGCCCGGCGCTGAGCAGAACCGCGGCTCCGCTGTAGGCCCTGCCGATGCAGTAGGTCGCAACACAACTGGACATGAACCGCATGGTGTCGTACAGCGCCAGCGTGTCGTCGACGGCGCCGCCGGGCGAGTTGATGTAGAAGCTGATGTCCTGCCCGCGCTTCTGGTTCTCCAGGTACAGCATCTGCATCATCACGCGTGCAGCCGACCCCTGGTTGATCTCGCCGATGAGAAAGACGATGCGATTTTCGAGCAGCAGCTCATCGATCGTCATCTCGCGGGTGCGTTGGTATGAGATGTTGGCCGCGGGCATGTATTCTCCCCATCTTGACGCCTCGACGCGCTCCGGCACCGAGGCCCGAGAACCTTCGGGCACTATAGGCGGACGTGATATCGGCTCTTCGAGCCCGCTCCTGTGGCGGAAAACGCGACAGCTTTGCGCCATTGTCGCAGAGGGTTGGATGCCCCTATCATCGCGATCCTCGCCGCAACAGGCCTCGCCATGAACGGGCTCACGAAGGGACGAATCCTTGCCCACAGCAGTGGTCAGCGACATCCACGGCAACGCCGAGGCGCTCAAGAGAGTCCTCGAAGATATCGACGCGCGCGCCGTCGAGCGGATCATCTGCCTGGGTGACATCGTCGGCTACGGCCCGGATCCGCTGGAATGCGTCGATATGGTCCGAGACCGCTGCGAGTGGTCGCTCATGGGCAACCACGACTTCGGGGTCCTCTACGAGCCGACGAACTTCAACCCCCCGGCGGAGTCCTCGGCGTTCTGGAGCCGCGAGCAGCTCGACGCCGAGACAGATGACGACCTCCGTGCCGGGCGCTACGACTTCCTGGGCCGGATGCGTGTGCGTGTGCTGGAGCGGATGCCCGGGATGGATCTGGATATTCTGGCCGTCCACGGCTCGCCCCGCCGCCCGATCAACGAGTACATCTTCCCCCAGGACGTCGACCAGGCCCCCGAGAAGCTGGAAAACCTGTTCGAGCGGATCGACAGGGTCTGCATCTGCGGGCACACCCACCAGCCGGGGGTCTTCACCGACGAGCCGGATTTCTACACCCCCGACGAACTGGGCGAAGACAAAGTCTATCGGTTCAGCGCCGAGGAGAAGGCGATCATCAACGTGGGCTCGGTGGGCCAGCCGCGAGACGAGGATCCCCGCGCGTCCTATGTGGTGATCCACGCCGACCGCGCCGAGTTCTGCCGGGTCGAATACGACATCGATGTGACGGCCAACCGCATCAAGGCCATCCCACAACTTCACGATTGGCTGGGCGAGCGCCTGTATCAGGGGCGATGAACCAGTCGCCACCCGATTGGTTCTGAGCCGGTCGAAAGCGACCCGCCGACCCCAACCCGCTATCCTGTGCCTCTTCTCCAGGAGCAAGAACCGAACATGCCCCGCGCGCTGATCCTCTCGCTGATTCTCTGTCTGTCGCCGCTCTCGCCGATCGCCCTCGCCCAGGGCGATGCGGAGGATCTCCAGGACCAGACGCCCCAGGATGCTGTTCCCCAGGACCAGCCCAACCTCGTCGCCATGAGATTCAATCTCGGTATCGGCGTTGACAAGAATGCCCACGTCGAAACTCTGGAGTTTGACCGTGACGGTGGCTTCCGTGTCGGAGGTTTGGTCCACGCGCACGACGGTGGCTCGGAACCGAATGTCAGATCCTTTGGCCATCAGGTTCGAAGTGGAAAACAGC
>CBDVAM010000018.1:0-45290 GCA_965371965.1 uncultured Phycisphaerales bacterium
GAGTGGCTGTCGCCACTCGCCATGTTCGCACCGCTGCTCCGCAGCGAAGAACGTGGCAACATTCGTTCCAACGCTACGCCATTCTTGAAACCGCTCTAGACATGCCCAACAACTGGTCCAACTGGGTCCACGCCATCTGCAACACCAAGGGCTACTGGCTCCCGGGCGATCCGCGGGGCTTTCGCGATCACGACCATCGCGTGCATTCATCGGGCGATTACCGCAATCCGCCTCCAGCATGCGAGCACGAGGGCTTGCGCAGGTTCGCGTCGGAGCGATCCTCGGGAGTTATCCGCTTGTCGCAACAGGAGCAGCGCCGGATCGCACCAACCCAAATCGTCGCTCTGAAAAAACAGCCTCAGCCCGTCGGCCAAGGCTGTCTCGTGATCTAATCAGTCGAAGCAAGACTCGTAGGTGTAAGCTGCAATGCTGAATGGTTTCTATTCATGGACCAGACGGACATCCGCTCGACCATAGGACCTGGAACTCAAAGAAGTCAATGACGTCGAGGCGTCCGTCGTCGTTCACATCCGCTCGATCATCGCCCGCCACAAAGAACTCTTGAAAAAGGACGAAGTCGAGCTCGGTCACTGCGTTATCATTGTCGAAGTCGCCAACGCAGACGCGTCGGCGTGCCAGACGGAAGCCGCGCGTTGACGAGTGGAGAGCCGTCCAGACGCCGTCGAGTTCGTCCCGCCAATCGAGGAATGGATCATAGATGTCGCCGCTCTTCGCCCATCGCGTCTTAAATACATAGTCTTTGAATGTCTCCGTGTGCTCAATCTCGCCGCCCGAAAGATCAAGCACGCCCCACGCGCTCATGGCCCACGGATAGGAACCAACCGGAAGAGGAATCACCAATCCACCGTTGGTTTGAGCGCCCTCCTCCTCGGGCAACCCGGGGACCGGGGGCTCCTCGCTCATGTACGGATACCGCCAGTAGCCGCCTTTTTCGGGCCCGTACCGGTCGGGATCCCAATACGCGGCCTTGATCCACTCGTTGAGTGTCGGGATCCACACGCGAGCATCCGGGTGGTGTGGCCCCTGATTGTTGTACGTTCCATCGTCGTTTTGCGTGAACGTCGACATGTCGTACACGCCGTCCTCAAACGCCCACGCCTCGCCATTCTGGTCATTGTGCAACCAGTTGCAATAGCGAGCCACGAGCGAAAAGCACACGCTGACTGGAAACTGTTCCGCGCCCTCGATGATTCTGTATTCGGGATCCTCGCCGGGCTCCGCGTCTCGATTGTCAGCGACAATCCAGAAACCCGTAAGGCAGGACGCGCGCATGAAGCCATCGTGGTAGGGCCAATAGGCCTCGAGGAACTGGAACCACTGCTCGACCGTGATCGGAACGGTCGAGATCTCAAACTCGTAGGCGACGTCGCCCACGACGATCCCGTACGGCGTGAAACCCAGGCCGAGCGTCTTGGGGTCCGCATGCGGATTGCCCGGGTCACTGACGCCAACCCAATCAATCTCCACCCGAGGAATGACTCTGTTGGAGCCCTCAGGCTGACCCAACATCACCGCCGCAATCCCCGCCGCTGTCAATATCTGTATCATCAACATCTCCTTTGCAGAGTACCACACTCTACATCGGGCCGCAAGTGCGGATCTCACCACCACGCCGAAGCCAGGTCGCCCGAGCGAATAGACGGTTAGTCGGGTCTTGATTGTCATCGCGACTTGACATCCCATTGGGATACGCCGATACTCCACTCGCAATGACCTTCGCCCTCCACTCATCCAGCAGTACGTCGCCGGCCCCGGGCCGCTCGACATTGCTGTGCGCGAGGCGATAGCCGCCCACAAGCAGAGCGATGTCCAGAGCCGGCCCACCGCCGGCTCTTGTTGTATTTGAACTCGTCATGAATCGGAAGGTGAACCGACGGTCGGCGTCGGCACCGGCTCGAAACCGGGTGGATCGCCATGCGCGGTTGGGGATCGTGCCCTCCGCCTTCCGCTTCTTGGAGCGTGATGCGCCGGCGGCGGCGCCCCCGCTTGGAAGGCGGGTGGATCGCACTGCGGTTGGGGATCGTGCCCTCCGCGCTCCGTTCTGGATGGTGATACCGAGAGGATCGGTCGCCGCCTGCTAAGCGGCCGGCGCTTGAGTCAAGCGTGAGGTTCGAGTCCTCCGCCATCCGCTGTTCTGTGACTCTTGGAACGTGAAGCGACGAGGCGTCGCCTCCGGCTTGAATCCGGATGGGCCCTTGCGGGCTGGGGATCGTGCCCCCCGCGTTCCTTTCAGGCTTGCTCGGCGCATGCCGCGCCGCCCCTGCCATATGCACAGTGGATGCGACTGACGAAGCCCGCTCCATAGTCACCAGCCTCGATGACTCAGATCTGTGCCATGCACGCCCATCGTGACACAAATGCGCCGATATGCCCGTTCGATTTCGAAGGCATACCGAAATCGCACACGACTATCGCGATGAATCGGTATATTGAGAGTCACTGGAACGGTGAGTCGAGCACACATCGCGAGCCCATCCATGCCGACATACAAGTCCATCGACGCCACGACCCCCGACGGCAAACGCACCGGCGAGCGCCTGCTGCTGCTCCGCGAGGCCCTGCGCGCTCAGATCCCCCAAAGAACCAACAACAGCACGCTCCTGCTGGCGACCTGGAATATCCGCGACTTCGACAGGCCCCAATACGGCGACCGCCTGGACGAAGCGATCCAGTACATCGCAGAGATCGTCGCGGCGTTCGATATCGTCGCCATCCAGGAGGTCTACCGCGACCTGAGTGCGCTCAAACGCCTCATGGATTGCCTCGGCCCCACATGGAGCTACCTCATCACCGACACAACCGAGGGTGATCAGGGCAACGACGAGCGCCTCTGCTACGTCTATGACAACAACAAGATCCGTTTCGGCGGGCTCTGCGGCGAGATCGTCTTGCCGCCCGAACCACAGGACGACGGCACCATTCTCCACCCCCAGCAGATTTGGCGCACGCCGTTCATCGTCGGTTTCGAGGCCGGCTGGTCGCGTTTCATGCTCGCGACGGTGCACATCCTCTGGGGTGCAAGCGTCGCCGATGAGCCGCGTCGGACCGGCGAGATCCGGCGTCTGGCCGAGTTTCTGCGTGCCCGGACCGAGGACGATACGGCGTGGGCGCGCAACCTTATCCTCCTGGGCGATTTCAACATATTCAGGCCCGGCAACGACGCCTTTAACGCCCTGACCGATGAGGGCTTTATCATCCCCGAGATGCTCCAGACACTGCCCAGCAACGCCACTCGCGTTCGCCACTACGACCAGATCGCATTCCGCGAGCAGCGAGACCGCCTCGACTTCACGGACAACGCCGGCGTCTTCAACTACTACGACATCGTCTTTACCGAGAATGACCAGGAGCTGTACATCGCCGACATGGGCGAGGCCTACGACGTCACAAGCCGCGGCACCGTCCGCACCGAGCCAGGCAAGAGGCTCTACTTCAAGACGTATTGGCGCACCCACCAGATGTCCGACCACCTGCCGATGTGGATCGAGCTGAAGATCGATTACTCGGACGAATACCTGCGCCGAAAGCTCGACGGCACGGCGTGAGGCGCGATCTCAGTCTTGCCCGAGCCAGCGTTTCACCCCCAAGAAGTCATTCGCGAATGAGCCGATGTACTTGGCGACGCGACGACTCTGATCCTTTGTGCGTGCGTCCTCCATGATCTGACCCAGGTCAACAACCATCGCCACCAGCCAACGGGGCGGTGTCTCGTTCGGTTCGTGGCTCCATCGGATCTGGCGCAGGATCGCCCTGGCCGCATGCACCGCTCCAAATCGGACGACCTCACTCTCGTCCTCCATCGCCGCTTGGATGAGTTCCAGAACTCTCGGCGATGGAACGCGCCAGGCCTGGACCTGGTCGCCCCGATCCACGATCGTCTCCATGACTCGAACTCGGCGCATGGGATTCGGATCCTCAAGCTCTTGTTGCAGGCGATCGATCGCCACGTCCTCGTAGCGGCGAAGATAGAGCAGGGTTCCAGCGGCGACTGGACCCACCCAATCATCCTCGATCCAGGCCTTGGCGACTCGCCCCTCGCGGGCCGATCCCGCGCCCACGCCGCGCAGCCATCGCAGGAACATCTCTCGTGCAAAGGGGTTGAGTTGCGGGCGTTGGATCGCCTTGCAGATGGTCTCAGAATGCCAACGGCGCGTCGGCCAGACGCCCGAGCCTCCGGTCTGCAATCGACGCTCGATGATCGACCACCACTCCTGATCGAGATTCAGGGAATACTCGTCGAGCTCGCCCGACTCAAGATCGCCCAGCAACTGGTTGTTTATTGCGTACGCCTCCTGCGCCCAGTTCCACCTTGTAGGAGATCCCGTGGTCGACGCAGATACCGCGAAGCTCGCCTCGTCCTCCGACGCCGCCGCCCAATACAGCACGTGCATCGGCACATACGTCGACCAATGCGCCTTGCGAACGACCGGCCAGGATGCTGTCGCGATCCCCAGAACAACAAGGATGAGCGCAAAGAAGGCACGCTTCCACCGCCGGCGCGTTCGGAGGACCTGTCGCTCATTCTTCGCGGCCCATCCACACTCGGGGCACCGCATGCTCGCGATGCCCTCAAGGTCGTACCAGCAGCGGGCGCAACGGGGTCGCCCACGAGCACGGTCGCAAAGGAGTGATCTCACCGCGACCCACACGCCAAGCAGCGCGTTCGTGCCGCCGAGTGTCAGCCACAACCATGCCACGCCCGTACCCCTCCGCCGAACCCCTCTTTGGGGACCGGTCGGATCCGCTGTTGCCTCACGAGCTTATTCCTCGGAGTTCGTCCTCGGATGGCCGAACCACCGATTGGACGCGATTGCTCCCGGCGAGTTCCACCCGCGATCTTCGTATGCCCTTCCACTTCCCCCACAAGGATTCATGTCTCACCATGATCGGCCTACGGTCCGACATGAAACCACTCCAAGGACTCGGGCTGCTCGGTGCCGCATCGCTCCTCCTTCCCGGCTGCATCGTCGGCGAGATCCGTGACAACCTCGTGCTGGCCAACGAGTCGCTCGCACGCGTCGAGGTCCAACTCCACGAGGTCAACGAGACCAACGCCCATCTCGTCGAGCTCCAGGACAGCCTTAGGCAGCTTGCGACGATCGATTTGTCGCTCCAGAACGTGGATGGCGAGCTTGATGGGATCGCCGAGAGTCTCAAGCGACTCGACGACCACCTCGTGAGCCTCCGCAAGACGCTCCGGAGCATCGACTCAACGATTCCCTTCCTGAAGATCTCCGACGATGAGGAGATTATCGAGCGCCCGCCGGACGACGTGGAAGACGATCCACAGGTGCCATCCAACCAGGGCGACGCCGGCGGCGGATAGTCTGAGTTTCGTCGATCGGGGTTGATGGGCGGGTGTTTGGAAGATCGCACGCCGGAGCGCTACAACTACGCCATGCCCGAGATGGTTCGCATCACGGACGTGTCCCCACGCGACGGGCTCCAGAATGAGCCCGGGTTTGTGATGACAAGCGAGAAGGCACGCCTCGTCGAGCTGCTCGTCGATGCGCTGGTGGACGAGGTCGAGCTCACGAGCTTTGTCAGCGGCAAGCGGGTGCCCCAGCTCGCCGACGCCGATGAGTTGCTCGAGACCGTGCTCGCCTTCAAGAGGCCGGACGTTGTCTATAGCGCGCTAGTGCCCAATATAAGAGGTCTGGATCGTCTTCTGGCGGCGAGCGAGCGTGCCGGGATGCCGCTGGTCGATAAGGTCGCGCTGTTCACGGCCGCCAGCGAGGAGTTCAACCGCAAGAACACCGGCGCGAGCATCGGCGAGTCGATCGAACGATTCGCGCCGGTCGTCGCCAAGGCGCGCGAGGCGGGGCTCCAGGTCCGGGCGTATGTCTCGTGCGTCATCGAGTGTCCGTATGAGGGACCCGTCGAGCCCGCCAAGGTCGGCGAGGTGGTCGCGAGGCTGGGCGAACTCGATCCCGATGAGATCGATCTGGGCGACACGATCGGAGCCGCGACGCCCGAATCAATCGTGCCGATGCTCGACGCGGCCCGCCAGGCGAGCGCCTGGGCAGAAGCCAAGGACCCTCTGACCTGGGTGCTGCACCTGCACGACACGCACGGGCGAGCTGCGGATTGCGTTGAGGCGGCTCTGGATGCGGGGATTCGGTCCTTTGATGGTGCCGCCGGCGGGCTTGGCGGCTGCCCGTTCGCCGCCGGGCCGGGCGAGCGAGCGCCGGGCAACATCGCCACGCGAGGGTTGATCGAGCGCATCCACGCCAAGGGGTTCGAGACCCGCGTCAATCTCGACCGTCTCGAACGAGCCAGCGTGTTCGCCGGCGAGCTGGTCGAGCAGGCCGAAGATCAGCACTTCGGCGGAAGAGGCCTCGGGTGATTCGTTTCGAGGCGGGCTCGGTCGCGTCGATCATTCTGGACCGCCCCGCCCAACGCAACGCCCTGACCCCGCAGATGCTGCGGTCGATTTCCGATTGCGTCAAGGACGCCCAGGCCCATGGGTCTCGGGCGATTCTGGTTCGGGGCGAGGGGCGGGTGTTCTGCGCCGGGTTCGATCTCAAGAGCTGCGCAGAAGATGGGTCGGTGATGAGATCGCTTCTGCTCGGGCTCGCTTCGGCGATTCGCAGCCTGCGGGAGTGTCCGCTTCCGGTCGTGGTCGCGTGTCACGCCGGCGCGATCGCCGGGGGCTGCGCCCTGCTGGGCGGCGCGGACGTGGTCGTCGCCGATGAAAACGCGAAGCTCGGGTACCCCGTGGTGCGCCTGGGGGTTTCCCCAGCCGTTTCCGCCCCGTATCTTCGTCGAGCCGTTGGCGACGCCCCGGCTCGAGCACTCATGCTGGATACCGAGCTGATTTCGGGTCGGCGGGGTTGGGAGCTCGGACTCGTCCACGAGTTGGTGAGTGACCGCGAGGAGGTCCATTCGCGAGCGGCAGAGATCGCTAGAGACCTCGCCGCCAAGCCCCCAGGAGCGATTGAGCGGACCAAATCCTGGCTTGGTGAGATCGCGGGCCCGTCGAGCGGGGAGATCGATCGAGCCCTGGAGGTCTCGCTGGGTTTGGTCGGCTCAGACGAAGAGCGGGAACGGCTGGCGGCGATTTGGGGATCTTGAGGTGGCGAATCCGAACCCCGAGTTATCCGTAGACGCGCGGAATTTCTAGCGAAGATCCGACGTTTGGAACCCACCAAGGGGGATCATCGGATACTATCATGGCGCGTGAGGTGCCCGACGCCGGAGCAAGGGCCCTCGGGGCTTGGTAAAGTCACGACCCGCCAGGGCGTGGGCAAGCCCCTTTGCACGAGACCACCGCAAGCCCAAGGAAGAGGGTCCGCTGAAGCGGACCTTCGAGAGGGCGAATAGACCCGGGAGAATGTGGCCATGACCGATTCGCGTGATCGTCGTCCCGCGAGCGAGACGCCCAGCTTCGAGAATCTCGAACAGCGGGTGCTCCTGAGTGGTGACGGGCCTGACGCCGGCACGATCATGTGGCGGGGCGCCGAGATTGAAGCGTCGCGGAACTCGTTCGTCGTGACCTTCAGCGAGGTGTTCGAGGACAGCCGCGCCGAGGCGGCGGTGGAGTTTCTCACAGATCGGTTGGGAGTCGAACTCACGAACTTTGAGCGCCTTGGGTTCGGGTTCAGCGCCCGCGTGGACGTCGGAAGTCGGGTGAGGCCCTCTCGGGTCGACCGCCTGTTGAATGAGTTCGCATGGCTGGACGGATTCGATCCCAACTTCACCTACCAGGTCGACCGGGTGCCGAACGACCCGTTCTTCAGCGAGCAGTGGCAGCTTGAGAACACCGGACAGATCGTCGGCGGGCAGGCCGGCGTCGTCGGCGCCGATTCCAACCTTCTCAAGGCGTGGGACGTCACGACGGGCTCGATCGACTCGATCGTCGCGGTCATCGATACCGGCGTCGATCTCGATCACCCCGATCTTGAGGCAAATATCTATGTCAATCCGGGCGAGATTCCGGGCAACGGGATCGACGACGACGGCAACGGCTTCGTCGACGATGTCAACGGCTGGGATTTCGGCGAGAACGACAACAACCCCGACGACGTCGCCGGGCACGGCACGGCGGTTGCCGGCACGATCGCGGCCGTCGGCAACAACGGCTTCGGTGTCTCGGGCGTGATGTGGACCGGCTCGATCATGCCGATGAAGATCGCCGACCGGTTCGGCGGGCTCAGCCTTGCGGCGATCGTGGGTGCGCACGACTACTTGACGATGATGCGCAATCGCGGTGTGAACATCGTCGCGAGCAACAACAGCTACGGCGCGTTCGCGCCTCAGTTCTTCGAGGATAATGGCGGATCCATCGCCGAACGCGAAGCGATCCAGCGGTTCATCGACTCCGGGGCGGTGTTCGTGGCCTCGGCGGGCAACCAAGGCGTGAACACCGACACCCAGGATCCGAACGACTTCACACACTTCCCGTCCGCGTACAACCTTCCGGGGATCGTGTCGGTTGCTGCAACAAATAACACCGACGGGCTGGCGGGGTTCAGCAACTTCGGACCCGAGACCGTGGATCTGGCGGCACCGGGCGTGCTCGTGCGGACGACGCAGGTCGGGGGCGGTTTCATGTCGGTCAGCGGCACGTCATTCTCCGGGCCGATGGTCGCAGGAGCAGTGGGCTTGCTCCGCACAATCCGCCCGCAGTCTTCGGGTGCCGAGATCCGCCAGGTCCTCATCGATTCGTCCCGCCCGGTGGTGAGCCTCCAGAACATGGTGCAGTCCGGCGGCGTGCTCGACGTCGCCGAGGCGCTGCGCATCCTCGACCTCGACGGCCCGGTGATCACCGCGGTCGATCCCGGCCCCGTGACCGGCCAGCTCGACGCCAACGGCGATCCGCGTGACGAGGTCGTCGTGCTGTTCAACAAGGACCTCGATCCGGCCTTCATCGACGGGGGATTCGTGTCGCTGATTGGTAGCGGCAACGACAACACCTTCGGCACCGGCGATGATCGCGATATCCCGATCACGTCGGTCACACCCGACGGCGCTCGGGCGGTCCGAATCCAGCTCAACATTCTCGGGTTCCTCCAGCAGCGCCTCCCGATCGACAACTATCAGCTCACGCTGAACTCGGCCGGCTTCCGCGACCTCGACGGCAACTTCCTCAACGGCAACGGCGACTCGGGCGAGGACGAGGTGTACGACTTCGAGGTCGTGCCCAGCACGGGCACGCTCGAGCCCAACGACACGCTCGGCACCGCCGAGGTGCTCACATTTGCGGCTAGCGGGAGCGCCGAGTTCACGGGCCTGACCCTTGGCGATGGCGTGCGGGCGGGGCTCGACGTTGATCTGTTCGCGATCAATATCCCGCGTGGCGGGCTGATCCACGCCGAGATCACGGCTCAGAACCGCTCGGGCGGGTCTACGTTGGACTCGTACCTCCGGCTCTTCGACGGGCTGGGCGGCGAGATCGCCGCGAACGATCAGTTTAATGGGCAGGACTCTCTGATCGACTTCTTCGTCTCGACGGGCGGGACCTATTACATCGGCATCAGCGGCTTCCCCAACTCGCAGTACAACCCCAACATTGCCGGTTCGGGCGTCAGCCAGGCGAATGGCGTGTACGACCTCTCGATCGATGTCGAGTTGGTGCAGAACGATCGCATCACCGCGACCGAGAATCTCTCGGCGAATCCGGCCAGGCTCCCGCCGCAGGGCAGCCAGGGCACCTTCTCGACGACAATCACCTTCGCCGACACGCGAGAGATCCGCGATCTCAATGTTCGCCTGGACATCCTGCACCAGTTCGACAGCGACCTGAGGATCAGCCTGATCAGCCCGGCGGGGACCGAGGCCATCCTGGTCAACCGGCGTGGGGAATCCGGCGACGACTTCGACTCGACGCTGCTCGACGATGAGGCGGCGGTTCCGATCAGTTCGGGCACAGCGCCGTTCGATCGCCAGGGCGGATACCGCCCCGACGAGGCGCTCAGCGTGTTCGACGGCGAGTCCGCCGGCGGCGCGTGGACGCTGGTCATCAACGACACCAAGAGCCTGGACACCGGCTTCCTGCTGAGTTGGTCGCTCGACTTCACGCTCCTCAACAACATCTTCGGCGCGTTCGAGAGCAACGACACCATCCCGACCGCGACGGTTCTTCCGGGCATCAACGGCGCCGGCGCCGTGCAGCTGCGGGCGGACGTCGGCGACGGTGGGTTCGGCGCTCTCGACCGCGACCTCTACGAGTTCAACGCGACCGAGGGCAGCACGCTCAATGCCACGGCCCTGTCGCTCGGCACGCTGAACTCGGCCATCCAACTCTTCGACGAGGACGGCAACCGGCTCCGCCTGGCCAACCCCAACGGCTCGAACGACGCCACCATCAGCAACTTCGTGCTCAACTCCGGCGGCACGTTCTATATCGCCGTCAGCGAGTCCAACAACGTCAACTACGATCCCTTCGAGGTCAACACCGGCAACCCGTCGGCCACGACGGGCGGCTATGTGCTGGGCATCTCGCTCACGGCGGGCGTCTCCGATGATCCACGGATCCTCGACGGCGACGGCGTGGACCTTGGAGTCGGCGCAAATGGCACGTTCCTCGCCGGCGGCGGGATCAACCGCACCGGCCTCAGCTTCGCCGGCATCGAGTTCCTCTTCGACGAGGCCGCGCAGAGCTTCCCGATGCACTTCTTTGGCGCCTCGGCGAATGGCTCGGTCTTCCGCAATGGCGGCGGCACGGGCAGCAGCCTTCCGATCTCCCTGACCGACCAGTCGGATCTCCAGAACCAGCGCATCGTCGGCGAGGCGACGTTCAACGGCCTGGCGATCGATCGGGCGATGTCGTTCGGCATCAACGACAACTTCGTCGCCATCGACGTCGTTTTCACCAATACGACTGGCCAGAGGATCGACAACATCCTGTGGATGGAGGCGTTCAATCCGAATCAGGGCCTCAACCTCCTGCAAGGCACGACCGCCAACACCTCCAACGACATCCTCGAAGACGGCGGGACTTTGCCGGCGGGCATCGCCTCGTTCTCCAACAACCTCTTCCCCAATGGCCTGAGCGTGATGCTCGCGGCACCCGCCGGCGACACCCGGGCGCAACTCACGTTCTTCGATCCCAGCCGCGACATCCGCGACCCGTCTGTGCTCATAGGCCTGGGCGTGAACGACCCGAACGGCACCTCCGCCGACCAGGCGATAGGCCTGTCGTACGAGTTGGGCAACTTGAATCCGGGCCAGACGACCACGCTGCGTTACTTCATCTTGTTGGGTGAGTCTGAGAGCGACGCCCGCGCGCTCTACGACGCGATCAACGACGGGACCGGCATCGGACACCTGGCCGCGAACCCGGCGGACCCCGCAACCGAGCCGCTGCTCACCGCACCGGGCGATGACAACGACGAGGCCGCGACCCTGCCCTACCGCGTCTATTACCCCGAGGGCTTCGCCAACGGCAAGACCAGCACGTTCGTGCCGATCCTCAACCCGCACGGCGTATCGAACCGTGTGCAGGTCATCGCACGCTATGAGTTCGGCGACCGCGATCAGATTATCTCCGAGGAGACCATCCCCGCGGGCCAGCGTGGCGGTATCACGATCACCACGCCAGCGCTCTTCGCCGCCGGCGACCAGCTCGTCCGGACCCGGACGCCCTATGCCATCGAGATCCGTTCGCAGCTTCCCGTCGCCGCGAACTTCAGCCACTACGACCTGTTCTTGTTGACGGATGGACCCGCCGCCGTGGGCGAGGCGTTCACCAACCGACTCGATACCGTGTTCACGTTCGGCGACGCCACCAAGGGCGGGAACGTCAGCGACTTCATCCTGTTCATGAACACCTCCGATGAGGTGACCAAGGTCACGACGACGTTCTTCCCGACCGGTGGCGGCGAGCCCATTCAGATCACGCAGACCTTCCAGCCGTTCCGGCGTGGCGGGCTCAGCCTCGCGGGTCTCAGCCAGCTCCCTGCCGGCAAGTATGGCGTTCACGTTGATGCCGACGCGCCCATCGTCGCCTCGCTCACCCACTTCGACCGGGGGGCTGGCACGGCCTACGGCGTGGTGGGAACCCCCGGCGGCGGCGATGTTCGCGGTGCCATCCCCGAGGGTCAGATCGGGCTCAACTCCATCGGCGAGGTCATCGGTATCCTCAACGCCAACAGCCAGGACGCCGATGTCCTCTTCTCGTTCATCTTCCAGAACGGCACGACCTACCGCACCGCACTCACCGTTCCCGCCGAGAGCAGGGCCGAGCTCGATGTCGGTGCCCTTCAAAACTTCCCGGTCGGGCAGGCCTACTCGGTCCTCTACGAGGTACAGAACGGCGATGTTCCGGTGAGCCTGGTGCTGCCCACCAAGGTCTTCGGCGACGAGTTCGCCTCCAGCTTCTCCGACCAGGCGTTCACGCTCTGGGGCTTCGGCGAGGGATTCAGACCCAAGCGCGAGGGTAACGTTACCGAGTTCCTCCGCCTGTTCAACCCCTCTGACAGCGACGTTTCCGTCGAGATCACCATCCACTTCGACGGCGGGCTGGGCTCAGAGACCTTCCGCGCCGTGCTCCCGGGCAGGCGAGTCCAGGAGTTCGACGTGCACGACTTCGTCACCGGCGATCGGCGCGACCAGCCGACGTTCTACGGCCTGACGGTCAAGGCCGCCGATCCGATTGTTGCCTACATGGGCCACTTCGACGAGTTCTTCCCGGGCGGCTTCGGCACGCTGGGCACGCCGCTGGGCGCGAGCCAGAGCATCTGAGACCGACGACACCATTAGCCTTGCTTCAGGGGGCCGGCGCACATGCGCCGGCCCCTTGTTCTTTGCGTTGGCCTCGTCACGACTACCCTCATGGACCATGTCCGAGTTGGCAACACTAGATTTCGACGGCCCGATCGCGACGTTGCGGCTCAACCGCCCCGACAGCCGCAACGCGCTCTCGATCGAGCTGATCGGCGCGTTGCGCGATCGCGTAGGCGAGGTGCGAGAACGAAGCGAGATCACCGTTCTCGTGCTCAACGGCGAGGGACGGTCGTTCTGTGCCGGCATGGACCTCAAGCAGGTCCAGGGCGGCGGCGATATCCCCGCGACGCTCCTGCGAGCGCTCGCGGAACTCACGCTCGAAATCCGATCGCTGGCAGCAGTCGTTCTGGCGTCGGTCAACGGCGCAGCGATCGGCGGCGGGTGCGGGCTCGCGTGCGTGTGCGATCTGGCACTCACCCACGACGATGCCAAGCTGGGGTTTCCCGAGGTCGATCTGGGCCTGTGCCCGGCGGTGGTCGCACCCTGGGTGGTGCGCAGGATGGGTGGCGGGCGGGCACGCTCGTTGCTCCTGCGGGGCGGGTTGATTTCGGGGCGTGACGCCGAAGCGATCGGCCTGGTGGACGAGTCCGCCGATTCCCGAGAGTCGCTGGTATCGCTGACCGAGGCGACCGCCAAGCGGCTGAGCGAGGGCGGGCCGCAGGCCCTTCGCGTGACCAAGGCGCTGCTCAACGAGATCGACGGGTCCGACGACGCGACCCTGGTGCGCCGGGGTGCGGAACTCTCGGCGAGCGTCATCGCCGGCGACGAGGCACAGGCGGCGCTGCGAGCAAGGTTTGGCGAGCGCTGAGCGGCGGATTCGGCGGGGCGGGTCGCCTGGTTTTCGGACCATTTTCTCGCTCCTGCCGCGCATATACTGCAACATGTCTTTCGCCGCCCGTTTTGGGGTGGAAATCCGGATTCTGAGTGCATTATGACCACCGAACCGCTTCGCATCGAGATGGATGAGACCGGCCCGCACGCGGGCTGCTGCACGCTTTGGCTCGACGCGGGTGACTCGCCGATGATCGTGCTCGATCGACCGCTGGTCGAGCGGCTGGAGGACGCTCTGGACGCCGTGCCGCGCGAGGCGACGGGCCTCGTGCTCGCGTCGTCGAGCGATCGGGTCTTTGTCGCCGGTGCCGATCTCAAGACGATCCACGGCGCAGGCGACACCGAGCTGCTCGCCTACCTGGCCTACGCCTCTGAGGTCTACGCGATGTTCTCGCAGGTCCAGATACCGACCGCCGCGGCCATTGGCGGCGCTGCGCTCGGCGGCGGGCTCGAGCTTGCGATGCACTGCGACGGGCTCATCGGTGGACCAAGCCCCAGCGGCAAGCCCTATCCGGTGGGCCTGCCCGAGGCCGGTCTTTGCCTGTGCCCCGGCTGGGGCGGGACCAACATGCTCCCCGCAAGGATCGACCCGCGCGACGCCATTGAACGGACGGCCAGCGGACGCACGATGACCTACCCCGAGGCGGTCCAGGCGGGCCTCTTCGACGCCACGAGTTCGACGAACGAGGACCTGTTGTCCACGGCGAAGTCGTGGGTTCTCCAGGCCGACATTCCCGAGCGTGACGGTGCGCCGTCGCGATGGATTGGGCGACCCGATCGGGCTCCGGGCATTGGCGATGTCCTGCACGCCCTCGAGGGCGAGGCATTTGAGACCCCGTCGGCCCAGGCCGTGCTCAGCGCGATCAGGGCCGGGCTCAGCGACGATTGGGCGGCGGCGGTGCGCGTCGAGCAGGAGAACCTCGTTCGCCTTCGATCCACGCCAAGAGGGCGAGCTGCGATCGAGTCGTTCTTCGCCAAGTCCGCGAGGCGGTAGGCACGCCGCGAGCAAAACACATAAGCGATGCGCCGGCGTCGCAAGAGGCGGAGCCGGCGGATCGATGAAGGGAGACGACGATGGCAGACCTCAAGGACATGAAAGGTATCTCTGAGCAGGACCGCAAGGAGCTGGAAGAGGCCGAGAGCCTGATGGGCCCCGAGCCCGAGACGATGGGCGTAGTCAAGAACTACTTCTGGGGGCGGGTTCGCGAGGACCTGTTGTTTCCCTATCCCGAGATCACCAGCGCCGAAGAGACCGCTCGCTGCGACCAGCTCCTCGCAGAGCTCGAGGATTACCTGCGATCCGAGCATCCGTCCGTTGAGATTGACCAGGAGCAAGAGACCCCCCAATGGGTCCTCGATCGCCTGTTCAAAATGGGCGTGCTTGGCATGACAATTCCAAGCGAGTTCGGCGGTCTCGGCATGGGCATCACCAGCTACAACCGTGTGCTGGAGATGCTCGGCAAGTATTGCGGTTCCACCGCCGTCGTGGTCAGCGCACACCTCTCGATCGGCTGTGGCGCAATCAAGCTCTTCGGCACCGATGAGCAAAAGAAGGCATGGCTCCCCAGCCTTTCCAGCGAGTGGCTCAGCGCGTTCTGTCTTTCCGAACCCAACGTCGGCTGCGACGCCGGCGGGCAGGAGACCTATTGCGAGCTCTCCGAGGACGGGGAGCACTACATCCTCAACGGCGAGAAGAAGTGGGCCACGAGCGGCGCGCTCGCAAGCCTGTTTACGGTCATGGCCAAGCAGAAGATGGGCGACGGCAAGGAGAAGGTCACCGCTCTGGTCTGCACGCCGGACATGGAAGGCATCGACATCTTCCAGAAGAACCGTTCCAAGTGCGGCATCCGCGGCACCTGGCAGGCCCGCATCCGATTCACTGACGTGCGAGTGCCCAAGTTCAACCGCCTGCACGGCGAGGGCAAGGGCCTCAAGGTCGCGCTCACCTGTCTCAACTTCGGACGCTGCACACTCAGCGCCGGCATGCTCGGCGGGGCGCACCGCGCGACCGACCAAGCCATCAAGTGGGCCCAGACCCGCCACCAGTTCGGACGCCCGCTCAGCGACTTCGAGCTCATGCGCGAGAAGATCGCACGGATGTCGGCGCTCAACTACGCGATGGACGCCGTGCTGTATGCCACCACGGGATTCCTCGATCGCGGCGACGATGACATCATGGTCGAGACCGCGATCTGCAAGGTCTTCTGCTCGGAGATGGGCTGGCGCGTGGTCAACGACGCCGTCCAGATCATGGGCGGCGAGGGCTACATGACCGAGAACGAGGTCGAGCGCATCTTCCGCGACTCACGCATCAACCTCATCGTCGAGGGCGCCAACGAGGTCATGCAGCGGTTCATCTTCGGCTACGGCGGCAAGCAACTCGCAGAGCACATGCTGCCGGTCAACGAGGCCGTGGGCTGGGACAAGGACGAGGGCATCGGCGCAAATATCTCGCGCATCAGCAAGAACTTCATGAAGAAGGACGTGCGCAAGGTCGCCATCCCGCTGGGGCTGGAGATCTTCCTGCACATCCGCCCGCGGATGAGTCGCATCGAGAAGGTGCACCCGTCGCTGCGGTCTCACGCGCGACGCCTGGCCCGCCTCACGCGCGAACTGAGCCACCAGTTCAAGCAGGCGTCGGCCAAGTTCGAGGAGAAGATCCTCGAACGCCAGGTCATCCAGGCCCGCCTGGGCGACGCGGCGATGTTCGTCCACGCCTACGCATGCACGCTCAGCAAGCTCGATTCGCAGGTGCGGGCCGGCGCGAACGGACCCGAGGGCGAACGCGATCGCGCGGCGGGCGAGTATTTCTTGGACTTCGCCGAGCTTGAGATCGAGAACTGCTTTGGGGCGCTCTATCGCAACTGCGACGACAGCATGCTCGTGGCCGCCGACAAGGCCCTGCGACTCAGCGACACGCTGCCCAACGACCTGTTCATCATCCCCGAGCGTGCACCCGAGGCCCAGGGGACCGGCAGAGAGCCGGTCAACCGCGGTGTCAAGCAGTTCCCCGGAGACAAGCACGTCGCCAGCAACACCGGCGCGTGACACCCCGCACACAGATTCGCTGAATCCCCCGACGAGCCGCTACGATCGGGCCAGATCCGACCGAACGGAGACCGCATGTCGCAACGGACCGTGTATGAGACCAGAATCGAGTACCTCCAGATCCTCGACGAGGACGCCAAGCTCGATGTGAAGCTGGCCAAGGACACGCTGACCGACGAGGAGGTCCGCGACCTCTTCGAGAAGATGGTGATCTACCGCCACTTCGACGAGGTCGCGTTCAAGCTGCAACGCTCGGGGCGGATGGGCACCTACCCGCAGAACAAGGGCCAGGAAGCCGCGGCGCTGGGCTCGGGATTCGCGGCCAAGAAGGGAGTCGATTTTCTCGTGCCCTGCTATCGAGAGAACGCGGCGTTGTTCCTGCACGGCCTCCCCATGCATCACATCTTCTTGCACTGGATGGGCGACGAGCGGGGCAACGAGATCCCCGATGGCTGCCACATGACGCCGCTGTCGATTCCCATCGGCACGCAGATGCTCCACGCCGCGGGCATCGCCTGGGCCTACAAGATCCGCAAGGAGCCGCGCTGCGTGATCACATACTTCGGCGACGGCGCGACCTCCGAGGGCGATTTTCACGAGGCCATGAACTTCGCCGGCACGCTGCAAACCCCGTGCGTGTTCTTCTGCCAGAACAACCAGTGGGCGATCAGCGTTCCCAGAGAAACCCAGACCGCCAGCGAGACCATCGCGCAAAAAGCGATCGCCTACGGCATGCCGACGATCCAGGTCGACGGCAACGACATGTTCGCGGTCTTCAAGGCAACACGCGAGGCGCTCGATCGCGCTCGCGCCGGCGGCGGGCCGAGCTTCATCGAAGCGGTCACCTATCGCCTTGCCGATCACACCACCGCCGACGACGCCCGCAGGTATCGCGACACCGAGGAGCTCGAGGCCTGGCAGGCCAAGGATCCGATCATCCGCCACCGCAAGTATCTCGAATCCAAGGGCCTGTGGGATGACGAGAAGCAGGGCGAGACCGAGGCTCGCGCGAAGAAGATCGTGCAGGAGGTGGTCAAGGCCGCCGAGGGCATCGAGAAGCCGACGTTCGAGGATATTTTCAACTACACGTTCGCGGAGATTCCAGAATCGATTCTCCGCCAGCGGGATACGGGGCGGACGAGTTCGCTGGGCCAGAATCCGCACGAGGCGGGCCTGCGAGCCGAGACCGAGCGCGTCTGAGATGCTAGTGCGTTTCGAGGACACCAAGGGCAAGCCGGCGTGGATCAACCCGATCCACGTCAAGATGCTCAGGCAGAAGAAGGAGATTACGGAGGTGTATGTTTCGGGCACGCCGGGTTGGAACTCGCCTTACCTGAAGGTTCGGATGGCGATGGACGAGGTCGCCGACATGCTCAACGCCGCGATGCCCGACATGGCGTTCGTGCCCGACGACGACCTTGCGGCAGCGCAGCAGCAGGCCGCCGGGGCCGCAGCAGCAACGACGCTCCTCGGATAGGAAGATGGGTTTGAACTGGTCCCAAGCGATCACGAACGCAGGCCTCTCGCTCGATCGGCACAGCACCGCCAACGACACAGAAGGAGTGGAACGATGACACTGGCATTTGACGCGAACTGGCTGAGCGGAGCGGCCCACCACACCCTCAACTCCCAGACCGCAATCCTCGCCCTCTTCCAGCAGTCGCTGGCCCGCGACCTTCGCGGCAACCGCACCCACGCCGAGGCCGTCCGCAACTCGGCGATCAGCAGTACCGACTCGCTGACAATCTACAAGGGTGTCCATCAGGACAGATTCGGCACCAACACCCATCGCGACCAGGTCCGCCTCGACCAGACCCACTTCAATGTGGTCTTCAATCAGAGGGCCTGCCACGTCTACGCTCAGCCCAACCTCGCCCAGAAATGGGAGATCACCGAGATCACCGGCCCCTGAGACTCAGCGCCGAACCAACGGAGCCTACACATGCCCGAACTCAACCTCGTCCAAGCCATCAACCTCGCACTCCATCAGGAGATGGAAGCCGACGACAGCGTCATCGTCCTCGGCGAAGATGTCGGCGTCAACGGCGGCGTCTTCCGCGTCACCGATGGCCTGCACGCCACGTTTGGCGGCGATCGTGTCGTCGACACACCCCTCGCCGAATCCGGCATCATGGGCTCTTCGATCGGCCTGGCCATGGCGGGCATGCGCCCCGTCCCCGAGATCCAGTTCGAGGGATTCCTTGGCCCGGCGTACGACCAGCTCGTCAACCACGCCGCCCGCTATCGCACAAGAACACGCGGCGCCATCACCATCCCGCTGACCGTGCGCGTGCCCGTCGGCGGCGGCATCCACGCCCCCGAGCTGCACTCTGACAGCCCCGAGGCGATCTACGCCCACCACCCGGGGATCAAGGTCGTCATGCCCTCTACGCCGCACGACGCCAAGGGGCTGCTCATCAGCGCCATCCGCGACCCCGATCCGGTCGTCTACTTCGAGCCCAAGCGCGTCTACCGCTCGTTCAAGGAAGAGGTCCCCGACGAGGAGTACACGATCCCGATCGGCGAGGCCAAGATGGTGTCCGAGGGCGACGACATCACCGTCGTCACCTGGGGCGCGCCGGTCTTCCAATGCCTGGACGCGATGGACAACCTGCCCGAAGATCTCTCGGTCGAGCTCATCGACCTGCGCACGATTTTTCCCATCGACATCGACACGATCGCCCAATCCGTCGAGAAGACGGGGCGCTGCGTCATCGTCCACGAGGCCCCACGGACCTGCGGCATGGGCGCCGAGATCTCCAGCCTCATCCAGGAACGCTGCTTCCTGCACCTGGAGGCCCCGGTCCAGCGTGTCACCGGCTTCGACACGGTGATGCCGTACTACAAGCTCGAGACGGAGTACCTGCCCGAGGGTCCGCGGATTCAGAAGGGGATCATGGAATGCGTATCCTACTAGCGTCCGGTCCGCCGACGGTCGATCGGATCGGAGCGAACACCGCCGACGCGCTCAAGGACAACGAATCGCAGGCCCTGATTGTGCTCGCGGTCATCGGCGGGGCGATCGTCGTGATCGCCATTCTCGCATTTGTGTTCCGCAAGAAAACATCCCCGGCAAGGAGATAACCCGCCATGGCCGGCAAAGTCTCATCCGATCCCAGCCAACACCTCTCGGATATCGACGGTGTCCATGCGGAGTGCGTGACGTAGCAATGTCTGCTTCAGCTATCGAGAATGACTTCGTTGACGCATTGGAGTCAAGGGCGATCGCTCTTGAAGCGTTCTTTGGCTCTGACTTCATGGTTGGAATGAGCTTGCTCACGTCATTCTTCGGCGGCGGAACAGATATCGCCGAATTCGACCGCAAGGAACAAGGTGCCATTGTCGTAACCCACGGCCTTACCGGCAACTGGGGGGCCGCGCAGGTCAGGAACTCACTTGGCGAGTGTGAGTTCACGGTTTGTCTTCGCCAGCGCCCGGCATGGGCGACCAAGAGCAAGGCAGCAGCCCCGTTGCAATCAGCAGACGTGGAGGAAGATCCTCTAGAACTCGGCCATGAAGTCCTCCAAGTGATGGCAGCCATGTCCGAGAGAAGTCGTCTTGAACCACACGACACGGTCGGTCCACTTCCACGAAAACTCCGACCTCTCGAATCGGTACTGCTCTGGCCAATGACCGGTGACGCTAGACGATTTGAGGTCTGCGGCGAGTCGTGCGGCATTCTCCTGTGCGTCGGCATCACCAAGAAGGAGCGGAAGTACGCAAAGAAGCATGGAGCCGAGGCCTTGATCGTGAGGCTGAAGGAATCCGGGGTGTTCCCATACACCGATCCAAAGCGACGCTCTGCGATCTAGACTTCACCCAGCACTCTGAATACTGAGGACCCACATGGCCGGCAAAGTCTCATCCGATCCCAACATCTTCCTCCTCCCCGACATCGGCGAGGGCCTCCAGGAGGCCGAGGTCATCAAATGGCTCGTCAAGCCCGGCGACACGGTCGAAGAGAACCAGGCCCTCGCCGAGGTCCAGACTGACAAGGCCCTCACCGAGATCCCCTCGCCCCGCGACGGCGTGATCGCCGTACTCCACGGCAACGACGGCGACGTCATGAAGGTCCACAAGCCGTTCGTCACCTATGTGGGCGATGGCGACGAAGAGCCCGAGTCCAAGGGTTCATTGAAGTCCAAGGAAGTAGAGAAGGCCAAGTCCAAGCCCAAGCCCGCCGACAATGGTGCCGAGGATCGCGAAGACGCGGGCACGGTCGTCGGCCAGATGTCCGACGGCTTGGCGGGCATGAACCGCGAGGGCGGCAAGGCCCTGGCGACCCCCGCCGTCCGCCGCATGGCCCGTGATCTCGGAGTCGAGATCAACCAGGTCACCGGCACGGGTATCGGCGGGCGCGTCATGGAACGCGATGTTCGCACAGCGGCAGAAGGCGGCACGCCAACGAAGCCGGCCTCGCGCGACATTTCCTCTCGCGCACCCATCGGCGCACCCCTGCCCGACGCAACGCCGCAGGTCGCCCCGCCCCCCAAGGCCCCGGCCCAGAAGGCCCAGATTCCCGAGGGCGCAGACTCGCATCGCGTGCCCATCCGCGACGTTCGCCGGATCATCGCCCAACGCCTCCGCCAGAGCGTCGATACCGCCGTGCATTTCACCGTGATGGACGAGGCGGACGCGACATCTCTCGATGCGCTGCGCAAGCGGCTTGCCGCGGCCAGCGGCGAGAAGGTCTCGTTCCTGCCGTTCGTCTGCTCGGCGGTCTCGCGCGTGCTCACCGGCAACTTCGGCGTTATGAATGCCACGGTCGACGATCCGAACAACGAGATCATCCAGCACCGCAGCGTCCACCTCGGCATCGCCACCGACACCGACAACGGCCTGATGGTCCCGGTCATCCGCGACGCCGACCGCCTCGGTGTGCTTGAGATCTCCCGCCACGTTTCCCGTGTCGCGGGTGCGGCCCGGGACCGAACCGCCAGCCGCGAGGACCTCTCCGGGAGCACGTTTACGATCAGCAACATGGGGAGCCACGCCGGGATCTTCGCAACCCCGATCATCAACTATCCCGAGGTGGCGATTCTCGCCGTCGGGCGTACGCGCGAGGGCATGGTCGTCAAGAACGGCTGGTTCCGCGTGGGCAAGCTGATGCCGCTGAGCCTGGCGTGCGATCATCGGATTGTGGATGGCGCCACGGCGGCGCTGGCGCTGGCGGAGATTGTGCGATTGCTTGAGGACCCGGAGCAGTTGATGGCACCGGCGCGGTGAGAGCAGAGATCTGAGAATCTCAAATCTCAAATCTCAAGTCCTGACTCCATGCCTCACTGCCACATTCCATCTCGCCAAAACCCGCGATCATTCGGCGGATCCATCGACACCAAGCTCCCCCCATGTTCCCTTCCCTTCGCGCACTGCCGCCAGCTTTTCCAGAAAGCGCTCGCGCCGGCGATCGGCGTCGTACCGCTTGCGCGACGCATCGTTCAGGTATCGCTGGCCCTTGATCTCAGAGTTCTGGAGCGAGTCCGCCCAGCCGTGAATCTGCTTGCTGATCGATTCCGCCCGAGATCTCAGATTTGAAATCTCAGATCTGAGATGCTGATATCGAGTTGAGCCGCTCATTACCGTCAGCATCGAACGGACCTCGCCGGCACTCCCTCTCGCAATGTAGAGAAACATCAGCAGTTCCTTCGTCGTCCCCCGCTCAAAGCCCTCGGCAACATTGTTGCTCACCGAGAGCGCGGCCCGTAGCAACTGACTCTTCAGATCGCCGTGAGACCGAAAGCAATCCTTCTCCACGAGTGACTCGACCGCCACGAAGAGCCGCGCCGCGTCCTTCCAGACGGGCAGATCCTCAAAGCGAGAATACTTCATGGCCAGGAATGTAGCAGGATTGTCGGCCGATCACAAGCCACAGGGTGGAACGCATGCTGCCTGCCGGGATGGTGACGGGCTATCTCAGAGCCGAGGCGTCATGAACCGGCCTGAAACACACTGCCGTTTCCTTGAAGCTGCAACTCTCAAGCCCCAGAACTCAGATTTCAAATCTGAAATCTGAAATCTGAAACTTGAGATTTGAGATCTGAGATTCCAGGTCTGAAATCTCAGATTTCTTAGACCGAAACCTCCAACCCCTCCCCCGCCATCGCCATGACAACCTTCGTATAGGCAAGAAAGAACCCCAGCCGCATCGCATTCCGCTCGGTCGAAATCCCCGGCAGGCTGTGAATGCACGCCACCCGGCATCCCTTCTCGCGGGCCTGCTCCAAGCGACGCACGATGAGCGCCTGCTGGATGCCGCGCTGGCGATACCCCTCGACCACGCCCGCCCCGAACAGGCACGCGATCTCACCGGAGGCTTCCATGCCCCCACCGCCGACGGCGACGCTGCGACCGTCCTCAACGAGCATCGCCAGGAACGCATCGCTGCGCGGGTGCTTCACGACCCGCCGAGCGGTTGTGTCCATGATTTCTGGAATCTCGTCGATGTCAGCAAAGAACGCCTTGACCGACACGCTGACGTAAGCGGTCACCATCGCGTCATCGTCGGGGTCTACCCGAACCAGCTCGACACCCTCGGGCCAGCCATGCGACATCGCGGCTCGAAAATCCTCGCCATCGCGCAGCTCTCGCGCAAGCACATTCTCGAACTCGCGCACGATGAATCCGCGGTCGCCGAGGCCCTTGATCAGGCTCTTATCGACGAACGGGCACACCTCAATCCGCGGCTCCACCCCGCGCTCCACATAGAACGCCACCAACCTGTCTAGCTCGTCCTCACTCACCGGCCCATCGAGCCCCAAACCACACGCCTGATTGTTCCAGGAGCCCTTGCCCATGAACGCCATCAGCCCGCCGCCGATCTCCTCAGACTCGGTCGAGTTCTCGGCGGTGCCGATTGCCTGACGCCGTTCTTCCAGCCTTGCAATATCAACCAGGTCCACAAAGCTCTCCTCGCCGTTTCGCATCCACCTACCTGCCAGCCCCACCTGATCACTCACTCATTCGCTCAATCGCTCATTCGCTAACTCGCTCCATCTCCGCCTAGCCTAGCAACATGCAATACCGCATGAAGCTCATCCGAGCCGGGCGCATCCTCCTCGACGGCGGCGGCATGTTCGGCATCATCCCGCGCGTCGTCTGGAATCGCAGCATCGAGTGCGACGACAAGCACCGCATCACACTCAGCCACAACTGCCTCTTCCTCGAGTCCACCGAGCCCGATCCGGCACTGGGTCGCCCCCGTCGCATCATCATCGAGACCGGCACCGGCGACAAGCTCGATGCCAAGATGTCCAGGATTTTCGCCCTCGACGGCGTCACCATCCATTCGGCCCTCGCAGAGGTCGGTATCGAGCCAGACACCATCGACGATGTCGTCGTCACGCACCTGCACTTCGACCATGCCGGCGGCCTGACCCGGCGCTGCCGCGAGGGCGAGACCCCGGACTGGATAGTCCCCGGCGACGCGCCCTCGCACGCCTCCGGCGACGCCCGCGAGATCAAGCTCACATTTCCCAACGCCCGCGTCCACGTCCAACGGCGTGAATGGGCCGACGCCATCGCCAACAACTCGGTCATGACCCGCACCTACTACCGCGACCACCTCGACCCCTTGGAACTCCCGCTGCCCGATGGCTCTGCCCGCCTCATCCTCGCCGACTCGCCCCCGCCGTTCCCGCCCGGCGAGCGCATCGCCCGCGACCAGCTCCCGATCCTGTCTGCCCTCGAGCGATCGACCGAGATTCTCCCCGGCGTGCGGGTCTTCAACGTCCCCGGGCACACCTGGGGCCAGCAGGCGGTTCTCTTTCAGGACGACCGGGGACGCGACATCGTCTTCACCCCCGACGTCATGCCCACCCGCCACCACGTCGGCAGCGCCTACAGCCTCGCCTACGACGTCGAGCCGTACACCTCGATGCTCAGCCGCCACTGGCTGCTGCGCGACGCATCGAGCCGTGGCTGGACGCTCGT
Organism: uncultured Phycisphaerales bacterium; assembly: GCA_965371965.1. Taxonomy (GTDB): domain Bacteria; phylum Planctomycetota; class Phycisphaerae; order Phycisphaerales; family UBA1924; genus S146-42. The sequence goes on from CBDVAM010000018.1 coordinate 24,556, forward strand.
GCTCGACCACGAGGCGGGGCATCCATTCGTGGGAGTCGAGCCGGATTCCAAGGGCTGGTATTCCCTCGCAGACGCCGACATCCCCTGAGCCTCGCCCCCCATCTCCTACCTACACTTGTGCTTGGACGGAGCCGCTCACGTGCCAACGCCGGTCTCAGAATCGAGCACCGATCACCAGGACGCCGCTGGCACCCAGATGCCGGGCGACAACGATGTCTCCTCGGAGGTATCCGCCTCCAGCGACGAGGCCGCCCCGCGCACGACCGATCCCAAACCCGCTCCCAGGCGCTCGTTTGCCGACCGCGTCGAGGCATTCCTGAGCCGCCTGAGCACCCGCAACAACTTCTGGCACCGCGTCTGTTCGCTCATCTGGCTGCCCTACGCCTTCCGCTCGGGCATCCGCATGAAGCGCCTGGACACCGAGACCTTCCAGGCAGTCCTGCCCTACAAGAAGTTCAACCGCAACTGGTACAACGCCATGGCCGGGGCGGCCCTGGTCGGCAACTCCGAGATCGCCGGGGGGATGTACATCTTCGGGGTCTGCGGCGGGGCCTACACCGTCGTCTGCAAAGAGCTCAACTATCGCTTCCTCCGCCCCTGCTTCGGCCCCGCCCTCTACCGCGTCCATCCCAAGGGCGATATCAAGGCCCTCGCGGCCACCGGCGAAGAGTTCAATATCACCCTCACTATGGACGTCGTCCAGCAGCTCCCCCGCGTCGACAAGCTTCCCAAGGTCCGCGACAAGCGCGTCGGGCGGGTCACCATCACCTTCCACGCCACACCCAAGACCCACCAGAAGGCCAAGCGCGGCAGCCTCAAGGCCTCCAAACGGACCGTCCGCGAGGGCGAGGCCATCGATATCAGGGAGTAGGTGCCCGTCCCCGCGGGGCGGCGGCGTCCCGCCGCCGATCGCCGAAGGCGATACGAACTGGTAGCACCGGCTTCCAGCCGGTCGCCGCCAATCAGAGCCGCGGGCCACCCATACCATCCGCGCGTGCCGAAGCTCTCCACATCCCTCAAGACGCTCTCCTGGGCTGCGTACCTGGCCTGCTCATGGACGTGGTGCATCGGCATGTTCTTTCCGATCCTCCTCCACCGTGATTACGGTATGTGGGGCTTCGTCGCATTCGCAATCCCGAACATCCTCGGTGCCGCGGCGATGGGCTTCGTGCTGACGCGCCAGCAAAGCAAGGGCCTCGTTCAGACCCACAAGCCAATGATCGTGACGTTCAGCTTTGTCACGATTGCGTTTCACTTCTTTTTTCTTGTCTGGCTGACCGAGTCGCGAATATTCACGCATGACGGCGACGCGACGGGCCTTACGCGGTTAGCGCCCACCTTGGCCGCACTCCTGCCGGTACTCGCCATATCGACGTGGTTCCTGCTCCATCCGCGCAGCAGACGCCACCATCGTCTGATCGCCGCGGCGACGTGGATCCTCTCCTTCCTGGCCATCGGTCTGTCACCCGCGTATGAGGCTCGGCTCGACCACTTGCCCTCTAGTACGTTCGGACTCATTGGCCTTGCCCCCATCTCGGTCTTTGGATTTCTGCTCTGTCCCTATCTCGACGCCACATTCCATCGCGTGCGGATCGCCACCGGTCGCCGATCCGGAAGGGCCGCGTTCGCCATCGGCTTTGGTTTCTTTTTCGCGGTCATGATCCTCGCCACACTGATCTACCGCGGTGCGCTCATTCACATGATCCATCCCGAGGCGAGTTTCCGGCATGTGCACATATTCCAGTTCACGCCGCTCATCTTTCATTTGCTGCTTCAAGTCACATTCACCGTTTTCGTGCATGCTCTCATGCTGCGCCGCCTGGGCATACCCGCGATCGCTCTGCTCTTGCCGCCGGTCGTTGGCCTCGTCGCCGGCCTCGCTGCAAAGCAGTTCGACACGTTCCCCATGTTCGCCATGACCACCGGCGAACTCACCTACCGCATCTTCCTCTCGGCGTACGGCCTCATCTTCCCCGCCTACGTCTACCTCTGCATGATCCCCACCCGCGATCGCCACAGCGGCCTCGCCGGCCCCAGCGGACGGCGCAAGCGCAACACATGGCTCGGCGTCGTCGCAATCGCCGCGCCGTTCTTCTGGATGGGCTTCATCGAGCGGCGCGAGTTGTTTCTCATCCCGGGCCTTGCGTTCATCCTCCTCGCCCGCCTCACTCTGCCCGGCGGATGGAAATTGCCCAAGCGTGCGACGCAAGAACCCCGGGGCGGTGGCGTTCCGCCGCCGATCGCCGGAGGCACCTGACAGAGCCGCGTGCGTGAGCACGCGGACCTTGGGCGCACCTATCTCCTGAGATCCCGGTCCAACCTGGGTCACGTCTGCAAAGCGCCAGCCCACACCGAGCACGCACGCACTCGAACTTGGTACCCACAAGGTCCGCGTGCTCACGCACGCGGCTCTGTTCGCCCCATCGAGCCTCCCTGATTCCCCAACACCACCCCCGCATTCCTGTTCATCATCTCCAAACTCGCCCGCTTCATGGAACTCTTTGTGAACGCCGCCCGTCGATCCTCCTCGGTCCAACCCAGAACCTCCAGCAGATCGAACGAATCTCGCCTGGGCGTGTAGGCCTCGTGGGCCAGCCCGATATCCACTTCGTCCGACCTCACCGAGTTGTGCGGACACACCTCCTGGCACACGTCGCACCCGAAGACCCAATCGCCTATCGCCTCGTGAAAGTCGGGCGCAATCTCCGACCGATGCTCAATCGTGAGGTAGCTGATACAACGCGAGGCGTCGACCGAATACTCGCTGATGCACGCTGTCGGACACGCGTCGATGCAGCGCGTGCACGACCCGCAATGGTCGGTGATTCTCTGTTCATCGCTCGTGACATCAAGATCCAGCGTGGTCATGATCCCGCCGAGCAGCAGCCAGCTCCCGCGATGGGGATGGATCAACAACGTGTGCTTGCCGATCCATCCGAGGCCCGCGCGCAGCGCCAACTCTCGTTCCAGCACCGGTGCCGTATCCACGAACGCCCGAAACTCCTCTTGCGGGTGCTCCCGGCGAAGCTCGTCGCACAGCGCATGCAAGCGCTTCTTCATGACGACGTGATAGTCATCTCCGCGCGCATACCGCGCGATCTTCCCCCGCCCTGCCTCTCCCGACTCCCCACTATCCTGATACGGGTCATCTCCTCCCCGCTCGGCGTACTGATCCGCCACCATGATCGCACAGCGAGCCCCTTCTAACAACCGCGCCGGCTCTTCGCGGATCTCGCGATTGCGATCCAGGTACGCCATCTCGCCGTGCTTGCCGGCGTGCAGCCATTGCCGCAGTGCATCGCGATGTGCGGTCGCCTCCACACTCGCCACACCTGAGAGCGCGAACCCAATCGCCTCACACCGAGCCAGGATGTCGCCGGTCATTGACACAGAGCGATTGTTGGGCACCTCGCCCCGGTCAATCGTCGTGAATCGGTCTATCACGACAAATCAGCGGCTCAAGTCCGACCATCGCGCCATATTCTGATTAGAGGCTATCCGTAAACCGCTGATTCACCACAGAGAGGCACAGAGGGCACAGAGAAAACACTCTTGGGTCTTAGACTCTGTGCTCTCTGTGCCTCTGTGGTGAGTTGGTTCATCGGGGGTCTCTCTGTGGTGAGTTGGTTCATCGGGGGTCTCTGTGGTGAGTTGGTTCATCGGGGGTCTGGGATTGGTTCTAGAAATCTGGCCCTTTGGGCCTTTGGCTCTCTGGCCATCGCCTAGCTCGCTCGCTTGCGTCCCAGCACCATCGCCGGCACGCCCGCCAGCGCCTCGGTCGGATCGCTCTGTGAGCCCGCCCACAGCTGGTCGTTCTCGTAGACGACCCAGCCGTCGAATCCCCGATCGCGAAGCGTCTGCACGACCCGATCGCCTTTCTGCTCGCCCTCGCCGAGCGCCGCGGGCTTGCCGGCGAGGATCTCTTTGACCTTCACCATCTGGATGCGATCACCGAGCACATCCAGCGCCGCCTCGACGGTCTCGCCCGCACCCTGCCCCACCGCCGCCGAGTACGACACGCCGAGCAGCCCCTGCAAATCCGCGGCCTCGATGATTGGGACCAAGCTGGCGGCTGTGGGGAAGCTCCCGCCGTTTTCAACTAACACGCGCACGCCGGTGTTTCGTGAATGGTCGACGATCTTGAACAGCCGCTCGCCGATGCGTTTAGCGCACGCGTCAAGCTTCTCGCGCCCGTGCTTCTCGAAGGCAAAGACCCGCACGAACGGGCAGCCCAGATCGCGTGCCATGTCGATCATCCGCTTGCCCGAGCGGACCGGGGCCTCGTAATCCCCGAATGCCCTTCCGATCACCGGCGGGCTGATCTGCTCATCGAACCGCAGGCTCGTCGCCAGCGACGCGATCGCCACGCCCGCGTCATCGAACATCCGGGCGATCTTTTCCGGGGCGCTATGGGCCGGGTCGCACGCGAGGTCTGAGTTTCCGTAGCCGAAGGTCCGCAGCTCGACCCCGTCGTAGCGAAGCTCGCGGGCGAGCCCGCAGACTCGCGAGAGCGTCCACGCGGGACAGGCGACTGTGCTGAATGCCGATCGCATCATCAGGACTTTCCTCCGAGGGGCGGATCTTAGTCGGCAGGCAAGGTCCGATCTTGCCCGGCGGGCGCTCGCCCAGCACTCTCAGGCCGCAAGTTTGGCGGTTTCGGACCTCACTATTGCCCACCCCAGCGGGCCTTTCGCCGCGCCAGATTGCATCGTTCATGGGTGCCAGCGAAGCTCCGTGCCAAGCCGACCGTCCTGTGCGCCCTCGCGATGGCACTGCTTGTCGGCGGCTGCAACAACGCCACGATGAGCTCCGACCGAGCCCAGATCAACGCGATCGTGATCCGCCCGACCAGCCTGGGCGTCTCTACGTCCGCCCGAATGGACCCCCGCAGGTTTGAGCCGGCGTCCTTCGAGGTGGCGAACACGCGCCGGGATTGACAAGGCCATTCCTGCTCGATCATGTGCCAAGGGCACACCCGACATCCTGGGCTCTATCCTCTGGCATGGCCAAGCGTGACCTCGAGCCCGGCATCCACACCGATCTGTCCCATCGCATGACCTACGGCGGCTATCTGGGGCTGGACAAGCTCCTCGACGCCCAGCACCCGCTGTCAGACCCTGCCCATCACGATGAGATGCTGTTCATCATCCAGCATCAGACCACGGAGCTGTGGCTGAAGCTGCTGATCCACGAGCTGCGCGAGGCGATGGCCCTGGTCCGCGATGACAACCTCGAATCGTGCTTCAAAATCCTCGCACGCGTGAAACATATCCAGAGCCAGTTGACCAGCCAGTGGAGCGTGCTCGCGACGCTGACGCCGAGTGAGTATCTCCAGTTTCGCGGCAGCCTCGGCACCGCCAGCGGCTTCCAGAGCCCGCAGTATCGCCTCGTTGAGTTTCTGTTGGGCAACAAGGACCAGCAGATGCTGGCGGTTCATGCGCACGACCAGGTGTGGCACGACCAGTTGCGGGCGGCGCTAGAAGAGCCGAGCCTCTACGACGAGTTCCTGCGATTCCTGGCCCGCCACGGGCACGACATCCCCGAGGATGTTCTCACGCGCGACGTGACCCAGCCCCACGAGTCAGACGATCGTGTGATTCAGGTCTTCAGCCGCATCTACGGCGACGTCAAGGCGCACTGGGACGCCTACGAGATGGCCGAGAAGCTGCTGGACGTGGACGAGCAGTTCGCGTTGTGGCGGTTCCGCCACTTGAAGGTCGTCCAACGCGTCATCGGCATGAAGAAGGGCACCGGCGGCAGCTCGGGCGTGCCGTTCCTGCGAAAGCTCATCGACCATGTGTTCTTTCCGGAGCTTTGGGCGGTACGAACAGAGCTCTGACCCTGTCCGTTCTCTCGCGCCGGGGCGGAGGCATCCTGCCTCCGATCGCCGAAGGCGATGCGAGACTCCCGCGAGCCTCAACAACTCGCGAGACGTCGATCAGGCGCTCTTACTCCCCCACCCCCATCGGCAACACAACCTTGAAACCGGTCCCCTTACCCAGTTCCGAATCCACATCCAGATGCCCGGCGTGGGCTTCGATGATGCGCCGGGTGGTCGCGAGCCCGAGCCCCGTGCCCCCGGCCTTGGTCGTGAAGTATGGCTCATAGATCCGCGCGAGGGTCTCGCCCTCGATCCCCGGGCCGGTATCAATCACATGCACGATCGCCACCGGCGAGCGGGCCTCGTCGCTCGCCCGCTCGGTCCGCAGGATCAGTTCCCTCGGCGAGTCCTGCTCGCGCATCGCCTGCACCGCGTTGAGCATGAGATTGAGCAGCGCCTGCTTGAGATGGGGCGCATCGATCGGGGCGATGAGCGGGCCCTCGGCGAGTTGGGTGCGCACGCGCACGCCGTCGCGATCGGCCTGGGGCTGGAAGAAGTCGACAAGCTCCTCGAGCAGTTCATTGACGTCGCCCGGGATCGGCTCGACGTGCAGCTCGCCGGCGAACTGGAGGAAGTCCTCGAGGATGCCGCGCAGGCGTTCGGTCTCGCGCTGGAGCGCCCCGATCCGGCGCGAGATCCGACCTCGCTCATCATCTGGGATATCGAGCTCTTGGATCCCCTCGCTCAGCAGCCCGGCGTTGAGGGCGATCGTGCTCAGCGGGTTGCGGATCTCGTGGGCGAGCCCGCCGGTCATCGAGCCGATCTCGGCGAGGCGCTCGGCGGCCCTCGCGCGGCGCTCGGCGGCGCGCGTCCGGCGGATGGCACCGCGCGCGATCGCCCAGCACGACGCACCGGCCAGCGCAACTCCGAGAACGAAACCAATCGCGAGCGATCCGATCACGTCCGCCTCGGCGACCTCGAGTGCGGCTTGGCGACCACGACCACCTCGGGAGGATCCAGACGCTCCACGCGTGTCGCCTTCCACCTGTCCTCGGACATCTCGGCGTCGTACCGCACACGCGACTCATCGCGCAGGGCCCGAAACCCCTCGCCCTCGATCGCGGTGTAATGGACGAAGACATCCTGACCTTCGGGTCCAACGATGAACCCGAAACCCTTGCGAGGGTCAAACCACTTGACGACGCCTTCGGCGTTCAGAATCGCCTGGTCGCCCATGCCATGCTCCCGGCTCGGTCGCCCGCAGGTCCAACAACTGACGGAATCCGCACGCACTCACCGTCTGGACACGCGTACGCCCGCCCCTCGTCTCCTTACCTAGATTATCAGAATCCCAGCGAGCGTCAAGCCCGATCGCGCTGGGCCAGAAAGATTCCAGACCTACGGCTCCAACTCGTTGGAGGCCATCGGGTTACGGCCCTCTGGGCTACTGGTCGGCGGCGGCGACCGGCTCGGCGTCGCTGTCGGCATTCTCGTCCATGATCGCCGCCTTGCGGCTGAGCTTGATCCGGCCCTGATCGTCCACCAGGATCACCTTGACCTTGATCACGTCGCCGACCTTCACCACATCGGCGACATTCTTGACAAAGCCGTCGGCGAGCTCGGAGATGTGGCACATGCCGTCGGTGCCCGGGGCGAGCTCGACAAAGGCACCGAAGTCCTTGGTCGAGACGACCTTGCCGTCGTAGATGGTGCCGACCTTGATCTCCTCGCAGATGGCCTCGATCTCGGCACGGGCCTCGGCGATGGTCTCGCCGTTGGGGCTGGCGAGCATGACGGTGCCGTCCTCCTCGACGTCGATGTTGATGCCGTACTTGTCCTGGAGCGCTCGGATGGTCTTGCCGCCCGGGCCGATGAGCTTGCCGATCTTCTCGGGATTGATGCTGATCGAAACGATGCGCGGCGCGAAGACGGAGATGTCGTCGCGGGACTTGGCGAGGGTCTTCTCCATGGTGTCGATGATCTGGAGGCGGGCGACGCGGGCCTCCTCGAAGGTGTCGCGGATCTCGTCGATCTGGAGGCCCCGGGCCTTGAGGTCGAGCTGGACGCCGGTGATGCCCTCGCGGGTGCCGGCGACCTTGAAGTCCATGTCGCCGAAGAAATCCTCCTCGCCGACGATGTCGATCACATGGACGACCTTGCCCGTGTCATCGCTGAATCGTCCGACGCTGATGCCGGCGCAGGTGTCCTTGATGGGCACGCCGGCGTCCATGAGTGCGAGGCAGCCGCCGCAGATCGACGCCATGGAACTCGAGCCGTTGGATTCTGTGATGTCGCTGACCAGGCGGATGGTGTAGGGGAAGTCGTCTGGGCTAGGCAGGATACCCATGAGGCTGCGCTCGGCGAGGGCACCGTGCCCGATCTCGCGTCTGCCGGGACCCATGATGCGACCGGCCTCGCCCACACAGAAGGGCGGGAAGTTGTAGTGGAGCATGAACTTCTTGGAATACTCGGGCATGAGGCCGTCGACGATCTGCTCGTCGCGTCCGGTGCCGAGGGCACAGGAGACGAGGCTCTGGGTCTCGCCTCGCTGGAAGAACGCCGAGCCGTGGGCGCGATGGAAGACGCCGACCTCGGACTCGATTCCGCGGACCTCGTCGAACCTGCGTCCGTCGGCCCGGATGCTCTCCTCGACAATCAGCTTGCGGGTGAGCTTCTTCTCGAGCTTGCGGAAGGCCTCTTTGGCCCACTTCTTGTCTTCGATGCTCTGCTTGTTTGCCGCGACGTTGGAGGTGTCCTCGGCGAAGTGGTCGCGCATCATGTTGGACCGCAGCTCGTTGATGCGATCGGTCCGCTCTGTCTTGCCCTGGATGCGCCGGGCCGCGAGCAGATCGGTCTCGACCGCCGCGACGACCCGGTCCATGACCTCCTGTGACGGGAGGTTGAGCGGGTTCTTGATCGTCTTCTCTTTGCCGACCTTGGCGACGAGCTCATCGATGAGCCCGACGATCTGCTTGATGCTCTCGTAGCCGAACTCGATGGCGTCGCCCATGTCGGACTCGGATATCTCCGCTGCGCCGACCTCGATCATGTTGATGCCGTCGGCGTGCCCGCTGAGCACGAGGTCGAGGTCGGAGTAATCGAGCTGGGTGTTGGTGGGGTTCACGACGAACTGCGGGCCGTCGTCGGTGTGGATGCGCCCGACGCGGACGGTGCCGATGGGGCCTTGGAACGGCGCGCCGCTGATGGCGAGCGCGGCGCTGGCGGCGACCGAGGCAAGCACGTCGGTGTCGTTCTCGCCGTCGTGGCTCAGCACCCAGCACTGGATCTGGACCTCATCGATGAACCCGTCGGGAAACAGCGGCCTGATCGGTCTATCGATCATCCGCATGGTGAGGATTTCCTTCTCGTTGGGAGCGCCCTCACGCTTGCGGAACCCGCCGGGGAACTTGCCCGAGGCGGTGAGCTTCTCGCGGTAGTCGACCTGCATGGGGAAGAAGTCCAGGCCGGGCCTGGGGTCTGCTTGGACGACGGTCGCCATGACGGTGCTGTCGGCGAAGGTCGCGATGACCGCCGCGGACGCCAGCTTGGCGACCCGCCCTGTTGCGATCGAGAGTGTGCGTCCGGCGATCTCGGTCTCGACGACGGTGGTTCCAAGCTTCTGAGGTGTGGGATGCATATTCGCTCCTTGGGTGCGCCCGCGTGTGGCGGGCGGTGATGCGGTGGTTGGGCGGTCGCCGGAGCAAAGACCGGCGTGCCCGTGTGCATCGCGGGAGCGTTGAGCAACCGAGGCAGTGGGCAGAACGCACCGCGATGCGCTCTGCCTGCTGCCACCGAGGCTCGCCACCACCCCCGCGAACCGATGACAAAGAAAAGAACCCGCGGGCGGTGAGGCCCACGGGCTCGCTGGTGATTACTTTCGCAGGCCGAGCTTCTTGATCGTGTCCAGATAGATCTCGCGCTTGGTGTTGCGGAGGTATCGGAGCAGGCGGTTGCGCTTGGCGACCATCTGAACCAGCCCGCGCCGGCTATGGAAGTCGTGCTTATGCTCGCGCATGTGCCCGGCGACCTCCTTGATCCGTGCCGTCAGGATGGCGATCTGGATCTCCGGAGAGCCGCAGTCTTTCTCGTGACGACGATGGTCCGCCATCGCCTCATTCTTGCTGGTCGCTGAGATCATGCGCTCGGCCCGCTTTCGTTCGTTGTTCGTTCGGATTCCCGGTCTGACTGGAACAGTAGGATTCGAGCCCAGGGCGATCAACCCTCTGGATAGGGCCGGATCGTAGGATTTGCCGCCAGACATCGACTCCCTTGCCGTCCATTCACCGGGCGCACCGACCGATGGTGGAGCCATGACGGCAGAACACACCTCGGCGCTATCCTCAGCAGTGATGGCAGGACCAGGAATCTCACGTCGCGTCGCCGGGCTCAAGCCCTCGGTCACCGTCGCCGTCGCACAGACGGCCCGGGCGATGCGTGCGGCGGGCGAGGACGTGATCGGCTTCACCCTCGGCGAGCCGGATTTCGACACGCCGGACTTTATCAAGGAAGCCGCGATCAAGGCCCTGCGGGATGGGCAGACCAAGTACATCGCGACGCTGGGCGATCGAGAGACGCGCGAGGTTATCGCGCACAAACTCGTCAATGAAAATGGTATTGATGGGCTGACCTGGGAGCACGTCGCGATCAGCGCCGGGGCCAAGCAGGCGCTGTTCGTGCTCATGCATTGCCTGTTCGATACGCCGACGGCGGGCGAGCCGGCGGGCCAGTTGCTGCTACCGACGCCGACGTGGGTGAGCTATGAGCCGATCGCAGAGTTGGCGGGGGCCGAGGTCGTGCCGCTGGCGACGATGGGCGAGGATGGATTTCAAATCTCGCCCGAGCGGATTGCAGACGCGATTACTCCCTTGACGCGCGCGGTGGTGCTGTGCACGCCGAGCAATCCGTGTGGGACCATGTATAGCGAGGATGATCTTCGCGCGATCGGGCGTGTGATCGAACAGGCCGCGAGCGACCGGGCGCCTGGTCTCATCGTCATTGTCGATGAGATCTACGAGAAGCTCGTGTACGCGGGGGCACGCCATTTCTCGCTCGGGTCGATCCCCGAGATCGCCGAACGCGTCGTGACGATCAATGGCATGAGCAAGGCGTACGCGATGACCGGCTGGCGGGCGGGCTATTGCGGGTGCCCGGGCGAGTTCGGCAAGCGGCTCATCGAGGCGATGGGAACGCTGCAAGGGCAGATCTCGACGAACACGACGAGTTTTATTCTGCCGGCGATCCGTGAGGCCATCCGCGAGGGAAGCGAGGATGTCGAGCGGATGCGCTCGGCGTTCGAGGCTCGCTCGCATGTCATGGGCGAACGGTTGCGCGCGATACCCGGGCTCAAAGTCAGCCCGATCCAGGGAGCAATCTATGCGTTTCCCGATGTGTCGGCACACTTCGGCAAGGTGAGCCCAGATGGGGCGAAGATCGAGTCGTCGCTGACGTTTTGTGACGCGCTGTTGCGCGAGCAGAAGCTGGCGGTGATCCCCGGCGAGGACTTCGGCCCGCCGGGCGAACGCCATATCCGCCTCTCGTTTGCGTGTGACCGGGAGACAATCGAGCGTGGGACCGAGCGGCTGGACGCGTTTGTACGGTCTCTCAAATAGGTCGCGCAGAGAGCCCGCACTGGGCAGCGGCTCAGAAAGGGGAGCAGGCGTTGGGATCGGTGCAAGAGCAGATCCAATCGGCGATGGCCAAGCAACGGGCGGGCGACCTGGACGCCGCCGAGCGCGAGCTTCGCGCGGTGTTGGAGCGTTCGCCGGGGATGCCCATGGCGTGCGCGATCCTGGGGAGCATCCTGAACGAGACCGGCCGCGCGCCCGAGACGGTGGAGATGCTCGGGCCGATCGCCGAGCGCGAGCCGGACCGCCCGCTGGTGCGGATGTCGCTGGGGATGGCGTTGAATCGGGTGGGGCGGGCCGAAGAGGCGCTGGAGCACCTCGATGCGGCGTGCGCGATCAACCCGACGAACCCGCAGGCGTTGTTCTGGCGTGGCGCGACACTCGAGAGGCTGGATCGGATCGAGGACGCGGGCGAGTCGTTTCAACTGGCGATCACAGCGGCGAGCGGGAACGTGGCGGCGCTGGCCCAGCTTGGCGAACGCCTCCATCAACTGGGACGATTCGAGCTCTCGGCTCGCTGCTTCGAGAACGCGATCGCCGGCGGGGCGTCCGGTGCGCCGATGCTGCTCCGATTGGCGTCGAGCTATCAGTCGTTGCATCAATATGACAACGCGCTGGACGCGGCTAAGCGGGCGCTGGTGGCGGATCCGAAGAATCCTACATCCTACATGGTCATCGCCGATATCCATGAGAAGACGCACACGTTGGAAAAGGGCGCGGCATCGGCCCGCGAGGGGCTGCGGCTCGTGCCGACCCACACGGTGCTCTCGCGCATTCTGGCCCGCCTGGAACGGCGGATGGGGCGGGCTCAGCGGGCGGTAGAGGTAACGGACAAGGCGTTGAGTGTGGTTATCGAGGATCCGCGACTGCTTGGGCCTCTCCTGATCGAGCGGGGGCACGCGCTGGATGCGCTGGGGGAGTATGACCGGGCGTTCGAGGCGTTCGCGCGGGGCAAGGCTGCCTGGCTGGAGACCACACGACAGCAGCATGACCTCGGCACGTTCCCCGCGCAGGTCGCTGAACGCCGCGAGGCGGCGCGGGCGCTGCCGCATGGGGCGACTCTTCCCGATGATGGCATTGTCGCGCCGGTGTTCTTTGTCGGGTTTCCACGCTCGGGCACGACATTGATGGAGCAGGTGCTCCGGGCGCATCCTCGGGTGGCGACACTGGATGAGGTGGGCCTGCTCGATCAGCCGGTGGCTCGCGAGGCCAGGAAGCTGACCGGAAAGCACGACGAGGCACCGATGGTCGCGTCGCTGAGCGATGCGCAGATCGTCGAGCTTCGCCGTTCGTACATCGAAGCCGCCGAGGAATCGCTGGGCAAGCCGGTTGGCGGGCGGGTGCTGATCGACAAGCTGCCGCTGCACATCACCCGGATCGGGCTCATTCGCCGGCTGTTTCCCGAGGCGAGGCTGCTGGTTGCGTTGCGCGATCCGCGGGACTGCTGCGTGTCGGGGTTCATGCAGTCGTTCGACGCCAACGACGCGATGGTGCATTTTCATTCGGTCGAGGCGGCGGCACGCCTGTACTCGTCGGTGATGGATCTCTGGCTCGAGGCTCGCGCCGAGATCGGCGAGCCGTACCTCGAATATCGGTACGAGGATCTGACGCTCGACTTTGAGGCAACTGTTCGCCGGGTGCTGGACTTCCTGGGCCTCGACTGGACCGACGATGTGCTACGTTTCCAGGAGGGCGCCCGCAAGAGGGCGATCAGCACGCCGAGCTATGAGCGCGTGGTGGCACCGATCGATCGCAAATCGGTGGCGCGCTGGCGGAACTATGAGAAGCACCTCGGGGCGGCGCTAGACATACTTCGTCCTTACGTCGAGGCGTTCGGGTACGAGGATTGAGCGCGCTGACAATGCGCGAGGAGGACACCCGGTGGCGGAGATCGCAGAACAGATACAGGCGGCGAGGGAGTTGCACCAATCGGGGAAACTGCGCGAGGCCATCGAGGGGTATCAGCAGATTCTTGAAGCCGAGCCGCACAACGCGCGGGTATTGGCTGCCATGGGCCAGATCTGGAGCACACGCCTGCTCTATGGGCGGGCGGTCGAGTGTCTGGAGAAAGCCGTCGAGAGCGAGCCCGAGCAGTTCATCTATTCGTACTTGCTCGCGACGCCGTTGCGACGCATGGGGCGCTTAGAGGATTCGGTCGCGGCGTTGTCTCGGGCGATCGGGATGCAGCCGGACCATTGGGAGAGCCATCTCGAGAAGATATGGGCGCTTGATCGCATGGGGCGCGACGCGGACGCGGCACGCGAGGACCTCGCCGCGGCGCTGCCGGCAAACGCAGAAGATCTAGAGCAGCTCTGCGATGAACTGACCGCACATCGCAAGAAGGCGGCGCTGGCGTGCATTACGCGGGCCAATGAGCTGGACGCCACGAGCGCCTCGCGCCAGAGCAAACAGGGGCACCTCGAACGCGAGCTGGGAATATTCGAGGCGGCATTTGCGAGCTATCAGCGGGCGATCGAGCTGGATCCCCAGGCCGACGGGGCACACGCGGGATTGGCCGGCGTGTGCGAGCGCCTGGGGCGGAGCGAGGACGCGCGCTGGTACGCCGCCAGCGCGCTGGGGCAGGATCCCGATGACATCGGCCTGCAGCTTGCGCTCGCGCGACTCGATCGCAAGGATGGCGACCTGCCCAGCGCGATCAAACGCCTGCGCCGCCTCAAGGGCGACCCGCGCATCGACAGCAAGTGGACCTACGGGAGCGTGTGCGTCGAGCTGGGGCTCGCCCTGGACACGAGCGGCGATGCCGAGGGCGCATTCGCGAATATCGCCGAGGGCAAGGTGGTCTTGAGCGAACGCAAGGCGGCCCGCCGGTATCCGCGGGGAGGGCTGGCGGCGTGGATCCGCCATGTCCGCGATCGGACCGAGAAGCTCGACGTGGATTCTTGGGCGAAGGACGTGGTTGCGCCTGAGGCGAGTCAGGACGCGCCGATCTTCATCGTTGGGTTCCCCGGGTCCGGCTCGTCGACGATTACGAGAATCGTGACCCGGGCACCCGCCATGCGATCGAGCGACGGGGCCAAGTGGCTCCCCGAGACGATCCGCGGGATGAGAGACCTTGCCGCCGGCAGCGAGTCGTACCCCGGCGTGCTTGAAGATCTGAATGGCGAGCAGATCGCGGCGTTGCGCACTCATTACTTTGGCGCGGGCGAGTCGGACGATGCCCGTGATGGTAGTGTCCGTGAGGCTTCGCGCGTCGTCGACACGTTAGAAATGAACATCACGCGCCTGGCGACGATCGCACGCCTGTTCCCCGGCGCGAAGGTGATCGTGGCGTTGCGAGATCCGAGGGACTGCTGCTTGGAGTGCCTGTTCGGGCTTGACGAGGCGGATCCGACGACGGTGCATTTCTTCAACCTGGATTCGACGACGGCGCTGTATGCCCAGGTGATGGACCTGTATATTGCCAGCCGCGATCGCCTGGGGCTCGATCTGGCCGAGGTGCGTGTCGAGGATCTGGCGGCGGATCCCGGCGCGATCGCCCGGCGGATCATCGAGTTCATCGGAGAGCCCTGGGATGATGCGATCCTGGGCGAAATGGGATCGGACCCCGGCTCGCGCTGGCGCAGATACGCCTATCGCCTGGAGCCCTACGGGGATCGGCTGGACCGATTCGTGGAGGAGTTTGGGTATGGCCCGGCGTGAGTACTAGCGTCTGGGCGTGTGAAGAATCGAAGAGCACAGACCGCTCAGAGCAGCGGTCTCTGGCACGGGTGGCAACTCATTAAGAAATGGGGTCGCGGGACTCAGCGGTCGCCGGAGATGAGTTCCATGGTCGCGGTCTGTTCCATCTTCACGGTCTGCTCGGCGTCCGCGCCGCCCAGGGCGGTCTTGACGCTGAACGTATAGGTCTGCTCGTGCTCCCACCGGCGGATTACGCCCAGGTCGGTGTCGATGCGGAGTTCGCCCTTGCCCGAGGAGTCGCCCAGGGAGATGTCGACCAGGCCGCGGAGGCTGCGCGATGCGCCCGAATCGTCGAGGGTCATGTCGGTCGTGGAACGCAGGATCACGACCGATCGCCCTCGCTCGCGCGCGTAGCGAAGGAACTTGTACTCGGTGGTTGATCGCATGGTGCCAACGATGGGCAGGGGTTGTTCGACGACGACCTCCCACGTCTCGCCCCGCCGGACGCGCTTGGCCGGCAGGATGCGCATGGACTGTTCGAGCTGGCGTTCGAAGTTGTCGGGCGTGAGGACATTGAAGGCGTCGAGGCCGCCCTCGAGCAGGGAATCTGACCCGAGCGGATCGGAAATACTGCGCATGGCGTCGCCCAGGCCCTTGACGTTGGAAACGTCGCCCTCTGCGGTGATATCAAACGTGACTTTCTTGCCGGCGAGAGCCGCGAAAGGGCGAATAGCGAGATGATTGGCGGCCTCGCCGTTGCTGCCGCGCATCGGAGCCATGGAGTCGTAGTGGGCGTCGCCGTGGATGCTGTGCTTCACATCGATCACGATGCGGGTGTACTCGCGCTCGATCGAGGCGGTGCCCTCGCCATCGACCGAGAGGACGCGATCGACGTGCTCGATCTCGTGGGTCATCGTGGCGTTGTAGGGACTGTCGCCGGTGGCCTTCTGGATCGTCGTGGCACGCGAGCGATAGCTGAGTTCCTGGCCCTCGGTGAATCGCCAGGAGAGGTCGGCGGTGGCCTGGGCCAGAGCCGTGTTCGAGAGTGCGATCAGGCACGCCGCGCCCGCCATCCATCGAGAAAACGTCATGATGGTCTCCTGGTCGAAGAGAATCGGTCGATCTCATCGTATCCGATTCTTCCGGATGCTCCCAGCACGCCGATCCGCAGATGGCGGTCCGCGGTTCAGGTCGTGGACCGAAAATCGGCGGCGGATCGGCTGGGCCATAATAGAACTGTACTCGGGCATGTGATACGTTGGGGTCGCGAGAAGCGCGAGCCGCCCATATCCTGTTCGCCAAGGGAGTCCCAGATGCAACGACGATTGATATTTGCGAGCACGGTTGCGCTCTTCTCGGCGTCGGCCATTGCCCAACCCGGGCCGAGGGTTCCACCGCCTCCGGCGGACGTCGCCAAGGACTTGCCGGGGCTGGTCGAGTTCTACAAGCACCTGCACGCGAACCCGGAACTGAGTTTTCAAGAAGAACAAACGGCCGCGGCGGTCGCAAGTGAGCTCCGCGGGCTCGGGTTCGAGGTCGCAGAGCGTGTCGGCGGATTCGGGCTCGTCGGAATAATCCGCAACGGCGACGGGCCGACCCTGATGATCCGCACCGACCTCGACGCCCTCCCGGTGCCCGAGCAGACCGGCGTGCCCTGGGCCTCGACCGTGCGAGCCACCGAGCAGACAGGACAAGAAGTCTCGGTGATGCACGCCTGCGGGCACGACGTACACATGACGGTCTTCGTCGGCACGGCCCGCCGCCTCGTGCGTATGAGCGACGAGTGGTCCGGGACGCTGATGATGATCGGCCAGCCCGCCGAGGAACGCGGCGCGGGGGCCAAGGCGATGCTCGAGGACGGCCTGTTCGAGCGATTCCCAAGGCCGGACTACAACCTCGCGCTGCATGTCTCGGCGGACCTGCCCGCGGGCTCGGTCGCGTTCGTGCCCGGCTGGGCGATGGCGAACGTCGACTCGGTGGATATCGCCGTCCACGGCGTCGGCGGGCACGGCTCGGCACCACACACCACGATCGACCCCATCGTCATCGCGGCACACATCGTGACACGATTGCAGACCATCGTCAGCCGCGAGATCGATCCCCAGACCCCCGCGGTCGTGACCGTTGGCTCAATCCACGGCGGGACCAAGCACAACATCATCTCCGAGCGCGTCGACTTGCAGATCACGGTCCGAAGCTACGACGACCAGACACGCGCGAAGCTGCTCGCCGCGATCGAGCGGATCGCGATCAATACCGCAAGAGCCGCGGGTGTGCCTGAGGACAAGCTGCCGGACGTCGTGGTCAAGGACGAGTTCACGCCAAGCCTGTACAACGATCCGGAGTTGACCAAGCGGGTGCGCGGCGCGATCGCCGGCGTGGTCGGCGAGGACAGGATCTATCCTTCCAAGCCGGTCATGGGCGGCGAGGACTTCAGTCGCTATGGACGACAGAACCCGCCAATTCCCAGCCTGATGTTCCGTCTTGGCGGACTCGAACGCACGTCCTACCAGCGCATCGCGGATTCGGGCGGCGTGTTCCCATCCCTGCACACGCCGTACTTCAATCCAGAGATCGAGCCCACGCTCTCGACGGGGATCGAGGCGATGACGGCGGCGGCGCTGGAGATTCTCGGGAAGTGAACTTCGGCGGATTGTTCCGCGCCCCGACGCGACTGGTGCCGTACTAGATCGAGGGCAGATCGGTAGGCTGATCGAGGCTGTCGAGCCGATCGATCGCAGCCAGGAGGGCGAGCTCGGTGGCGATCCGCCGGCGAGTTGCCATGAGCAATGCGAGCACCTCAGACTCGTTCTCTATTGGCGTACGCGACGCCACCCAGAGCGTGCCGAGCTGCCCCACGAGCCGGTGCTCGAGACAGACGCCGATGTATGACTCGATGCCACACTCTTGGAAGACGTCGTCCTTTGGGTACTCTTGCCTCGCGTTTCGCGAGCACGCGACATGCCCAAGCCGCATCGCATCGGTGCATGGACATCCCGCGAACGGAGAGACCATCTGAGAAACGGCTTGACCGTCCGCCACAACCGCGACCGCGACGAACCGTGAACCCTCGTGATCGGCCTCGCAAATACCCGCGAAGTCGACGCCCAACTCACTGCTCAATGCCAACAGGAACCCGTGGAAGAACTTGGCGTTCGGCTCTGATTGCAGCCAGACCTCGATGCTGTCCAGCGAGCGCCGCAACGCCTCGCTCGCCGGTGCCGGTGAGCTCTCGTCCACAAGCGCCGCGATCGTCGCACTCTCCGGTAGCGTCGGCGTCTGGTGCATCCTGTTGACGAGTTGGGCCTGTGAACGCACGCCGAGCTTGTGATATATACGGGTGCAGTGGTTGTCGATCGTCTTGGGGCTGCGGAAGAGGCACTTGGCGATCTCGGCCCGAGACATCCCCTTGCCAAGGTAACCTAGCACCTCACGCTCCCGCTTGGTCAGCCTCTCGATTGCCAGCGGCTCTTGAACGTCGCCTATCGGGTCGGGCGCGCTTCGCCTCTCCATGAGTTCCACCGGCGTTCCCTTCCGCAAGAGCTTCGAGACTCAACAACCAGGGATCTACACCTCGATGATTCGGCAGGGTACCGCCAATAACTCAAGGTTCGCGCTTGAATACCCCCTATTTTGGGGGTACCACCCCATGCGTACCATCCACAATGACAGATTCAAGAGCCCTGCGCGAGGCGATGAGCCGAAGTTGCGTGCCGATCCCCGGCGCATTCAATGCGCTGGTCGGCGCGGCGATTCGTGACGCCGGCTTCGATGCCTGCTACGTCTCAGGAGGCGCGACCAGCGTCTGTGTCGGCGTGCCGGACATCGGTTTGCTGAGCCTCGACCAGTTCTGCCGGCTTATCCGGGAAATCACCCAGGCATCGGGCCTCCCGGTCCTCGCCGACGCCGACACCGGCTTTGGAGAGGAGCAGATGGTCCGCAGGACGGTGATCGAGTACGCCCACGCCGGGGCCGCGGCCTTGCACATCGAGGACCAGGTATTCCCCAAACGCTGCGGGCACCTCGACGGCAAGGAGCTGATCCCGCGCGAACTCGCCGTGGACAAGATCCGCTGGGCCGCCCAAGCCGCCCGCGAGGTGGACCTCGCAAACGGAATCGACCCAGGTACGGGATTTATCGTGTGCGCGCGGACGGACGCGCCGGGCGTCGAGGGACTCGACGCGGCGATAGCTCGCGCATCGGCATATGCAGACGCCGGCGCCCACATGATCTTCCCCGAGGGGCTGCGCTCGCAGGAGGAGTTCGCCGCCTTCGCCGAGCACATGAGACGCCTCGATGGGCCGGACCCACGAGGCGGGCCGTATCTGCTGGCCAACATGACCGAGTTCGGCAAGACGCCGATACTCACGCTCACCCAGTTCGAGCAGATGGGATACTCGTGTGTCATCTACCCCGTCACCATGCTGCGCGTCGCGATGGGAGCCGTCACGCGGGCGCTCGCCTCGCTCAAGCAAGACGGCACCGTCGAGCCCCTGCTCGATCAGATGCAGTCTCGCCAGGAACTCTACGACCTCGTGCGATATACGCCGAGCGAGCCCTGGGAATACCCGACATGAGACCCTCGCGGATGCTTGGCGCGTACTCTACAGCCATCTGCAACAACGAGCGGCACCCGAGCGTGATCTCAGGAGATCCCTTGGTTGGCAATCTAGTTGCGAACCCCGATGCCCACCGGTGAGATTGACCAATGAAACGGCGGGCGGACCGAGGTCCGCCCGCCAGGTCAGGCTGTGCCTAGCTATGGGCTTCTGTGAGCCCGGGGTCGCTTAGCAGGGGTTGACGAAGTTGTCGAGGAAGGCGAAGAAATCATCGCCGTCGATCCTGCCGTTGCCGGTGATGTCCGCGCACTCATTGCCGCTGGCGAAGTCATCGAGGTAGGCGAAGAAGTCGTCCCCGTCGCTGACGCCGTTGTTGTCCCAGTCGCCGCAGCCAGTGGGATCGTTGTCGCAACCGCCGCAGGACGCGTCGTCGCCGGTGAGGATGAAGTTGACGCCCGCGACCACGCCGAACTCGTCGGTAGGACCGAAGCAGATGCCCATGCCGAAGCCCTGCCCGGGGTTGTTCTGGAGCGCGTCATCGGCGGAGCCGCCGCCGTTGTCGTGCGCACCGTGCTGGGTGAACCAGAAGACCTGCCCGTGCAGGCCAAACTCCATCTCGGCGGCGTAGCTGAGGATGTAGTCACCGGCGGGCAGGCACTGGCCGCCGAAGTCGGTGATGCCATCAACGCCGTCCCAGAAACCCGCACCCGGGGTGCTGGCCATCAGCGGGGCCGGCCGGGTGGCGTCGTCGCAGAGGTCGCCCATGGCCGACGCGTCGTGGATCTCGGCGAGCATGTCGGTCATGGCGAAGGGGTTGCCGGTGTTGCTGAAGCCCGTCGCGCGGAACTCGGCGACATTCGCGTCGGCCGAGGTCGAGAACGGCTCCAGGAGGAATATGTCGTAGACATCGAACGCGGGCTCGAAGTCCTGGCCAGCCGCACCCTGGGCCGAGGTTCCGTCATAGGTCAGGCTGGCGATAATGGGTGCACGGACATTGCTGTGCCCGCCGGGCTCTGCGGCCCTCATGGTCGGCAGAATGCTGCCCGCCGCGCCGAGCCCGCTCATCTGAGCACTCGCCGCACCAACGCACAG
>CBDVAM010000019.1:0-43893 GCA_965371965.1 uncultured Phycisphaerales bacterium
ATCCCCCATACGCACTCTCAACCCCACATTGGTACTCTCAATCCCCTCCAGATCCGCCATCATCCCCGCCCAGACCAAGGCGGATCGCCCGGATCGCCAGGAACATCGGGATCTCGCCCCTGGCCAGGTTCTCGGCGTTGGCGCGCGGGCCGGGCTCGCTGCATCTCTGGCTTGCCCATTCTTCGAGCGCGTCGATCGCAAACCCTGCCCGTGCGAGGGCCGCGACGTAGCTCTGGATCGGGCGGTTGTGGGTGGTCGTGCAGATGGGCTGCACGCCGGCACTGGCGTCGCCGGGATTCATGACGACCTCGTGGGGCGATTCGCTGAGATAGCCCCGGATGCACCGCTGCTGGATCTGGTCTTCGCCGGTTACGGTCCAGGCCCATGAAGAGCGCCCGGGCTGGCGAAACGCCGGGTGAAGGAGGACGATCACGAGTTTGCCTCCCTCACGCAGGGCTCGCGAGATGCCGGTGAGGACCGGTTCGATGGGATCGAGATTCATGAGTGCCATGACGCACGCCGCGCTGTCGAACGGCGCGCCGTCGAGGTCGCCCAGGTTGCGCAGGTCGCGCTCGATATAGCTGATGGACTCGGTCGATCGTGTCCGGGCGGCCTCCAGCAGCGCCGGCGAGGCATCGACGCCCGTGACAACTGCTCCTGCCTGCGAGAGCGCCCGGCACAACTCGCCCTGCCCGCACGCGGCGTCCAGGACACGCTCGTCCCGCTCCGTCGCCAGCAGGCGCAGCACGCCGGGGAAGATGAGATTATCAAAGTGGTCGTTGCGGCGCTCGCCTATCAGCGTGTCGTACCACTCGGCGACGTGTTCCCACCCCTTGTCCTCGGGCGCGGGAGATCCCGACTCTGGTTCGGGCCGGTCCGTGGCGTCAACCCCAGCGGGCGTTGTCGCGACGCCAGCAGGCTTTGGCGCGACAACAGTTGGCCTTGTCGCGACGCCAGCAGGCTCGCTCACAGGCTGCGCACGCTCCGGTGCCGCGACGCGAGCCGGCGCGCTCTCGCCAAAGGCCCCGGCCATGTCCGGTGGAAGCCTGCTGCTGTACCGCACGGTCTCGCTCGTCAGCGGATGTACGAAACCCAGTTCGCTCAGATGCAAGGCCATCCGCGCGGGCTGATCTCGTTCCTGGCGTCGCCCGATCTCACAGCCGATCGATCGCATGTGCTCGTCGACCTGCCCTGGAAACGAGGTCTCGAGGCGCAGACGCAACGCCGCGCCCTCGCGCCACCCACGGACCAGCCGGTAATGGGTGACGGCGGGCTTATCCACGGCCCGCCCGCGCCTGGGGCGAGTTTGCGGCCTGACCAGTGCCCGCCGGACCGTCCCTTGCAGCGAGCAGGCATCGCTGCCGTCGACCTTGGGGTGTCCATTCACGATCGCAAGGGCCATGCGGTGGGGGCGTTTGGTTCTGAACTGGCGCTTCAGGCTGTCAAAGCCATCGGGCGTCTTGGCGAACACCACGAGCCCCGACGCCTGGGCATCGAGTTCGTTCACGACCTTGAGCTTGGGGCTCGAGCGCCCGGTCGCAGCCCGCCGAGCCCTGGCGAGAACCCAATCGGTCAGCGTCCGTGACTTGGCGCCGGGCGCTCGCACGACCATCCATCCCGGCGGCTTGTCAACGACCAGGATCGCATCGTCCTCGTGGATCACCATCGGTGGGGTGCGATCGACCGGGGGTGGTGCCGGGCGACCTCGCGGGCCTTGGTGTGATTGAGATGGCGGGAGCCCTCGTCGGGCGGGCCGCTGATACCTGGTCATGAAATCCGCTCCTCGATCCACCGCATCAGGCGTTCGCCGAACTCCTCCTTGGGGCTCGACGCCCAGTGGATCGATCTGGGTCCGGTCGGTGAACTGTAGAATATGGTCGCCTCGATGGTGTCGGCGTCCATGGTCTGCAAAGGATTGGCCACGATGGCATCGACGCCCTTGCGTTCGAGCTTGTCGAGGGCGGATTTATCCAGCTCGTCCTGGGGCTCCAATGCAAACCCTATCAAAACCTGACCAGGGCGACGCGAGGCGCCACACTCGGCGAGCAGGTCCGGCACCGCCTCGAGTTCGATCGTCAGCTTTCGCTCGGATCGGCGGATCTTGGATCCCAGGGCCGGGTGCTTGGGGCGATAATCCGCGACCGCCGCCGCCATGACCAGGGCGCGGCAGGATGGGAACTCTGCGTGCAGCAGGTGGCGGAGGTCGGTGGCCGTTCGGAACCGGATCACGCGGATCCGCGTATCTGTTGGCTGCATCGCACATGGACCCAGCAGGAGGGTCACCGACCAGCCGGTCTCGGCGGCGGCGTGGGCAATCTCGACGCCCAGACGCCCCGACGAGCGGTTGGAGATGAATCGGACCTCATCGATCGGCTCCTGCGTCGGCCCGGCGGTGATGAGCAGATGGTGTTTTTCTTTGGTGTGGGGCACAGCTGAGATCATCGTAGAGAGGAGTCGCCCCGGCTCGCAGCGATGCCCGCCAATACGGCTTTTTGGGCGATCCCGCCAGGGGCTTTGGATTGAGGCCCGAAGCGCGTACCATCGGACCCTCACAATGGCCTCTTTCACGCTCGCGAGTAGAGAAACGAATGGCTAGATCGCGGAAAAGACTCGGTGAGATCCTCGTCAAGGCGGGGGTCATCAACGCAACCCAGGCCGAGCAGGCGATCAAGATCGCCAAGGGTGCGGGCAAGCGGATGGGCGATGCGCTGGTCGAGGCCGGCTTCGCCAAGGACACCGACGTCGCCAAGGCCCTGGCCGACCAGTTCGGCATGGAGTTTCTCGATCTGACCGCACCGGGCATGTCCGACAAGGTCGACATGAAGCTGATGCCCGAGGACCTGATCCGCAAGCACGGCGTGCTGCCGATGGAGAAGACCAACGGCAAGCTCAAGCTGATCATGCACGACCCGATGGACCTGGAGCTGATGGACATGCTCCGGTTCCGTCTGAGCGTCGAGGTCGAGCCCAAGCTGGCGTCCAAAGCCCAGATCCGCGAGTTTATCGAGGGCGGGCTCAAGAGCCAGCCGCGGATGGTGGACGCCGACGAATCGCTGGTGACCGGGTCGATCGACCGGACGATCGACCGCTCGGTGGATCGCTCGATGGACCGCTCGATCGACGTGGCCCGCGAGGACGCGCCGGTCGTCAAGCTCGTGGACCGCATCCTCAATGAGGCGGTCAACATGCGGGCCAGCGACATCCACATCGAGCCCATGGCCGACCGCGTGCGTTTGCGCTACCGCATCGACGGCGTGTGCATGGAGCGAGACAACCTGCCCAAGCGGATGCAGAACGCGATCCTCAGCCGGACCAAGCTGATGAGCGGCATGAACATCGCCGAGAGGCGCGTCCCCCAGGACGGACGCATCAAGCTGGCGGTGGGCGATGGGCAGATCGACTTCCGCGTCTCGGCGTGCCCGGCGTACCACGGCGAGAGCGTGGTCCTGCGTATCCTGCGTCCGGAGTCGGCCCGCGTGGGCCTGAACAACCTGGGCCTCGAGCAAGAGGATCTCGACACGTTCAACCGGATCATCCGGCGTCCCAACGGGATCTTCCTGGTCACCGGACCCACGGGCTCGGGCAAGACCACGACGCTGTACTCGGCGCTGGACGTGCTCAATCGCCCGGACAAGAAGATCATCACCGCCGAGGACCCCGTCGAATACAACTTCGAGGGCATCAACCAGTGCCAGGTGCGCGAGTCGATCGGGCTGACGTTCACGGCGATCCTGCGATCGATGCTGCGTCAGGCTCCGAACGTCATCCTCGTGGGTGAGATCCGCGACAGGGAGGTCGCCGAGATCGCGATCCAGGCGGCGCTGACCGGGCACCTGGTGTTCAGCACGCTGCACACCAACGATGCGCCCAGCGCGATCACCCGACTTATCGACATGGGCATCAAGCCGTTCCTGGTCGCCAGCTCGATCCAGGCGGTGCTCGCCCAGCGCCTCATCCGCATCTTGTGCGATAGCTGCAAGGAGCTCGACGACGCGCCGGATCCCAAGCATCTGCATCTGGTCAATCTGCCTCGCGACCAGGCGGTCGGCAAGGTGTACAAGGCCGTGGGATGCGGCAAGTGCAACGGGGCCGGGCACATCGGACGCCGGGCGATCTTCGAGCTGATGCAGATGAACGCGACGATCCGCGATCTGGCCTTCAACAAGGCTCCGTCGGGCAAGATCCGCAAGGCGGCGGTCGCCGCGGGCATGAAGCAGTTGGTGGACGATGGGCGGCTGAAGATCCTTGCGGGCAGGACGACTCCCGAAGAGATCGCTCGCGTGGCGCAGGTGGAGGATTCGCTCGCCGAGGCGGGCTGAGGGTTGGCATGACCGGCCCGCCGTCGCGGGCCTTGTTGGGAGATTGATCGATGTCCACGATGCAGATCGACCGTCTACTCGACACGGTTGTGAAGACCGGCTCAAGCGACCTGCACCTGACCGTCGGCAGGCAGCCGACGATCCGCCTGCACGGGCACCTGCGCAACCTGCAGACCAAGGTCATCGATTCCGATGACATGGTCGGGCTCATGAAGTCCATCACGCCCGAGCGAAACCAGCAGGAACTCCAGGAAGAGGGGGGAACCGACTTCGGCTTCGCCTATGGCGATGCCGCCCGATTCCGTGTCTCGGTCTTCCGCCAGCGAGGCGACCTGGCGATCTGTCTCCGCCAGATTCCCAACAAGATTCTCACCTTTGAACAAATCGGCCTGCCCACGATCGTCAAGGAGCTGGTCCGCAGACCGCGAGGTCTCTTCCTGGTCACCGGGCCGACCGGATCGGGCAAGACCACCTCGCTGGCGACGATGATCGACTACATCAACACCAACATGGATCACCACATCATCACGATGGAGGATCCGATCGAGTACTACCACCACCACAAGATGTCCATCGTCAACCAGCGCGAAGTGGGCAACGACGTGCCCAACTTCTCCGAGGCCCTCAGGCGAGCGCTGCGTCAGGACCCCGACAACATCCTCGTCGGCGAGATGCGTGACCTCCCGACGATCGAGGCCGCGGTGCGTGCTGCCGAGACGGGCCACTTGGTCTTCGGCACGCTGCACACCACCGGTGCCGCCAAGACGATCGACCGAATGGTCGATGCCTTCCCGGTCGCCCAGCAGAACCAGATCCGGGTCCAGCTTTCGACCTCGCTGGTCGCCGTGCTGAGCCAGGCCCTTCTCACGCGGGTGGACCAGCCGGGCATGGTCGCGGCGTACGAGTTCCTCCTGGTGACCCCCGCTATCGCCAATCTGATCCGCGACAACAAGACCTTCCGGATCGACTCGATGATCCAGACGGGCAAGAAGTTCGGAATGCAACTGTTGGATGAGCACCTGTGGCGGCTCTATTCCGAGGGCAAGATCGCCGCCGAGGAGATGGTTGACAAGAGCAAGGATCCGGGTAGTTTACGCGATAAAGTCCACAAGATCGGACGTACAATTGGGCGAACAGAGCTCGATGAGTCTGACGATGAGGACGAATAGTACGCACAATCACGCAGTCATCTCGGCGATGGATTGAGCGATATTGTGACAAAGTCCAGATGTCGTGTCCTCTTTGGACCGGATAAAGCCCGCTCCGAACGAGAACCGATCGTAGTATCATGCGAAAATGCTAGAGGGCGACTCGGCGGTCGGCTTGGATCGATTGCGTAGATCCGACCGGTCTTGCCGATGGCTCGCTGGCAGGGTGTCAGGGGATCTGAAGACATGGCAATGACGACCATCACGCCGGCGGAACTCAAGGGACGCAAGATCGGGCGGGTGCTGACCAAGATGGGTGTGGTCACCCGTGAGCAGGTCCACGAGGCCCTTGGCGTCCAGAAGACCCGCAAGGCACCCCTGGGACAACTCCTCGTTGAGTTGGAGTACTGCGAAGCGCGGGACGTGTCGGCGGCCCTGGCCGGGCAGGCGGGGATGGAATACCTGGATCTCTCGCAGGTCGATCTGCCCGAGGATGTGATCGGGGCGTTGCCCGCCGAGAGCGTGCAGGCCTATCAGGTCGTGCCGATCGAGTACGACGAGAGCGGGCGGAAGCTCAAGATCGCGATGAAGAGCCCCGACAACTTCCGGGCGGTGGACGACCTTCGGTTGCTGATGGGGTTCAACGTGACGGCTGCGGTCGCGGATCCTGAGGCGGTCGATGCGTTGATCGTCAAGCACTATTCCAAGACCGAGTCGGTCGCGGATCTGATGGGCGAACTGGCGGACAGCGACAAGTTCACGTCTCTGCAGAACCGTGGGCAGTCGATCGATCTGGACGAGTTGAAGGAGGCGGCAGAGGACAACCAGGTCATCAAGCTGCTGAACCTGGTGCTGCTCCAGGCGATCAGGGATCGGGCCAGCGACATCCACTTCGAGCCGTTCGAGCAAGAGTTCAAGATGCGGTATCGCATTGACGGCGTGCTGTATGAGATGGTTCCCCCGCCTCAGCACCTTGGCCCGGCGATCACCAGTCGCGTGAAGGTCATGGCGAGCCTGGATATCGCCGAGCGCCGTCTGCCGCAGGACGGGCGTATCGAGCTGACGGTTGGCGGCAACCCGGTGGACCTTCGCGTTGCGGTGCTTCCGACGCTGTTCGGCGAGAGCGTGGTGTTGCGTGTGCTGGATCGCAGCAACGTCGAGCTCAATCTCGATCGGATCGGGTTCCGCGAGGACAACCTGGAGATATTCAGAGGTCTGATTCACCAACCCAATGGGATCGTCGTGGTGACCGGTCCCACTGGTTCTGGCAAGACGACGACGCTGTACGCGGCGCTGGCGGAGCTGAACGACATCAAGACCAAGATCCTTACCGCCGAGGATCCGGTCGAGTATGACATCGACGGGCTGTGCCAGTGTCAGGTGAACGAGGACGTCAATCTCACATTTGCGCGCCTGCTGCGGAGTTTCCTGCGACAGGATCCGGACGTGATCCTGGTTGGTGAGATCCGCGACCTGGAGACCGCGCAGATCGCGGTGCAGGCGTCGCTGACGGGCCACCTGGTGATGAGCACGCTGCACACCAACGATGCGCCGAGTTCGATCATCCGCCTGGTCGATCTGGGGATGGAGCCGTTCCTGCTGACCGCGACGATCGAGGGGATCGTCGCGCAGCGCCTGGTGCGAACGGTCTGCCTGCGATGCAAGGAGGAGTATTCGCCGACGGAGGAGGAGCTGATGGAGCTCAACCTCCGCCTGGAAGACGTTCGCGGCAGGACGTTCTTCCGCGGTCGCGGCTGCGACAAATGCCACAACTCGGGCTACAGCGGGCGGATGGCCCTGTTCGAGATCATGACGATGGACGACACCCTGCGAGAGATGGTGATGAACGAGGTGAGCACAGCGGTGCTTCGCGATCACGCGATCCGTCGGGGCATGCGCACGCTGCGCGATAACGGGCTGCTGGCTATTTACGAGGGACAATCCACGATCGACGAGGTTGTCCGCGAGACGATTGTCGAGGAATGACGCCGGGTACCTCCGCGGAGACACACTGATGGGCACGTTTACATACGAGGCGCTGAACGCCTCGGGCAAGAGTCAGAAGGGCACGATCGACGCCGGCGACCACCAGGAGGCGGTGGCGAGGATCAAGTCTCAGGGGCTGTACCCGACCGAGGTTCGCGAGCAGAAGGTCAAGAAGTCCGGCGAGGGCAAGGACGGCGTGATCGGCGCGTCCGCGAAGAAGAAGAAGAAGGGGTCGTTCGCGATCGGCGGGGTCAACGCCAAGCAACTCACGACGTTCACCCGTCAGCTCTCCACGCTCCAGGACGCCGGCCTTCCGTTGTTGCGGTCGTTGCAGATCCTCGAGCAGCAGTGCAAGCCCGGGCCGCTCAAGAACAGTCTGCTGAGCGTGTGCGAGGAGGTCGAGGGCGGCTCGAGCCTCTCGGAGGCGATGAGCAAGAATCCCAAGGCCTTCAACCTGCTGTATGTGAAGATGGTGAACGCCGGTGAGATCGGCGGCGTGCTGGACGTCATCCTCCAGCGCCTCGCGGACTTCATGGAGAAGAGCCAGCGGCTGAAGCGACGAATCAAGGGCGCGATGGTCTATCCGGTGGTGGTCATCATCATCGCGCTGTCCATCCTGACGGCGATCATGGTGTTCATCATCCCGAAGTTCGAGAAGATCTTCGGGGAGTTCGGCGTGACGCTGCCGGGGCTGACGCGATGGCTGATCCGCACGAGCCGGTGGGTCGCCGGGACCAACCCGACCCAGCAGGTTCCCGGTTGGATCATCATCCTGCTGAGCCCGATCCTGTTCTTCATCTTCTGGAAGCTGATCCGCAAGGCGGGTCCCGGGCGGGCGGCGACGGACATCTTGATCGTCAACATTCCGATCTTTGGGGGATTGGTGAGGAAGAGTTCGATCGCCCGGTTTACGCGGACGCTCGGCACGCTGATCAGCGCGGGCGTGCCGATCCTTGAGGCGATCACGATCACCGGCGAGACCAGCGGCAACTATATCTTCGAGAAGGCGTTGCGCCGGGTGCACGATTCGATCCGCGAGGGCGAGAGCTTTGCCGGGCCGCTGCGCGAGAGCAAGACCTGCGACTCGATCGTGGTGAACATGATCGACGTGGGCGAAGAGACCGGCGAGATGGACGTGATGCTCATGAAGATCGCCGACAACTACGACGAGGAGGTCGACGTCGCGGTGCAGTCGCTCACGCGTCTGATCGAGCCGTTGATGGTGCTGGTGCTCGGCGGGCTGATCGGCACGATCGTCGTGGCGATGTTCCTCCCGCTGGTCAAGATGATCGAGAGCCTCCAGGGCGGCGGTGTTTGATGAACTGCACGGGACGGGGAGCACGCGACATGCGCGAGTCTGGCGACATACATCGGACGACCCGCCCGGGCGACACCCGAGGCGGAGGGTTCACGATCATCGAGATCATGATCTCGCTGGTGGTGATCGCGGTGCTCATCAGCCTGATCACCGTTGGCGTGCGCACGGCCCTGCGCAGTAGCAAGAGCGCCAGCGAACAGTTCATGGCCAGCGGGCTGCGGTCGGCGGTCGAGCAGTTCAAGAATGAGTTCGGCTTCCTGCCGCCATTGGTCAACGACGGCGAGCCGCTGGGCATGTCCGGCGAGGGTCCGGTGATCGATGATCCCGATCGCAGCGGCTTCAAGCGGATCGCGATCCGCACTCGGGCATTCATGGTTGCACGCACCGACGCGGGCACGGTGGACACGGATATTGTCGGCCCGGTCAACGGCTTCTCGGGCGAGGACAGCTCGTTCAGCGACAAGCGGTACAGCAAGTTCTCGCTGCCGTTCTATCTGATGGGTGAGTGCGCCGCACGCCACGACGACAACGACAAGGTGATCGACGGCGTCGCGGGCTCGGGCTTTGTCACTCCGGCGCGCGACGGCAGGTTTGATCCCAGAGGGCGCAAGCACGAGCCGTTCTTCACACCCCAGAGCGCGGACGCCCTCAGACGCCAGTATGTCGATCCCATGGAGTTTCGCGAGCATCTCGGCATGGACGGGTCGAATCTCGATGGCGACCCGGCCAGCGCGGCGGTGCTCGGGATCGCCAATCGCCCGTTCCGCTATTTCCGCTGGGAGAACCTGGAGCCGCGGGAGGCGGATTCGGAACTCGGCGAGTTCATGAACCTTCCCAAACTGTTGCAGGATCCGAACACCTGGGCCGATCCGGACGCCTCGAGCGAGGTCGCCGAGTATCGCGCGGGGAGTTACGCGGTCATCGGTTCCGGGCCGGACGGCGTCTTTGGAACCGAGACCGTCGCAGAGCTCGAGGTCGCGTTGGGCAAGCGCCTGGGTGATCCGAACAATGAAGATGCGGTGGCGGCGTTGCGCAAGCAAGCGATGAGCGACAACTCGGTGGAGGTCGGGCGATGACACGCGAACGCCAAACAACGCGACGGGCCATGCAACGCCCCGGGTTCACGCTGATCGAACTGCTCGGTGTGATGGCGATCATTGTCATCATTGTGGGTATCTCGGTGCCGGCGTTCAATGGGATGCTGTCGTCCAGCCGGGCGTCGCTGGCCGATGGCTCGCTGCGCAGCGCGATGGTGCAGGCCCGCGATGCGGCGCTGCAGTCGATCGACGGCGGCGATTCGGCGGCGGTGTTCTTCTATGAGCCCGGGGGCGAGATTTCGATCGTCGTCTGTACAGAAGTTGGCTCGCTGGCAGGCGTGGACGCGAACGGGCTGCGGGTGATGCGCGACGTGTTCGTCGCCGATCCGACGTACGAGATCCAGGTGCTCCCGCCGTTCTTTCATGTCAACGGGCTGGTGCGGGCCAATCAGATCGAGGCGAGCGACGATGAGAGTCTCGGCGGGTGGTACGCCACGTCGAGGTACGACGGCGATCAGGTCAACTGGGTCTTCCCCGAGACGGGTTTTTTCGATCCCGCCGAGGACGAATATGAGCAAGGTCTGAAGCGCCACACGTTTTTCGTTCGGTTTGAGGCGCGGACCGGTGAACTGGAGCTGAGCGGGAACGAAGCGCTGGTCTACGCGCACAGCGTTGATCTCGATCGGACGCGCGATCCATTCAATGGACCAAACGGAGCCGGTACATTCCGCCCCGATCGCAAGAGCGACTACAAGCGGATGATCCGCCAACTCTTGAACATGCCCGACAGTTCGGGCTTCAGCGCCGACGATCGCCAGAGGCTCCTCGGCGATATCTCGACCGACTCGATCCTTGCCCGTCCGGTACGGGAGATCGCGCTGTATGACCTCAAAGAGCTGGTGAAAGAGCTGAGGGCAGAGCGGGTCGGGGCGTTCACCGGCATCGATCGCGGCACGCGCTCGCTCTATCGCTCACCACCGCGCAACGGCGACATGACGCCGGACATCGACCCCGCGCTCGTCGAAGAGGTCAACCGGTTGCTGCCTCGGGTGGCGGAGATCTTCTCGATCGATCGGTATTCGGGTACGGCACGCCGGCTGGCGATCTCGGAGGAGTCGTGATGCACAGACCATGGCAACCTGTCCGCGCTGGATTCACGCTGATCGAGGTGTTGATCGCGGTGCTGGTGCTGTCGCTGGGCGTGCTCGGGCTGGGCGCGGTGTTCAGCGTCGGCATCCCCCAGCAGCGGATCGCCGGCGACCAGATCCAGGGGCTCAACGCGCTGGAATCGGCCCGGGCCGTGCTGCTTGGGAACGAACGCTTGAACAACCCTCGTGTTCGCATTGGCGGCAACAATCTCACAATACAGAAACGAGGCTGGTACGGATTGCAGCAGCATGTGGCGGATGACCCGATCGATGTGTTCAAGCCCGATGAGACATGGTCGCCGATGGGCGAGTGGATCCTGCCCCTGCCAGACCTTGGCGATTCGAACATCGACGAGGCGTGGATGCATCTCGATCGGGTCGCCGACGGCGACGACAAGGACGTGGGCGAGACGGTGATTGTCAGCCCCGACGAGTTGGAGCAGTTGAATGTTCGGATCGGCATCGAGCAGCGCCTGGTGCCTGCGCCATACACGAATCGGGCCGAGCCGCAGTATGTGTGGGACTTCATCGCCCGGCGGGTGCCGAGCGGGCAGGTCGATCGCACCACCAACCTGCGCACTCCGACGAAGCAAGACCCGATCGAGATCGTGGTGTTCGTGAGACGGGTCGATCCGGGGATCCGGGTGCAACTGACACGGCGAGAGGACGAGGACTCGCGGGTGCAGTTCGGGCCGCGCCTGCGCCTGAGCGATTACCTGACCATGAACGCCCTGGAGATCACGGGCGTATCCGACGGCGTGATCAACGAGACCCAGCGCATCGTGCCGGTGTCGATGGATCCCGATTCGAGCCAACCCCGCCAAGACGGGCGGACGCTCGCCGGCGGCAATCAGGTCGGAGAGTACGCGACGGTCTTTGGTATCGGGGTTGCGGCGGTCGCGCAGTATCCGGGCACCGGTGGCGGCGGTGGTCTCGGCGGTGGCGCAGGCTTCGAGATTTCGCGCAATCGGCTGCCGCTGGAGGTGAGCGGCGGGGGTCCCGATGACGAGAACCGCCTGCGCCTCGCGACGCAACTCGGGCACAAAATCGTGGATCGTTTCGGCAACGTCTACGAGATCCGCGGCATCGATGACGATCTAAGCCGAGCGCTCGGCGTAACCGTTGTGCGGATCATTCCGCCCGTGCCGAGCAATCTGGCCAGGCCCGCCGATTTCCGCTATCCGAATCGTTCCGATCTGGATGGGCAGGCTTTCATCACGACGCCGCAGACGCCGATCGCCGTCGACGTGTTCAGGGTGCATCCATGACACACACACATCCCCTGTCAATGCGTCGATTCAAGCGCAAGCCCGGCACGCGTGGCTTCACGCTGTTAGAAATCATGGTCGCCATCGCGGCGGGGCTGCTGATCGTGCTGGCGATCAGCTCGCTGTTCGCCTCGGCGGGCGCGACGATCGGGGCCGGACGGCGCATCAGCGAGTTCTCCCGCAAGGGAGCTCTCATCGAGCAGCGGATCCGCGAGGATTTCAGGAACCTCTCGCGCGATGGCTACATGGTCATCCGTCACGCGGTCGCCGACGATGGACCCAACCCCGGCGGGACCTTCCTGCCTTGGCGGGTGCCGGCGTTCCCCGATGACCCGAACCCGCGCCTTCGGCGAGTGGATGAGATCATGTTCTTTCCCGAAGGCGAGTTCAGGACGGCGCGTGCGCCGCTCGCGCCTGGGTTTGTGGCCGAGGGCAACGTCGCGCGGGTGTATTACGGGCACGGGGCGATCGCCGACTTCGCCGCCGACGAGGCGTTGTTCATCCCCGAGTACGACATGGGTCTCGCCAGCGGGAGTGCGGACCTGCAGCTCGACCTCGGCCTGC
This sequence comes from uncultured Phycisphaerales bacterium, assembly GCA_965371965.1. Lineage (GTDB taxonomy): Bacteria > Planctomycetota > Phycisphaerae > Phycisphaerales > UBA1924 > S146-42. The sequence goes on from CBDVAM010000019.1 coordinate 12,789, forward strand.
TGGGCCAGCCCGGGAGGCCCAACGAGTTCGCCGAGGATTGGATCCTGATCCGCCATCAGACGGTCTTGGTGCAGCCTCGCTCTGCGGACCAGTCGCTGCCGACGGCGTTTCTCGATCCTTACAACGATCCGCAGGGAAGCCACGCGCTGCTGATGGGCGATGGTGATCGCCAGATCGCGTTCCAGCCGGCGCTGTCGAGCATCTTCCGTCATGTGAACTACCCGATAGGACAAGGGACCGACTCGACCGACATGCTCCGCGAGCAGAACGAGTACGACCGCGGGCGTTACCTCGTGCCGCAGAGCAATCTGTTCGATATCGCGACAACGGACCTTCGCGAGATTCGCCAGCGTGTGATGACGATGCACGATGGGCAGGACTTCGGGCCGGACTATGTGCCCCCGGCGGATCCGAGAGTTGATCCGCTCGATGGACGACGGGGCATCGAGATCCGGCCGGTGCCTCCGTTCTGGCTGGAAGACCCCGAGGATCTGACGGCTTATCCGCCCAAGGGGTACACGCCGTATCTTCACGCCCCTCGAATCATCAGCAACCCGACCGGTGAGCGGGCGAACCTCCTGTTCAACGGCATCCACGCCTGGATGCGCAACGGCATGCCGACCGATGGCGGCACCGCCTCTCTGGGGCAGGACCGTGGCGACGATATCGATGAGCTGGAACAGCTCTATTCGATCCGCATGCACGTCGAGCCCTCGCCGCCGGAGCTGTTGACGGTGCTCGATCCCGATGAGTACGACCCCGAGACGCTGGAGGCGGCCGACCGTCTGAACGAGCAGCTCATGCTGACGGCGAGCAACCTGGGCGTGCACGTCGGCGATTTTATGGTCGAGTGGACGTTCGGACAGACGTACTTCGACAGCGGCAACCTCGCCGACCCGCGCAACGGCGAGATCATCTGGTACGGCGGGCACACGCTGGTCGATCTCATCGGCAACGACGAGCTCGCGGACAATGTGGTGTTCAGCGAGTACAAGTCCGACGACCTGTTCTCGCCCGAGCAGCCGGTGCTCGCGTTCGACAGCCTGACGGGTGCACGGATCGAGCGGGCAACTGGCGGGAGCAATGACCATCTCGTCCATGATTTCCTCATCCACGGACCGCGCGATCCCGGTGATAACTTACGCGACAACCCGTTGTATTCCTACTTCGGCTGGGACGACCCGACCTATCGCCCGTTGAAAGACGACGACGTCGCGTCGGTCCCCTGGGCGTGGCCCAAGATGCTCCGCATCACCATCTCGCTGATCGATAGTGCCGATCCGACGATTGAACAATCCTTCCAGTTCGTGATCGAGCTGGATTCCGAGAACTGATTTCCGCGCTCATCGGCGAGCGCCCCATCCTCCATAGGAGGTTGACACATGCGGTATGCCCAGAACACGCTCTCCCGCCTCGCGAGGCTCGCGCCGCGCAGCCGACTGTCGCGGAGCTCGCTGACCCAGGCCCTCGCCGGGTCTGCCATCGGCACGCGGGCGATCGGTCGCAGAGGCTCGGTGCTCATTCTGGTGCTCGGCACGCTCGCGCTGCTGACCGTGCTGGCGGTGGTGTATGTCGGTATCGGAAAGGGCGACCGCCAGACCGCGCGTGCGATCGTGGCCCGCAGCGAGAGCAGGGACGTGCCGCAACAGGTCGCGGACTATCTCGCGGGCATCATCGGCGACGACGCCCTGGCGACGGCACCCAGCTATGTGGGCGTAACCAACGGGTTTGCGACGACGGCCCACCGGCGCGAGGCGTGGGATGCACCGTATAGCGATCCGATCTATCGCTCGAATCCGATGTTGGATGAGCAGAACGATCAGTTTGTGAATGACCTGGGCAGGGCTGTGCCCGACGACGTGCGCCGCGAACTCCTGGGCTTCAGCCCCAGCGGCAACCACCCGATCCTGCTCGACGACGCGTCGATCCTCGGCGCGGGCGTTGTCAACGCGATCCGTGGCTCGATCGACTTCGACCATCGCGTCGGCTCCGACCCGTGGCTGGCGAGCGTCGAGGCGGTAAACCTCGATCTGCACCTGCTGTTCAATGATCGCGACGATGGGAACCTGCCCGATCCGCCGGTGCACCCGGTTCAGGGCCAGTCCCTCTCGGAGCTCGCGTGGTATTCCAACCGCGATATTCTGCAGATGTCAAACTTCGCGCCCGACGGGCGTGCGGTCAACATCTTTCAACTCCGCAACAACTTCGGCGCGCCGTCGGATGTGAGCAGCGTTGCAGGCGGCCTCGCGAACAGCATCAGCACAAACCTCACGCTCTTCGGCGACATCTTCGAGCCGTACATCGCCGGCGATCCCCAGTTTCTCTGGGACAGCGTGACCTTGGCCGACTTCAACCGTCCGGACCACTGGTTCGTGAACCAACGCGGCGCGTTCCGCGCGATGTCGGATGTTGACCGTGGTTGGGGAACGCCGGAGTTCCTGCCCTATCAATACGCCGACGCCGACGGCGACGGCATGGTCGATTCACGCTGGGTCGAGCTCGTCGACGCGACCGATCCGACCAGCCCGATCCCGATGCTCGACCACGACGGCACGTTCCGCTACTTCGTCGCGGTCCACGTTGAGGATCTCTCGGGGCGCGTCAATGTGAACGTCGCCAAGAGCGGCGCTGCCCCGCCGACAAAGGACGAGCCCGCGGGCTTCACCCCGGCGGACGTCGACCTCGCACGCATACTCAGCCTGGAGGACCCCTGGATCGACACGCTCTGGGGCTATAGCGGCCTGGAGCCGCCGCGTCGAGATACCGGCGGGATCGACCTGGATTCGCCCGAAAACTACGCCTTCTATGACCCATTCAACACCGACACCGGACCCCGCTTGCTTCAGCATGTCGGGCAGGCGAGCTTTGACATGATGCAGGCGGCCTCGCTGCTGGGCGTGGTGCCGCCGCAGGATGTCGTGATCGATCTGTCGATATTCAACGACGACTTGTATTGGTACACCGTCGACGAGTTCCGCCTCGACGTGCTGGGGCCGAACCAAGACGGTCGCGAGCGGCTGATCCCCAGTTCGCCGCGCTCGTGGCGCCATTCACCGTTTGGGCGTGCGCACGGGTTCGCGGTGCTCGCCGGCGGGGGCGTGGGCGGGTCATACGCGGATCCCTTCGGGGAGGGCAACGACCGGTTCATCGCAACGGGCGGATTCGGGATGGACTCGCTCTATGAGCTGCTGAGCTACAACGGCGTGAACAACCCCGACGTCACCAGCGACCTCGAGGCCGCCGCGGGTGGGCGATACGACGGCGACAACAACTCCTTTGAGAACTTCTACACACTCAATCTCGATCCGTTCCGCTCCAACCGCACGCTGTTTACCGAGCGGGCCAACCACGACGGGATCGACTGGCTCTATGGCGGCGGTATCGGTGGCGGCGGCAGCATCAACGGCACGCCCGACGGCATCACCGACGCCGACGCGTTGCTTCTGGCCTCGGTCGATGCACGCCGGCGTCTGACGACGCTCTCGTGGGCGCGCCCATTGCAGTCGTCGATCGTCGGGAGGCCCTGGGTTGCGACCGATGATGAGTCTGTGCTGGGCCATCTGACCGATGAACAGGCCAATGACCTTCAGCGGAAGGCGTTCAGCGGCAACCCCGATGGTGCGTTCGTGCCCGCCACGAGTGAGCTTCGTACACATATCGACGACATGACGATCTTCGAGCGCGCGAGTTGGAACAGCTCCAGCGCTGATTTCTTTAATGGCGTTGGAAACGGGCTCGTGCTCGTGCCGCTGCTGGAGAATCCCAAGGCGCTCTTTGAGCTGTACGCCGACGCGCTGCTGCCGTATTCGGGCGTGGAGGGCTCGTGGGCGGCGGGCGGAATCAGGGGCGGCGCAAGCTCGTTCGGCGCCCAAACGCTGCACTACGGCTATCGCGGCGGCGAGTTTGCGTTGCTAACCGGCGCCCACATGGCGCTCAACCTCATCGACGCGATGGACTTCGACGATGTGCCGACGGCCGCGACGCTCCTGATCGATGAGCAGGCGTTCGACACGCTCGACGATGACGAGGGTCGCTCACCGGATGGTCGTATCAATGATTGGGCGTTTTGGGCGAGCATTCCCGATGTAGGCGACAACGGTGTCGGGGATAATGTGCCGCGTGCCGCGATCGGACTGAAGCTCGATCTCAACCGCGACCGCAACGGCGACGGCGACCGCGCGGGCGAAAACATCCCGGACGACCCCGAGGCGAGACTCGCCAACAGCGGCGGACGCTCGGGTGAACAGCCCGAGGCCATGGCGGTCAACATCTTCGGCATCGAGGCCCAGCCGTTCATCACCGAAGTCTCGACGATGTTCGCGTATCACGACACGCCCCTGGACGGCGTGAGCAACAATCCCCTCGGCCCTGGCGATGATGATATTGATGATATCATGATGCCGGGAGAGGCAGAGGTCACCATCGATTTCTCGATCCGCAACGGAAATCCGGACTTCCTGTTCTGGGTCATCGCGGTGCAGCTTACCAACCCCTTCGATGAGCCCGTCAAGATCGGGCGGTACGTCGGCGATCCCGACGACCCAAATGATCGCGAGGCCCTGTATTACCTCGAGCTCAACGATAACTACTTCCCGCTCGCGGGCGTGCCGCTGGATTGTTACGACTACACCCGCCAGGAATGTCTGGGGAATCCCGACGCCCGCAACGGCGGCGGCCCGGGCGGCATCGGCGGCGTGGGCGGGGGTGGCGCTTCGGACGAGCTCTGGTCGAATCCCGGGATCGTGATCGGGCCCGGCGAATCCAAGGTCTTTCTCATCCCGAGCCAGCCGCTCTGGTTCATCGAGGACCGCCTCGAGCACCGCTTGGGACCCGGCCCCTACGACCCCTCGGATAAGAACATCAGGCAGATCGAGGCGATTCTCGAGGCGCAGTTTGGAGCGCCCACGCCCACCAGCGGCGGGTCCGATGACGTTCTTCGCCTGGGTCAGAACGTCTCGAACATCGTCATCATTGAACCAGGGCACCAGGATTCGGACATGACCAAGGTTCCGTTTCCTTTGAACCAGTACGACGGCGCGCAGACGGCTACAACACTCCTCCGATTCGACCAACTGATGGCCGCGCCTCTGGGCCAGGTCGTCGGAAACGAGATTCCCTACGAACTGCGCCTCTGGCGGGTCATGCGCCAGAACTCGATCGCGATCGCCCCGGATAAGCCCGACACGACGCTCAGCCCGATCCATGAGTTTGGTGGCACCGGCGACGCCTCGAATCTCATCGAGAACGACCTGCTGGTTGATCGGATGCATATCGACGTGTTCATGCGTCCTGGCGGCGGGGGAATCGGTGGGGGTGCCTCGCAGGCCTGGTTCGCCGTGCTCGATCGTCGCATGAATGATCCGATCGCAATAGGCGGCGAGCCAATTGACAACGCGGAGACCTGGAACGGTGAGGATGCGGGCGACGATCCCTCTCGCCAAAGCTACGACGGCCTGGCGATTGTCTCCTATGCGACCGTAAGCAGGCCGCAGGATGAGGCGGGAGGCAGTTCTGCGATGCCGTTGCGCGTTCCCTGGTATGCGATTGAGGCGAAGCACCAGTGGAAAGACTGGAATGGCCTCGGACCTAATGAACTTTGGAACGAGGTGGCGTTCGAGGGCGACACCGGGGGTGACGGAGATTGGGGTATCCAGCCTCGAATCGATGACGTAGATGACATCGAGGATCACCTGTATGACTCCGACCCAGCCGACGCCTACTTCGGCACCAATGACCGCGAATCGATGGCGTTTGTTCGCGTGTTCGACTATGGCAGCGGTGGTTTGTGCCGAACCGGGTTTGAGACACTTGTTCGAATGCTCGGAAACGATCACGACGAATCGGGCAATGCGGATGCCTGCGCGGACGTGAATACCCCCGGGGATATCGACTCGTATCGCGGGACGACCACCGGCCTTCCCATTCTCGAGAAGGACGATTCCGGACGCGAGGTGACCAACAACCTCATGCTCCTCGGCGGCCTGCGCGTCGAAGACCTCGCGCTCGAACTCACCCGCAACATCGACCGCGACTCGCTCCGCCCGGGCGATTTCCTGCTGCCGCTCGGCGTGGGCGCGGTCTACGACCCGGACCTTGCCAATGGCGGCGCGAATCCGCAATGGACGACCCTCAGCGAGATGCTCGCCCGCGTGCTCGGGTTCGACGACGTCCTCGACGACGATGGCAACGGTCTCATCGATGACGATCTCTACGCTCGCGTCGGTGCGGTGCGAACCCAAGACGCCATCGCCGCCAACGGCGCGATCACGGAGTTCGGCGTTTCACCTGACATGGAGCCCGTTATCGATCCCAGCGATCCGCTCGTTGGGCGTCCGCCGCTGGACAAGGGCCACATCGTGCTCGACGATTTCGTCCCCTTCCTCGACGGCGATCCGCAGGGTGCTGTCGTCTTCCGATTCGACCCGACCGACGGCGATATCGCCTTCGGCATGCGTCTACCCCCGGCGATCGTGCTGCTCGAACATGTCCGAACCCTCTTCGGCGACCCGGCGGTGGGGCCCAACGCCCTGGACGGGACCGTGCCGGGCGCTGTGAACATCAACACCGCCTCGCGCACCGTCCTTCGTGCGCTGCCGATGCTCAGCCCGTCGCGATTCGACTGGTGGGGCGAGGAGTTCAATCACGACGTGGCCAGCGACATCGCCAGCACCGTGCAGGCCTATCGCGACAAAATCGCCGTGCATTTCCGCGAGGATCCCGGCCCCGGCGTGGGCAGCGCCTCGATCGTCAGCTTCGCCGAGTTCGACGCCGACGAGTTCAACATCGATGAGAACAATGAGAGCCCCAGGCAACATGGGACCATCGTCAGCGGCCTGCCCGAGGAACGCGGCATCCGCTCCGTCGGCGAGCTGGCGCTCATGCGCAGCCTGGGTCGTACCAATGGTGACGGGCGAGGCGCCAACGCGCTCAACCAGGCTCGCAAGCACAACATCGATCGCTTGGGATACGACGACAAGACATTTGGCGCCTCCGAAGGCATCGAGACCGTGCGCTACGGACGCCATGTCGGCACCGTCCGCAACGAGAACACCAACGCGGGAATCATCATCGGCGATTTTGGGCTCGATGAGCGCGACGACTATTACGTCGGCTGGACGCTCACGTTCCTCGCGTCCGATGAGCAGGACCTGGTCGGCAAGAGCTTTGTCGTCACCGGGTACTATGGCGACAATCCCCAGCAGCGCAAGGCCCGCGAGATCCGGTACGACGTGTCGGGCAATACGCCCAGGCCCAAGAACGGCGATGTCTTCGTGCTCAGCCGCGCGGCCCAGGGCACCGTGCAGATCTTTGATCCCACCAACGATGAACGGATCATCATCGCTACTGGGGAGTTTGATCCCGAGTTCGACTATGCGGGTTCGACCATCGTGTTCCACGGGTCATCAAGGAATCCGGGCGGGACATTCCAGATAGCCGGTTCCCAGTTCTTTTCCGACGGTCGCGCCGAGTTCACGTTGAGCACGAACATCTCATTCGACATGGGCGGCGAGCGACCCGTCGTTGGTAGCAGTTTCGTCGTCCGTCCCCAGGACTACGCGAACGATCTGCCTGGCACCAACACCATCGCCGAGGACGATCGCATCGAAGACGAGTTCGACGAGCGCCTGGCCATCCTCAACAGCGTGATCAACACCGCAAGCGTCCGTAGCGATCTCTACGCCGTCTGGTTCCTGCTCCACGGCTACCAGGAGTCGGATGTTGCGGGGTTGGGGTCCGAGGACCCGATGCTGCCGACGATCCAGCGCCGGTTTGTCATGGTCGTCGATCGTTCCAACGTGAAGGCCAAGGGCGACAAGCCGGAGATCCTGCTGTTCAAGGAGGTCCCGCTCTAAGCCGGGCCGGCGTTCTCGCAGGTTTCACCCATCGCGGGCCTCTGGCCCGCGTTTTTCTTTGCGGGCTGAGCCGGTCGAACCGACGCCGTCTTGGCGATACGATCCATCCGTTCAGGGCGTAGCTCAGCTTGGTAGAGCGCGTGGTTTGGGGCCACGAGGTCGGAGGTTCGAATCCTCTCGCCCTGATTCGTCGCTTCGGTTTCCAGCTTCGATTCTCAGCTCTGGTATTCGCCTTCCTGACGGGTGCCACTCCTTGTCTGGCGTGCCGCGATGGTCGATCCTGCCGCTTGTCCTCCGCGGGCCACCGCTCGCCCAAGCGCAGGGCGCTGACGCCCGAGCCGCTCACTCTCGCCCAACGCCGATCCTGAGCCCGGGGAGAGCGAAGGGGCGTGATCGCCCCGCCAGGCACGTTTGAGCGACTTCGCTGCATCCGATCCTGTTCTTGCGCGTATCGGATGAACATGCACCGGACGATGCTGGCAACTCTGGTTCTCCTCTGCGCCTGGATCTCGTCCACGGCGTACGCGGCGGGCGCGCCCAATGACATCTGGCGGGTCGGAAGATACCCCGCCGAGCGAGCGATCCTGCTGACGAGCCAGAACAACCCTCTGGGCACCGATTCGCCCGCTCCGCCTGGGATCAATGACCTCAACATCGAGAGCCCGATGCTGGCCCGCCTCGCGGGTGCCGTCGGCGTCCTCGACGCGCGCGCGATCCGCCGGCTTCCCTCGACCGTCAGCGGTGCCGCCCGCTCGACCGATCCCAATCTCGTCAACGCACGACGCCGGTTGATCGTCCGCCTGATCGCACGCGGCGACTCTAAGGACGTCGAGATCCTGCACGCTCCGAACGGGCAAGCCGCCGCCAGAGAGCTCATCGAGGGCGGCATGAACACGGCGGTCTGGCTCGATCGCTCGGCGTTCGATGGCATCATCAGCGCAACCGGGCACTACCAGGGCTCGATCGCCAACCCATCCCAGGAGCACGAGCCCGGCGAGGGCTTCGAGTTCGCCCACCCTCTCACCAGCGGCTGGTTCCACATGACCAGCCCGCTCTTGGGTAAGCGGATGTTCCCGGGCAAGCGCGTGCGGGTGCGGGGCTCGTTCCGCGCGCTGGATCGCGAGACGCTGACGTGCAGGTTGCCCAGGGGCTACGACCCGCGATCACCCGCCGGGCTGCTCGTGTGGATCGACCCGACGGATATCGGTGAGCCGCCGACCCAGCTCCACGCCGCCGCAGACGAACTGAATCTCATCATCGTCGGCGCCCGCGACGCGCCCAATGATCGCTTTGTCGCCGATCGCATGCAGCTCGCATTCGACGGCATCGCGACCGCCTGCGAGAGATTCCACGTTGACGAGTCGCGGATCTATGTGACCGGCATGTCCGGCGGCGGGCGCGCAAGCTCGATGCTCTGGCTCGCGTTCCCCGACGTCTTTGCCGGCGCGGTGCCCATCGTCGGCCTCAACCACTATCGCAAGATCTCGGTGGAGGGCAAGGACATGGCCGCGGGCATGGGGCACCCGTCGGGCTGGCAGCTCAAGGTCCTCAAGACCCGCCGCATCGCGCCCATGACCGGCCCGATCGATTCCAACTATGAAGAAATGAAGATCCGATCGCGCCAACTCGAGAGCGACGGGTTCGACATCCACTTCTTCGACTATGAGGACATGGGCCACACCATGCCCACGGCGGCCCGGTTCTACGACGCGATCGCCTGGGTCGATGAGCCCTGGCAGATCGCCCGCGAGGAGGCGATCGCGGACGCCGATGAGCTGCTGCGGCAGTACAAGGACCGCTTCACTGATGCCCGCCGGTCAAGGCTGGCGCGTGCCCGCGAGATGCTCGTCGAGATTACGCGCCTCGCGCCATGGTCGGATCCCGCGTGGGAGGCGGTCGATCTGCTCGCGCAGAGCGATGCGGGCGAGTGACCACCCGCGGGGTCAATACCTCAGCGTCCACCCGAGCTTGATCGTCGCCTCGCTGGTTGTCGTGCGATAGGCGTCCTCGGTATCGAACCCGGCGTTGTAGACGATGAACATCTCGTTGCCGGGCTTGAACTCCCAGCGCAGGCGCGTGTTCAATCCCGCCTCATCGGATTGGTTATCCCATTGCACGATGGTGCTCCATGAGATATCGGGGCTGAACTGCACGTCCACGCGGCCGCTGAGGATGCGCACGCTGAAGCTGGCGTCGCCCAGGCTGATGTCGCTTTGGCTGTAGTCTCCCGAGAGGCTGAGCGATGGGCTGGGGCGGAAGGTGATTCCCCCGCCCCAGTCGCTGCGGGTCCCGTCGAAGAACCCCTCGTAGGCGTAGGAGGCGTCGGCGCTGACGACCCGTGAGGCAGAGGTGCTGAACTCACCCGAAACCCCGGCGTTGTCGTATTCACCCACCGGGACGGTCACTCCATCAATGATCGTGAAGGGGCTGTCGAGCTTCTCACGGGTGAGCTCGAGATTGAACTGCGCCGAATCGCCTGCGGAGGAGTTGAACTCGACCGTTGGGATGGTCCACTCGACCGTGTTGATCTCGTTGTCAAAGCCCGTGAAAACACCGAGCCGAGACGAGAACTCGATGGACCGGAGGAAATCAACGCCGCCGTTGGGGCGATAGCGATACTCCGCGTTGGCGTTGTACTCGCGCTCACCTGGTCTGCGAGCGAAACCGAGCCTTGGGCGGAAGTCATTGCCCAGGTGCGCCGCGAACACGCTGATCTCCCACGGATCGTTCTCGTAGCGGAACCGCCCGCCGACGGCTAAGTCCTCTACGCGGTCCTCGTCCGCGGGCGCATCGGTCGTTCCCTGGATCCAAAGGTCACCATCGAGCGTTGCACCGGGGATCGCCGACGTGCTCCGGTAGCCGAAGTCGATCCCCGCGAGCGAGCTCTGCCCGCGCGCGCCCGGGTTGCCGTTGGTGAAGATCAACCCGATGCTGGATTCCTCAAGCACGTCGACCCGAACCCTCCCCACGAGCAGGTTCTTGTCGCCCAGCTCGCTGTCGTGCTTCATCTGGACGTCCAGCAGGCCGAACTGCACACGCCCCTCGCGCCCGGTCACCTTGAGACCCGCGAGGATTTCTTTCTCCTGCCCGCCGACGATCCCGATCCGCCTGCTGAAGAACGGCAGCGGCGAGCGCCGGATCCCGCCGAACCGAAACGTCCCGGCGTCCTGGAGAAAGAAGTCCCGTTTCTCGGGAAAGAACAGCGGAAACCGCGTGAGATTGACCTGCCGATCGTCCACCTCCGTCTCGGCAAAGTCGGTGTTGAACGTCATCGACGCCGTGATCGAGGGCGTGATCTTGAAGAAAATGTCGAGCCCGGGCTCGAAGATGGTGTTGCCGTTGTCAAAGTCAGAACTCAGCGTCGCGAACGGTTTGAGATCCAGCCCGAGCCCCTGGCGCAACCCGCTGAAGCCATCGAGATCGCCCGCATCCGCCATCTGCGTGATGCTGGCGTCGCGGTTCGCACTCGCCCAACGCACGACCTCGTTGTGCTCGCGCATGATCCGCTGCACATTGAAACCCCACGCCGGTGCTGCGGGATCGAACGACAGCGTCTTGGTCGGGATGCGTATCTCCGACACCCAGCCCCGGTCGTCGATCCGCGACCGCACATACCAGATGCCGTCCCAGTTGAACTCGGTGCGCCCGTCTGTCACCAGCCCGTCGCGTTTGCCGCCCGCCGGCGAGACGATGAAGATGAACCCGTTGCGTCGATCGCGGAACGTGTCGATCGAGATGGTCACATGGTCGTCGTCGTCGAGATCCGCGTCGCGTCGCATCTGGCGCGCGATGATCGACTGCGGATCCGCGAAGCACCGCACGCCGATATACAGGTTGTCGGCATCGAAGAGCACGCGGACCTCGGTCCGCTCGCTCGCCGGGGCGCCCTCCACCGGTTCCACCTGGGTGAACGCATCGATCAACGGCGCACCGCCCCACGCCGGCTCGTCCAGCGAAGCGTCGATCGTGATCGTGTCGCCCTCTGTGAGCAGACCGACGGGCGAAACCGGTCGCAGAGCGACGCTCTGCCCGCGCGCAACCGGCCCGGCCCACAGGGCCGACAACACAACCGCTATCCACGGGCGGATCCAAGCCCTCAACACATGTCTCCCGATTCCCGCCCGAGGTGAGGGCCATGGTACGTCTGTGAGCCCAGCCGATCGATCCCGCCGGTGCCCCCTCCTATAGATTGGCTCTGGCAACCAGGATGCAGAAACCAAGAGGAAGACCCATGGGCAGCGAATACAAAGCCGGCGATTTCATTTCCTACGACCTCGCCCGCTGGGCCTGCGCCCTGCGCTTCGAGGACCTGTCGCCGACCGCCGTCGAGCGAGCCAAGCTCTTCTGGTACGACAGCCTCGGCTGCGCCCTGGGCGGGAGCCAGCAAGAAGACGCGCGAATCCTGCTGGGGCACCATCAGGAGATGGCCTCGGGGCCAGATGGCAAGAGTGGCGGATCGGACGGCCCCTGCACCTGCTTCGTCTCGGGATTCAAGACCAACCCCGTGGACGCCGCGTTTCTCAACGCCCACATGATGCGGGCCATGGACTACAACGACATCTACTGGAAGGCCGACCCCTGCCATCCCAGCGATCTCATCTGCGCCCCGCTCGCCCTTTGCGAGCTGCTCGGGCTGCCCGCCAAGGACCTCATCGTCGCGACCATCATCGCCTACGAGATCGAGATGCGCCTGTGCGAGGTCGGGCGTCCCGGCGTGCGCGAATACGGCTGGCACCACGCGACGCTCAGCGCCTTCGCGGCTCCCTTCGCCGCCGCGCGCACGCTCCAACTTACTCCCGAGCAGACGGTCCAGGCCGTCGGCATCAGCGCCAGCCGCACCTGCTGCCTCGGCGCGGTCACCGCCGGCAAGCTCACCAACATGAAGAACACCGTCGATCCCTGGGCCGCCCGTATGGCTGTCGAGAGCGCCATGCTCGCCAGACGCGGCTACTCCGGCCCCGAGCACATCTTCGACGGCAAGGAAGGCCTCTTCCACGTCTTCGGACATAGCCAACACGACGGCAAGTCCTGCGGCTTCGACGCCGAGGCGCTCATCAAGGATCTTCCAAAGAGCCCGTCCGACCACTACCGCATCCAGGACTGCGGCATGAAGTCCTTCCCCATCGAGGCCCTCAGCCACGCGCCCCTTACCGCCATGATGAGGTGCGTCAAGGACAACGACATCAGCGCCGCCGACGTGACCGAGATCAAAGTAGAAGTCATCGCGCGGGCCGCGGATATCCTGGGCGATCCGCACAAGTATCGCCCGACGGGCCAGGAGACCGCCGACCACTCGCTTCCATACTCGCTCGCGGTCGGGCTCGTCGATGGCATGGTCACGCCGCTGCAGTTCGAGCAAGAACGCATCGACGACCTGGCCCTCATCCCGATCATGGACATGGTCAAGGTCGTCGCCAATGAGGAGTTCGAGGAGTTGTTTCCCGAGTTCCAGCCCAGCCGCGTCACGATCACGTTGAAGGACGGTTCGAGCCACGCCTCGCGAGTGGATGTTCCCAAGGGCGATCCGCGCGACCCCATGACCCCAGAAGAAATCGGCGTCAAGTGCCGAGCCCTGGGCGCGGGCGTCGTCGGCGAGGCCCGCTGCGACCAGATCCGCGATTGGATCATGACCCTGGAGGCCCACGACACCGTCGCCCCCCTGCTCGAACTGATGCGGGCCTGATCGCAAGCCGCACGCGGGCCAACCTGGTATCTTGAGCGCCGCGAGCATTCGCGCGAATCCAGGAGGCATCTCATGCAGACCGACAATCTCCAGACCGACAACCGCTACTCGATCGACAAGTTCGTCCGCGCCACCGCCCAGCGCGATCGCGCCGACGGTTTCTTCAACCTGACCAAGGATCTCACCAGGCGCACTTTCCATCACCTGCTCGCCCTCTCTCTCCTGACCGTAGCGATGGCCTCATGCACCGCCAAGCATGAGGGCATCGTGCTCGCGAGCCCCGAAGCGTCACTCTCGCCCGGGTTCAACAACATCTATCACGGCGGGCGCATGTACTTCGCCGGCCAGCCCACGCCAAAGGGTCTCGACAAGATCAGCGCCCGCGGCGTGACAACCGTGATCTCCTTGAGAACAGACGCCGAGCACGCCGATCGCATCGGGTTCGACGAGCGAGCCGAGGTCGAACGCCTGGGCATGCGTTTCGTTCAAGTCCCCATGACGCTGGACAACTTCACGCCCGAGCTGGTTGAGCAACTCTCTACCGAGCTCGGCAAGGCCGAAGGGCCTGTCCTGCTCCACTGCGGCTCTTCCAACCGGGTCGGCGCTCTGTGGGCCGCCTATCTCATGGAAGAACAGGGCTACAGCCTGGATACCGCCCTGGCCCACGGCAAGGCCGCGGGCATCACCAAGGAGCCTACCGAGCAGGCAGTCCTGGACTACGCCGAGCAGTACCGCAAGTAGAACTCGACACCCCTGGTACACCTATCCTCTGGTTGATGGCGTCGAATCTGTTGTTGGCACGCGTGCTTCGTTCGCCAGGCACGAGCCTGCCAAGTTCTCGCGTGCTTGACCAGTTGCGCCGCCAATCAGCAAACCAAACCCAGGAACCCGCGCGATCATGGACCAAAACTGCCGAGAGATGATCGTCAGCCAATACCGCGACCTCCGCGACTACGCCCGTGAACTCGTCGATGCCATCGAAGACGAACAGATGACCCTCCAACCCGTGCCCGTCGTCGTCATGAATCACCCCGCGTGGATCCTCAGCCATCTCGCCCCCTACGGCCCGCTCCTGGACGCGATCCTGCGCCGCGAGCCGCCGATCGATCCGATCGATCTGCCACACAGCCGCAAGACCAGCCCCAGCGCTGACCCCGCCGACTATCTGACGCGACGTGAGCTCATCGAGAACTTCACCCGCGGCTACGACGCTGCGGCGGACGCGCTGCTCGAAGCCGAAGACTCGATCTTCTCCGAGCCGCCGCCGTTGGAGCGATTCCGAGACCGCTTCCCAACGATTCGAGACCTGCCAGTACAGTTCCTCATCAAACACCCGGCGACCCACCTGGGCCAGCTCAGCGCCTGGCGACGGGCGATGGGGCTGGGGCCGGTCTAGTCCTCTCGGGTAATCCCCTGCACAACGAATAGAGAGAAGTCTTCACGTCGCTTCCCCAGTTGAGGCGTAATCCCTATCGACTCTCGTGGATGAATCGCCGATCTATCGAGGACACGACTTGGGGGTAATCCATGCAGACCGAGACCTTCTCATACGGCCTTGAAAACGGGTGGTCCCGAGCCTTTCCGGACTTGGATGGCGAGTCGACGCAGGTCGTCGTCTTCGGCGGCAGCAACTATCTCGACGAGCAGGGGCCGATCGACGAGCTTCGCGAGGCGTACCCCAACTCCAAGCTCATCGGATGCTCCACGGCGGGCGAGATCCTCGGCGACACCATCGTTGATGAGTCGCTCGTCGTCGCCGTGACCAGGTTCGATCGCACGCGTCTGAAGTCCTGCTGCGTTCCGGTGGGTGACGCGACCGAATCGCTCCGCGTCGGCTCCGAGATCGCCGAGCGTCTGGCGGCACCCGACCTCCGCGCCGTGTTCGTGCTCTCCGACGGGCTCAACGTGAACGGCACGACACTCGCCCGGGGCCTCACCCAGGCACTCGATGAGCGGGTCGTGATCACGGGCGGTCTGGCCGGCGACGGCAGCCGCTTCGAGCGAACATGGGTGACGAGCGCCGAGGATATTCGCAGCGGCGCGGTCGTTGCGATCGGCTACTACGGCGACCATGTCCGCGTCTCGCACGCCTGCAAGGGCGGGTGGGATCCGTTCGGACCCACGCGCATCGTGACAGAGTCCGATGGGAACAAGCTCTTTCAACTGGACGGCAAGCCCGCGCTGAGTCTCTACAAGGAGTACCTGGGAGACCTCGCCAAGGGCCTGCCGGCGACCGCTCTGCTCTTCCCGCTGGCGGTGAAGCGCGAGGGGGAGGCGCGAACGCTCGTGAGGACCGTTCTCGCGGTGGACGAGCACGACAACTCGATGACCTTCGCGGGAGATATCCCGAAGAACGCGGTCGCCCAACTCATGCGGGGCAACTTCGACCGCATCGTGCATGGGGCCGCCGAGGCCGGCGACCTTCTCCAGCATGACGGCGCTTCTGCGCCCGGGTCGATCTGCTTTGCGATCAGTTGCGTCGGAAGGCGTCTGGTCCTCAAGCACAGAGTCGAAGAGGAGCTCGAGGAGGTCGTGCGCCGCCTGCCCGCCGGTGCCGTTCAGACGGGCTTCTATTCCTATGGCGAGCTGTCACCGATCGATGGCTCGGCGTGCGAACTCCACAATCAGACCATGACAATTACACTCATCTCCGAGGTATGACGCCATGCATCCGTTGTTGGAGCGCCAACTGAGGAAGCAGCGGCTCACGCCCGAGAGCCCGCCGGAGGGCTCGGCGTGGCGGGAAATCCTCGCACTCGTCGACCAGGCCTACGAGAGTTCAGACGAGGATCGGTACATCGTCGAGCGGTCGATGGTCGTCTCATCCGCGGAGATGAGACAGCTCATGGACCAGCTCGAGAATCGCAACAAGGAACTCAGCTGGGAGATCGACAAGCACGCCAAGACCGCCGCGATGCTCCGCTATTCCGCCACCCACGACGAGCTCACCGGGCTCCCCAGTCGCATGGTCCTGCTCGAACGGCTCCGCGCCTGCATCGAACGACACCGATGCTCCGACTCGTACCAATACGCGGTGCTCTTCGCCGATCTCGATGAGTTCAAGCTCATCAACGACAGCCTCGGGCACGACATCGGGGACGAGGTTCTCATCGAGGTCGGGCGCAGGCTCATGGCGGCGTCCGAGAGCGTCGGAAGCCGCGAGCCCCTCGTCGCAAGAATCGGCGGCGACGAGTTCGTCATCGTCCTCGAAGACATCGGATCCGAACGCCAGGCGATAGGCGTCGCCGAGAACGTCTCGAGATCTCTCGCCTCTCCCTTCTCGCTGGCACGCCGCAAGCTCTCTGTCCGCGCAAGCGTCGGAATCTCGTTCGGCTCGAACGGCTATCGCGAGGCCGGCACCATCCTCCGCGACGCCGACACCGCGATGTACCGGGCCAAAAAGGCCGGCAAGTCATGCTACACGATATTCGATAGCCAGATGCACGCGGACGTCGTCGCTCGCCTCACGATCGAGCAAGAGCTGCGAGCCTCTATCGCGCGTCAGGATTTCGTCCTGCACTACCAGCCCCTGATCTCCCTCACCGACGGGCGGATTCGCGGATTCGAGGCGCTCGCGAGATGGAATCATCCTGAACGAGGCCTCCTTGCTCCGTCGGAGTTCATCGATGCGGCCGAGGAGACGGGCCTGATAGTCCCGCTAGGCGATCTGCTGACCAAGCGTGCCTTCTGCGACCTCGCCGAGTGGAAGCGCCGCACCGGATGCGATACCACCGTCGCCATCAACATCTCCAAACGCCAGCTCATCGCCGATCATTTCGAGAGGGCGTTTGTCGAGGCGGCGAGAGACGCCGGCGTCTCGCCCTCCTCCGCTGTCATCGAGATCACCGAGACGACCGCGACATCCGACCACGACAAGGTCTTCGATGTGCTCGCTCGCCTCCGTCAGATCGGCGTCAAGATCCACATGGACGATTTCGGCACCGGCTATTCATCGCTCAGCGCCATCCACCAGATGCCGTTCGATGCCATCAAGATCGATCGCTCGTTCACCAGCCGCATCGAGAACCAGCGAAGGCACGCCGCGATCGTGATGGCGATCATCATGCTGGCCCACAACCTCGGCCTGGAGGTCATCGCCGAGGGCATCGAGACCCCCGAGCAGCTCGCCTTCCTCCAGAGCTGCGACTGCGATATGGGGCAGGGCTACTACTTCGCCAAGCCGATCGAGACCGCGGCGGTATGTCGCCTGCTGCCAGCCGGCGGCGGATCGGCTTTTCCGATGGACCTCGCCGCGTGATCTCCTCGTGCCCCGCCGGGGTCGTCGAGGGCGAGTTCTGAACCGCGCGTTGGCTCGCACCTACCCTCGTTCCATGCCCCTCACCGCCCGCGAGCAACACCTCTGCGATCTCATCGCTAGCCGCTCGGACGCGCTCCTAGAAGACCTCCGCCTCCACGTCAACACCCCGACCGGCCCGGGCTCAGACTCCATCAATGAGACCCGCGGTCGATTCGCCGAACGACTGACGGTCCTGGGCGCTCAATACCAGGAGATCCCCGGCGACCCCAAGCCGGATTGGCTCTTCGGCGTCTCACCCGACGCTCCCATCCCGCCCACCGCCATCTGCCGACGCACCCAGTCCCGCCCGGGCAAGGCCATCCTCATCGCGGGCCATCTCGACACCGTTCACAGTTCCAAGAGCGACTTTCGCGAACTCGCCATCGCACACGACGCCAAGACCGCGACCGGCCCCGGCTGCGTGGACATGAAGGGCGGCCTGGTCATCGCCGTCGCCGCCCTCGAAACCCTCGAAGAGGCGGGCATCGACTGCGCATGGACGTTCTCCATGAACGCCGACGAAGAAACCGGCACCTACCACTCCGAGCGGGCGCTCCGCGCAGAGGCCACCCGCCACGATGTCGGACTCGCCCTCGAACCCGCACTCAATGACGGCTCGCTCGCCGTCGAACGCATGGGCTCGGGCCAGTTCATGATCGAGACCCTCGGCAGGTCGGCCCACGTCGGGCGAGAGTTCGACAAGGGCGTGTCGGCCGTGAATGCCCTGGCCGCCGAGATTCTCAAGGCCGCCGAGTTCGCCGACTCCGCCCAAGGCCACATCCTGAGTATCGGACCCATCGAGGGCGGCGGCGCGACCAACGCTGTGCCCGATCGCGCCCGGGCATGGGGCAACGTGCGGTTTTCCACCCCCGAAACCGCCGATGAGATGGCTGCCATGCTCGACGCCCTGCAAACGCCCCAGAACGCGATGCCCCGCACGATCGTCCGCCGATCGTTCAATCGCCCGGCAAAGCCCCTGACACCCGCGACCGAGCGTTTGGCGCTCGCGGCCCGCGCCGCCGCCGAGGACCTGGGCCAGAGCCTGCCGTTCGCCAAGACCGGCGGGGTCTGCGATGGCAATGTCCTGCAGGACGTCGGCCTGACGACCATCGACACCCTCGGTGTGCGCGGCGGCGGGCTGCACACGCCCGAAGAGTGGATCGACCTGTCGAGCCTCGTCGAACGATGTCAGCTCCTCGCGCTGCTGATCGCGCGCCTCAACGAGCAATGGGAGGGGTAGCGCCCGCCGGGGAATAGGCCCGCACGCCCCTAGGATTCGTCATGCATGGAGGATCAATGCCACCCGCGACCCAGACCCAACAGACCCTTGGCAGCGCCCTGCGAGCAAACCCCACAGTCCGCAAGGCCATCGGCACGCTCGTCACCGAGGTTCGCAACGCGTCCTCGGCGATCACCGATATCCGAGGCCCTCGCGCGGGCCTGACCGAGAGCTACGAGTCATTCATGGCAAGCGTCGGCGAGGTCCGCGGGCGGGGCCTGTACTACCCCTACATCGGCTCGGGCCTGGGCAACGGCGCACTGGTCGAACTCGCCGACGGTTCCATCAAGTGGGACATGATCGGGAGTATCGGCGTCAACTTCTTCGGGCACTCAGACCCCGATCTCATCGAAGAAGCCCTGATCGGCGGGCTCGACGATGTGGTCAAGCACGGCAATCTCCAATCGAACGAGGACGCGTACCACTTCGCAAACAAGCTGGTCGAGTGCGCATCGCGTAACAGCAGTCTCAAGCACTGCTTCTTGACCACCGGCGGGGCGCTGGCCAACGAGAACGCCCTCAAGATCTGCTACCACAAGCACCGCCCCGCAAGCCGCGTCATTATCTTCAGGGACTGCTTCATGGGCAGGACCTGCACGATGGCCCAGCTCGGCGACACCGCGGCGTATCGCCAGGGCATCCCGCTGACCGTGGGCGTGGATTACATGCCGTTCTATGATGAGGTCGCCGCCGAACACATGGGGCACACCCGGTTCATCGACATAGCCCTGATGCACCTCGAACAGTACATCGAGCGCTACCCGAATCAGCACGCCGCGTTCGTCTTCGAGCTGATCCAGGGCGAGGGTGGGTTCAACACCGCGACCCACGACTATTTCCAGGCGCTGATGGAGTGCTGCAAGGCCAACAGCATCGCCGTCTGGGACGACGAAATCCAGACCTTCGGCAGGACCACTTCGATGTTCGCCTACGAGCACCTCGAACTTGGCGAGTACATCGACGTGCTCAGCGTCGCCAAGATGACCCAGGCCAGCGCGACCCTCTTCACCGAGCGATACAACCCCGCGCCGGGCCTGCTCAGCGGCACGTTCTCGGGCGAGACCTCGAGCTTCCGTGTCGGGCGCAGGATTCTCGAACGCCTCGACGAGCCCGGTCGCTACGGCGACGATGGCCTGCACGCCCGCCACCACGCGCTGTTCACCGAGCAGGTCCGCAGCATGGCCGCCAAGCATCCGGACTGGTTCCCGGCGGTCCCCGAGGTTCGCGCCGGCACCAACGTCAGCGATTTTGTCGGAGGCCAAGGCGGCATGATGCGCATGACGCCGTTCGCCGGCGACAAGGCCAAGATCGTCAAGGCGTGCAACGTGTGTTACGACGAGGGCGTCATCCTGTTCTATTGCGGGCACGGGCCGTATCACATGCGGATGCTCCCGCCGCTGGGCGTGATGAAGGAAGCGGATTGGCCGCGCGTATTCGAGGTCGTCGAGCGGGCATTCACCAAGGTCGCCGGATAGTCGGTAGCACCGGCTTCCAGCCGGTATTGCGGTAGGACCGGCTTCCATCCGGTCGCCAGAATCTCACGAAGGCTCTTTTTCTCGCACGGAACGCGACATGTTCTTAATCCGCCGAGCCATCCTGGACGACGCCTCGACCCTGCTCAAGCTGGGCAAGATGGTCCACTTCATCAATCTGCCGCCCGACAGGGACATCATCACCCAGAAGATCGTCCACAGCCGCAACTGCTTCATCCGCGCCGCGACCGGAAAGAAGCGAAAGGCGGTCGCCAAGTCCTCTTCTGGCATGGGCCTCGCCGCCGCTACTTCCGGTGTCGATCTGTTCATGTTCGTCCTCGAGGACACCGAGACCGGCAACTGCCTCGGCACCAGCCAACTGCTCGCCGAGATGGGCGGGCCGGACAATCCCAACATCGCCTTCAAGCTCGAGCGCCGCGAATATTTCTCGTCCAGCCTCCAGACCGGCACGACCCAGATCATCGCGCGCTACCACGAGGACAGTTCCGCGCCGACCGAGATCGGCGGGTTGATTTTGCAGCCGTCGCTGCGCGGTCACAAGAAAAGGCTGGGCCTGTTTCTCAGCACCGTTCGCTTTCACTTTGTCGCGCTGCATCGCAAGCTCTTCGCCGACCGCGTGCTCGCCGAGATGATGGCCCCGATCACACCCGATGGCCAGAACCTCTTCTGGGAAGCCGTCGGCAGGCGCTTTATCCCCCTGAGCTACGACGAGGCCGACCGCTTCTGCCAATACTCGCGCGAGTTCATCACCAGCCTGCTGCCCAAGGAGGACATCTATCTGTCGTTGCTGCCCGCGACCGCCCGCGCCGGCGTCGGGCAGGTCAACCCCGAGACCGCCCCGGCTCGCAAGATGCTCGAGAAGCTGGGGTTCCGATACGAGGATTTCATCGACCCCTTCGACGGCGGGCCGCACCTCGAAGCCGTGACCAATGAGATCCCGATCGTGCGAGACACCCGCTGGATGGACTTCGCCGGTCGCGCCGCCGCAAGCCGCTGCAAGCGACCCGCGATCGTCAGCACGCTCAACACCGACGGCGAGTTTCTCGCTCTCC
Organism: uncultured Phycisphaerales bacterium; assembly: GCA_965371965.1. GTDB lineage: Bacteria > Planctomycetota > Phycisphaerae > Phycisphaerales > UBA1924 > S146-42. The sequence goes on from CBDVAM010000019.1 coordinate 34,446, forward strand.
AAACGAACTTCGCGACCAGTCCCACCGGCAAGCTCCTGCTCCCCGATGCGACGATCGAGGGCCTGAAGATTGAGTCCTCGGCGCGTGTAGGCGTGACCCCCTTGGATGGCCTGCCGCCAAGCGACGAGCCCTCGAAGCGCCGGACCCGATCGAGCACCGGCGCATCGTCCAAGTCGCTGACCAAGAAGAAGACCAAGAAGAAAACCAAGAAAAAGACCAGGAAATCAAGGGCAAACCCGTGAGCATGTCCGAGCCCGCAAACCTCATCGCTGGCCAGTGGCACGCTATCCCCGGCGACGAAATCACCTCGATCAACCCCGCCCGTCCCCACGATGCCCCCATCTGGTCCGGCTCGCCCAGCCTTTGGGATGTCGATGCAGGTGTCGCGGCGGCCCGTGAGGCACTCCCGCAATGGAGCGCGATGTCACTGGACGATCGCGCCGCGGTCCTGCGAAGATTCCAGCAGATATGCGAAGAGCGAGCCGACGACATGGCAAGCCTCATCGCCGACGAGACCGGCAAGGCACCGTGGGAGACCATGGGCGAGGCAGCAGCGCTGTCGGCGAAGGTCGACATCACCCTGGACGACTCCGCGAACTCGGGCCTCTCGCGGGTGAGCGGCTTCGCGTTCGATGCCACCGACACCCGCCAGGGGCGATGCTGGTTTCGCCCCCACGGCGTCATGGCGGTCATCGGCCCGTTCAACTTCCCGGCGCACCTGCCCAACGGGCACATCATCCCCGCCCTGGCCATGGGCAACACCATCGTGCTCAAGCCCAGCGACAAAGCCCCGGCAGTGGGGCAGTTGCTCGCCTCGTTCTATGACCAGGCGTTGCGAGACGCGGGCGCACCTGCGGGCGTCGTCAACCTCGTCCACGGCGGGGCGGACGTCGCACAACGCCTCACGACACACGCCGACATCGACGGCATCCTCTTCACCGGATCATGGCCCGTCGGACGCAGGATCCTTGAGGCAAACCTCGACCATCCCGGACGCATCGTCGCGCTCGAAATGGGCGGCAGCAACGCAATGGTCGTCATGCCCGACGCCGACCCGCGTCAGGCGGTCATCGAGGCCGTTCGCGCGGCATTCGTGACCACCGGCCAGCGTTGCACCTGCACCCGCCGACTCATCCTCCACGAGGCCATCGCCGACAAGCTCCTCCCCGCGATTCTCAAGGCCGCCAGCAACCTGGTCATCGGCCCGCCCAAGGCCGACCATCCGGTCTTCATCGGCCCGATCATCTCCGGAGAATCGCGCGACGCGGTCCTGACCGCACAGCGGAACTTCGCGGAGTCCGGCGGGCGGGTCTTGCTCGAAGGTCGTGCCGCAAATGATGAGCACGGTGGGTTCTACATCACCCCAAGCGTTGTCGAGGTCGACCGATTCGAGTCAACAGATTCGGGCGACGCCGGCTGTGACATCGAGGTCTTCGGCCCGCTGCTGCGCGTGTCGCGCGTCTCAAGTCTCGACGACGCCATCGCCCAGGCCAACGCCACCCGCTTCGGCCTGGCCGCCAGCATCTTCACGAGCGACGACAGCGCGATCAACCGCTTTCTCCACGAGGCCCGCGCCGGCTGCGTCAACGTCAACACCGGCACCGCCGGCGCGAGCAGCAAGCTCCCCTTCGGGGGCCTCGGCCTCAGCGGCAACCACCGCCCCGCCGGCTCGTTCAGCCTCGACTATTGCGCGTTCCCCGTCGCGGGGCTCATCGAGCGTTCCGACGCCGCGCCGCTCCCCCCGGGGTTTACTCTCGACAACAACTGGCTCTGAGTGCAACCGCCGAGGATTCAGCCGCCCAGCCCGACCATCCGACCCAGCACGCGGATTTTCTCCGCGAGCCCCTGCTTGGCGGGCGATCCGGCGTTGTGCGACAGCACGAGCACCGTCAGATCATCCTCGGCCTGGGCCGCGTCGCGATACTCCGCGACCGCCGCCTCGATCCGCGTTCCGAGCGTGGACACGTCGCCGGTATCGACGTCGCGGACGAGTTCCAGCAGGCCCGCCTCGCCCAACTGCGCCCCCTGCGCATTCGACGCCTCGACCAGCGAGTCGGTGTACGCCACCACAATATCGTCCTTACCCAGCGGTATCGCGAGCTGCTGATACTCGGTCCCATCGATGATTCCCAGCGGCAGGTCGCGCACGCCCACGCTCTCACTGCCAGATGCCCGGATCCGCTCGTCGTCCGCGCTCAGCACGCTCCACGCTTTGCTCGACGCCTCGTACCACAGCGGCGACGGATGCCCCGCGTTGGTCACAATCAGATGGTCGCTGGGCGCAAAGTACGTCATCACCAGCGCCGTCGCGAATCGCCCGTCGTCGGACACTCTTCCGAACTCGTTGTTCAGCCGCACCGCCAGGTGCGAAGGATTCGGGCTGCCGATGTGCTTGCGCATGAGCCGCCGGAGCTTCGTCGCCAGCTCGCCCACGCCCTCGCCGTGCCCGGCGACATCGGCGATCAAGAATCGGCTGATCATGCCCGCGCCGCACACCGACACATAATAAATGTCGCCGCCTTGCCCGCTATCGGCGTGGGGCTTGGAATGCACGAACGCGTCGATGCCCGCCACCGAGATCGCGTCATCCACGGCCTCGTTGCCGCCCCATATCTCCATGCACTGCAGCGTCGTGGCTGCCCGCTCTTGCGTTTCGATCGCCGTCACCATGAGAGGTACCCCGTTCGCGCCGACTTACTGCCGCCGCAACGGTAAACCCACAAGAGGCCCGGCTTATGCCCCGCCCGAGGAACGAAATACCGGCGCCTGGGCCCAGCGCAGCTTGCCGACCAGCGTCTGCCAGTAGCTCCGCGACGGATTGGTCACGAACTTCGCCGATCCGCCACGCCGGATCACCACCCGATCGCCCTCCAAGAGGCGTGCATCCGGGCGTCCATCCAGCAGCAGCGTCGTCCCATGCCCGTCCTCGCTGTTCACCCGATCCAGACGCATCTCGATCGTGCTGCTCGCGTCCACAACGATCGGGCGGAAACTCAGGCTATGGGCCGCGATCGGCGTGATCACCATCCCCCGCACGCTCGGGGTCATGATCGGCCCCCCAGCAGACAGCGTGTACGCCGTGCTCCCCGTCGGCGTCGAGACGATCATTCCGTCGCCGGATATCTCAGGCCCGATCTCGCCATCCACCCGCAGTCCGATCGAGATCATCCGATACGGCGGGCCGGCGGTCATCACCACGTCGTTGAGCGCCTCACCCGCGAACCGCGCCGTGTCGTCGCCGCGACCGAAGACCTCCGCCCGCAAGCGGTCCAGCTCGCGGATCACCAGCTCGCCGTCGCCGAACAGCCTCTCGCCCTGCCCCTCCAGCGCATCCAGGTCATACTCGGCGAGAAACCCGAGCTTGCCGAGATTGACCCCAAGCAACGGCAGGCCCAGGGGCGATGCCGCATCCACCAGCGACAAAATCGTCCCATCGCCGCCGAGCGAGACGACAAGATCGATATCGCTGGCGTCCCGCAGGCGATCCGCCTCGCGGACGTCGCCGCTGAACGCGAGTGTCCCGTACCGCTCGATAAGCCTGGCGACCTCACCCTCGGCGTCACATGCCTCGGATTTCTTCCGGTTGACAAATAGCGCGATTGTGCGGCCCATCGTGCGCCCCATGAGGTGAATCAGTCCTTGCCCGCCGCCGCCCGCCGTCGCTCCAACACGCCGCTCTCCAGCACGCGACGGATCGCCGCCCCGATGCCCTCGCGATCAAGCCCCGCCTCGTGAAGCTGGCGCTGGCGAGAATCCTGATGAATCCACGCATCGGGCATGGTCAGTTTCGTGATCGAGACCCCACCCGTATCCAGGCGTTGCCGATTCGCCGAATCAATGACCGCGTCGCCGAATCCCCCCGCCGGCGCGTGCTCTTCAACGGTGACAATCGCCACCCCGCGCCCAAGAAGCCTCGCGATCAACTCGTCGTCTACGGGCTTGGCAAATCTCGCGTCCCAGACCCCAACGCGAACCTCATCACCCAGGTCCTTCGCCGCGTCCAGCGCCGTCAGGGCACAAGGCCCGAACCCCAGCACCGCAACCTCGATCTCACCCTGATCAACCGCCTCAGACAGGTACCGCGCCTTGCCCAGCTCAAACGCCGGGCACAAGTCCTCGGCGAACCGATGGTCCACATCATCGCGCGGATACCGAATCGCTGAGATCCGATCGTCGAGCCCACGCATGAACTCCAGCCCCGCTCGCAGCGACGCCTCGTCCATCGCAGCCATCACCACTGCCCTCGGCAGCGTCCGCAGCAGCGCGACGTCGCAGAATCCCTGGTGGACCGCGCCATCGCCCCCGACCAGCCCCGCGCGATCGAGGCACAGACGCACGCCGAGCCCCTGGAGCGCCACATCCTGGAATGCCTGATCGAACGCCCGCTGGAAGAACGTCGAGTACACCGCGAAGTAGGGCTTGAACCCGCCGTGGGCGAGCCCGCCCATCATGTCCATCGCGTGGCTCTCACAGATCCCCGCGTCCCACGCGCGATCCGGGTATCGCTCTAGAGCCTTGACCACGCCCGTCCCATCCGGCATCGCCGCCGTGCAGGTGACGACCTTGTCGTCCCGCTCCATCAGATCGACCAGCGCGTCGCCGAACGCCGAGGTGAAGCTCCGCCCGGCGCTCCTGACCTCAATCCGGCATGCCGTCTTCGCGTCCTTGCCCTCGACGTGCACGCCCTCACGCTCATAGGTGAACGCGGCGGGCGAATGAAACCGCGTCGCGTCGGCCTCGGCAATCTCCAGGCCCTTGCCCTTCACCGTCTTGACGTGCAGCACCATCGGGCGATCGAACTCGCGGGCCTCGCCCAGAAACTCGATCAGCGACGGGATGTTGTGCCCGTCGATCGGGCCGACCGTCACCAGCCCGAAGTGCTCGAACCACGAGTTCTCGGCGACCATCGCCTTGGTCGCGTCGCCAAACTTGTGGTACACATCTTCAACCAGCCCACCGCCGGGCACATGCCGGAGAATCCTGCGGGCGCCCTTCTTGATATCACCATAGATATGGCTCAACCGCAGGCGATCGAAGTACTGCGCCAGCGCCCCCTGCGGCCTGGAAATGCTCATGCCGTTGTCGTTGAGCACGATCAGCATCTGACGCCTCAGCGTGCCGGCGCTGTTCAGGCCCTCCATCGCGACGCCGTTGGCGATCGATCCGTCGCCGATCAGCGCCACGACGCGACGCCCGCTCGGATTGGCCTTGGCGTGGAACGCCTCGCCCTTGAGCGAGTCAGCACGGGCCATGCCCACGCCCGTCGAGATCGCGGTCCCCGCGTGCCCGACGCTGAACAGGTCATATTCCGACTCACTCGGCGCGGGAAACCCGCTCATCCCCTCACGCGTCCGCAGCTTGTCTAGCAAACCCAGCCGCCCCGTCAGCAGCTTGTGGGGATAGCACTGATGCCCGACGTCGAACAGCAGGCGATCGTGCGAGAAATCGAAGACATAGTGCAGCGCGATCGTCAGCTCGACAACGCCCAGATTCGGCGCCAGGTGCCCGCCCGAGCGAGATACCTGCTCGATGATCGCCCGCCGAATCTCGCTCGCGACCTCCGGCAGGTCCTCGACCGTCAGCTTCCGCAGATCCTCCGGCGATTGGATGTTCTCAAGCATGGACATGCGTGCAACTCTATGAACCAAATGGACCGCACGAGAATGAGGGATCAAGGACCGATCGGTTGAACCCGGGGCTGGCCTTGTCGGCATCCGACATGTGGTGTTGGGATCGTCGCACCATTCGTGTCACCGTCCTGCTCGTCGTCGCCGCCAATGGGGCGTTATCGGGTCCGCCGGGCGATCGCCGCCGCAATCTCTCCCAGCACCCTCGTCCGCTCATCCCCGCGATCACCCAAGGACACCAGAGCCGCCTCGCACTCACGATGCAGGCGACCCACCTCCGCCCTCGCTCCATCGACGCCGAGAACTCCAGGCAGTGTCCGCTTGCCCGCGTCGCGATCCTTACCCGTGCGTTTGCCCGCGTGTTCGCTCGCCTGCTCGACATCGATCAGATCGTCGGTCGCCTGGAACAGCAGCCCCAGCTCTAGCCCGAACGCCGCCAGCGACTCCAGCACCTTCCCCGAAGCGCCGGCGCAGATCCCACCCATCTCGCACGCCGCGCTGATCAGTGCCCCGGTCTTCGCCTCGTGCACCCGCCGAACGTTCTGGGCTGTCGCCGGCCCGCAATCTCGCTGCATATCCAGTACCTGCCCGTTGATCATCGCCAATGTGGCCCGCGAGAGGACACGAGCGCAAGCCCCGCGACGCTCGCCGTCCAACTCGCTCTCGCTCAATGTCTGGTGCGCAAGGCTCAAGAGCGCGTCCCCTGCGAGGATGGCACACGCCTCGCCGAACGCGACATGAACGGTCGGTTTACCCCGCCGAAGATCGTCGTCATCGAGCGCCGGGAGGTCGTCATGCACCAGGCTGAACGCGTGGACCATCTCGACGGCGACACACGCGGGCAGCGCGTCCTCGCCCGTGCCGCCCGAGGCGACACTCGCGTGCCACGCCAGCAGCGGGCGGATCCGCTTGCCGCCGCCCAGCAGCGCGTGCCGGACCGCCGCGCCCAGATCGCCCTCAAACGTGCGCGCATCGAGCGCCATCTTGAGCGTCGCTTCGATCCGAACCAACGGCCCGAGCGCCTCATCGGAAAGTCCCGACCCATGTTGAGGTTTCTTCTTTTTCACGCCGATTCGAGAGGAAGACCCGCCCTCGCTCACCCGACTTTTTCCTGGCTCGCCAGCAGGTCGTATATATCCTCGACGGTCGATGCTTCATAGATGCTGTTGCGAAACGACTCCATCGAGATCAGCCGGCTCACCCGCGCCAGCGCATGGATGTGGTCGCTCGTGCGGTCCGGCGGGCTCGCCAGCAGCACCACCAGCCTCACCGGCTCGCCATCGATCGACTCGAAATCCAGTGGCTCAGCGGGCTTGCCGATCGCCATCGCCAGTTCCTTCATTCCCGGGGCCTTGCCGTGGGGGATCGCGAGCCCCTGCCCGATTCCGGTCGTGCGCGTCTGCTCGCGGGCCCAGACCGCCTGCTTGAGGACCTCGGCGTCGGGCACGCGGGCGTGCTCGCTCAGCAGATCGACAAGCTCGTCAATAACCCCCTTCTTGTCCACGCTCTGGAGCGGCGCGCGGATGCACTCGGGAGTGAGAATGTCCAGAAGATTCATGCATTTCCCCCGTGCTGCCCGCAAGAGCGGGATGGGCTGGGAGTGTAGCCCCGCCCCGAGCCCGGGTGGGCTTCTACGCCCGTCGGATCAGTGCCGCGTACGACCCGTCGCGATACCCCGCCGCCAGGCCGCCTGCCAATCCTGCGGGCCAGTGCCTGCATTCGCGTTCCAGCACCCCCCCGAGTGCCGAGACAGCCCAGCTTGCCTGCTCCTCACCCTCTTCGGGTTCGTTGCTGCACGTCGCGTACAGCACCCGTCCGCCTGTGCCGGCCAGCGTCCACCCTCGCCGGAGGATCTCTCGCTGGAGCGCAACCAACTCGCCGAGCCCCTCATCTGAGAACCGATAGCGGGCCTCGCGCCTTCGAGCGAGCACCCCGGTATTCGTGCAAGGAACGTCCAGCAGGACCAGGTCGAATGGCCCGGCGACGTGATCAAACGCCACCGTCGTGAGATTCTCAAACCCCAACGCCACACGCTCAAGCTCCTCGAAGCGGACCGGGTCCTTGTCGGTCGCGACGATCTGGGCCTCGGGCCACATGAGGGCCATCTGGCGCGACTTGGTTCCCCTGCCGCCACAGAGATCGAGCACGCGCGAGGGACGGAGATCGTGCGCCAGGCGCACCGATCCGCCGGAAGCCGCGTCCTGGACCCAGACATCGCTCCGCCCTTCCAGCGCCCGCTTCAAGATGTTCGCGCTGCCGCCGAACACCGCGTGTCCGTTCTGGTCGTGCTCGCGTAGCGCGTCGTGCTCGAAGGGCTTCTGGGCGCACTCGATATTGAGCACGATCGGCGAGCGGGCACCCACATGCGCCACCTGCTCCCTGGCCTTGTCATCTCCCATCGCCTTGCGCCATCGCTCGATCAGGCCCATCGGCACGCTGTACTGCTGCGAAAGGCGAGAGCAGGGCTTCGCGCTAAACGCGGCGCGGGCCAGCACCCTGGCCCGCCCGTCGCCCAGGCAGACCACGTTTCGGGGCGGGTCCAGGCGGTCCGTGGAATCAAGAATCTTGTCGGTCGCGAGCTCGCTCATCCTGCGGAGCACGGCGTTGACCAGCCCCGCCGCGCCCTTGTTGGTCCTGGATTTGACCCACGCCACGCTCTCGTTGATCGCCGCTCTCGCCGGGATGCGTTCGAGCAGGAATATCTGCGTCGCCCCCGCGAGCAGGCCCGCGCCGACCGCCGGCTCCAACTCCTCGAACGGCTGGCGGAGCGAGCCCTGGAGCAGATGGCGCAGCGTCAGCCATCGGCGGACCGTCTGGTCGACGATGGCGTGTGCGAGGGCGGCCTCGCGATGGTCGAGACCCGTCTCATCGCCATCCTGGGCGTGCAGGTCGGGAAACCGCGGCACCAACTCCTCAAGCTGCTCAAGGGCGCGAGTTCGCCCGCTGGCGGATCTGGTGGCATGGCGTGCTGGGATCGGGCTCATAGGGGTGAGTCTAGAGTTCCCGTGTCCAACGCTCCCGAGAGTTCGCAAGGCGCAACGCTGTCATCACCCCAAGAGCGGGTGCGCGAGAGCGAGGTTCCGCCTCGCAGCAGGGGTCTGCTCGCGGGCATGCGGATCCGCAAGAAGCTGATTGTCCTGCGCCCGATCTTCAGCCTGTCGCTGGCGGTGGTCCTCGTCATCGCCCTGCGTCCGAAGGTGGCGGCGATCGTGTGGGCGCTGGATCAGAGGGCCTCGGCGTGGATCGCCCTGGGCGGGTTCTAGCGCCCCGCCCTCGGACGCCTCATTGACAACAGGGACCGGTGCGGCTTGACTCGCCCGTGCATGGAAGCGACGCAGACGATCGGTCGGGAGTGCTGTTTACGGCCTTTGAGCCCAGCGGCGATCTGCACGCCAGCACCGTGATTCGCGAGCTTCGCAGACGCTATCCGGATCTGGAGATGCACGCCTGGGGCGGGCCGCGGATGCGCGACGCGGGCGCGACAATCGTCGAATCCACCGGCGACGACGCGCTCATCGGCATGCCCGGGCTCAAGAAGATCCGCGAGCACAAGAAAATGAACGTTCGGATCGAGGCCTGGGCAAGAGAGCATCGTCCGGCGATCCATGTTCCGGTCGATTCGCCGGCGGCGAACTTCCCCATCTGCAAGGCGCTGCACGCGCAAGGGTCGACCGTCGTGCACCTCGTCGCCCCGCAGCTCTGGGCGTGGGGGAGCTGGCGGATCCGCAAGCTCCGGCGCGATACCAGCCTGGTCCTATGCCTGCTGCCCTTCGAGGAGCAGTGGTTCAACAAGCGGGACGTGCCCGCGACGTTCATCGCGT
>CBDVAM010000020.1:0-43379 GCA_965371965.1 uncultured Phycisphaerales bacterium
CAAAACCGGGGAACACTGGCTCCCATGGGCCGTCCAGAGAGCCCCGCAGCTGAACACCAGAGCCCAGCAAGGGACCCTCTGACACATGCCCTCGTGCCATGCCGCTGAGCAATGAGTAGTAGTCGGCGCGCGCAGAGTCCTTGAGTTGGGCCAGTTGCAATGCCGTGTCACCGGAGAAGAGCCCTCCAGAGCAGTTATGGACGAGCAGGTCAAGAGCCAAGAGGCCGGCCCAGTCATTCGACGCATCGTCGCGAAGGAATTGAAGAAGGTCGTTAGTTGAATCAAGAAGCAATTGCGAGCACAACTCGGGTGGATCTATGCCCCAAGCTGCCAAATGGCCATCCAATGAGCAGATCGCAGCCGCGAGGTAGCGGCCTTGTTTACGGAACTCAGACGCGATTGTCGAGAGCGCATTGGCGCGATCAGCGGAACGCACCAGGATCTGCGCTGCGCACTCACGGTACTGTTTTTCAAGATCCGTCATAGAGAGTTCCTGGGGCAGTTTAGGGCCAGTAGGAACTGCCCGAGTATACCGAGCGGATGTCACGGCTTGATCGGGGTCAGGAGGCGGGCGACGAGGCGCGGCGACGTGCGATGACGTGATCGAGCGCCAGCAGATCGTGGCGGCGCGGAGCTACGAAGAGGAAGAGCAGAAGCACGAGGCGCGGGAAGATGTGGCCTGTGGTGCTGAAGAGGGGATCCAACAGCAGATGGCCATATGTCACGGTGACGAGGATCGCCGCCAGAACGATGTACGCGGGCAGGCGGGCCAGGCCGAGCAGTAGCAGGAAGCCCGGCGCGAGCTCGAGCACCGGGATCGACGTCCCCAGCGTCCAGAGCAGCCATTGCGGAATCCAGGTTTCGGCGTATGGAACGATGAAGAGCCGCTCGGCGTGACCGGTGGGCGTCGAAGCACTTCAGGCGATGAAGAAGATGAGGGCGAGGACCGTGGGCTCAGTCCGCTTCCTTACGGGCGCGGCTCGTCAGGCACGAAGTGTGCTGGCAGGCCGAAGAGAGCGAGAGAGGGGGGGGTTGGGGAAAGTGAAAAGCGAAAAACGCAAAACGAAAAACCGGAGGAGCAGGGAGAGTGCGGGGTTGACGGGCGGTCATCGGAGAAGCGACTCAAGCTCCGTAGCCTGCGCCTCGAATCGAGTGGGATTCTTCTTCTTGAACTTCTTGAGATTCAGTTGCTTCCAGCGTATTGCGGGGAGTTTCGAGGCGTGCGGGCACCGAAGCAGCGACCAATCGGGTTCCGCTCGCGTGAAGCCGATGAGGAACTCCTTGTGTCGGTCCGTGAGGAGCTGGGGGAGTTCTTCGAAGGCGTGCTCGCGTGCTTCGACCAACGTGTTGAGGCTCACGGGCTCTCTCGTCATGCCGACGAAGCTCGTATCGAAGGCGAAGGCGATGTCGGTTGGGTTTGCGTAGAGCACCTCGTGCGTCGGACGGTTGTGGCCCGCGAGGTACGTGACGAAGCACTCGACCATGCCCTCTGACAGACCGTCGGTCTGGTACAGTTGCCACACGTCGAAGATGTCCCGGGGGTGTTGTCGGTCCAGCATCGCCACGAGCTTGCTGGCGTAGAGTTCGTCGGTCGCGAGGACGGGCGCTTCGAGCTCGACGCTGAAGGCCTCGGCGGTTTTCGCGACAAGGGGGCGGCGTTCGACGGGTAGCACGGTACCTCGGAAGACGAGGTTGACCTCGATCTTCACCTGGGCGTCGGCGTCGTTGACCAGCAGCTTGCTGTCTTCCATCTCGCCAGTCGCGACCGTGTTGGTAGTGAGACCACGGTTGACGAGGCTCTGCTTGATGGCACCGATTTCGTCGGCGATTCTCTTCAGTGCCTCCTGTCGCGGCGTTTGCCAGGGTGTAAAGACGACATCGATATCGACAGAGAGCCTCGGCATATCACGGACGAAGAGGTTGATGGCCGTGCCGCCCTTCATCGCGAAGACACCGCTCTGGAACACATCGGGTGTCACGGCCAGCATGAGACGAACGGTGTTGGCGTAGGCCTCATCCATAGGGTTGTAGCGTAAGGAGTGTTCCGTCCTTGAGCCGTTGCACCCAACGCTTGTTGCTGCCGACGCGCAGCGGGTAGCGCCGGAGGAGCGCATCTACGTCGAGGAGATGCGTCTGGCGCGCCCAAGTGAGAAAGAGCCGGACCGCCTTGATGCTCGTGCAGCACGCGAGGAGCTGTCCGGTGATGTCCTTGCGGATGTTCCGGAGCCCTTCGAAGACCTGGCGGGCTTCCTCGAGGTGCTCGTTTGTGCCGACCTCGTAGAGCATCTCGACGGCTGCGCGTTCGGGTGTGGAGACCCAGAGTCCGTCGGTCACGCCGGGGGGCGTGGTGAGCGTGCGTTCGGTGAGCTTCTTGTCTGGCCAGTCGAAGAGCTTGGCGGCAACATATCGCGCGGGCTGGCGGGAGGTGAACCACTCAGGGAGCGCGTATCGCGCATTGCCCCACAGGACGAGGCGTTCCCGCGCGCGGAGGTTGTGTCGTGTCCCTTGCAGCGCAAGCGCGCTCCGGCCGCCCACGTGGAGCTCCTCGACGCGATTCTGGAGGAGTTTGATCATCCCGTGGGGCGTCAGGTCGTCGCCCGGGAAGGCATAGACACCGTGCCCGATCCGGTCGAGCCACCCCTCTCTGGCGTAATACGAGGCCGCCTTGGCTGTGATCCCCAGCCGGCGGAGATCGTCAAGGTCGAACGGAGCCCCCCGGGAGAGTCCGGCATGGAGCCGTTTGATTGGGCTGTGCTGTGAAGTTCGTCCCACGTACGAACTTTATCGCACAATCTAAGCGCTGGACCAGCTTTTGTTTGGATTTTGTCGCCAAAAGGGATACTAGGTATGAATATTGGCGCATGATTCAAACGTCTGGTCGGCTCAAGAACCGGCCCCGTCGGACTCGAACGGACGACCTGAGCTTTACGAAAGCTCCGCACAAGCCTGTCTGAGAGGGCGTGAGAGCGGTTCTTGGGGTTCATTCCCGCCGCCTACGCGAGTATTGCCGCTTGCATCCCGCTCTTTGCCTCCTGCTCAGGGCGCGCGATCGCGCGCATCGCCGGATTCGGCGGTTCAGGGCGCAATTGCTCATCGGGCGCTTGGCGAGCGCCGGGGGGCGCAGATCGGAGGCCCCAAAGGCGCCTCCTGTGGGCGGATTGTGAGGGGGGTGCAAGCGTCTCACGGGTGCGGAAACCGTGCGCTGCCCCCTGGGCGTTGGCGAGCGTGAGGAACTGCCCCGATGGCACGCTTCTTCGACCCGCTGTTGAAGACACTGGGCGGGGCGAGCGAGACCCAGTTGCGGACCCAGTTCCTGAAAGGCGAGAATCAGGTGCTGAGGAGGCGGACGCCCACGCGGATCCGGTTGACGGTTCCAGACAGGGAGAGGCCGGCGCGTCTGGGCAACCCGCTGGGATCAGCGATCATCCGGCGACGGATCACGATCGTGAGGCCTGAGTCGTTCACGCGGTGGGCGAGCAGAAAGGCGGAGTGTGTAGAAACTCGGCCGCGGCGCAAACCGCTGCGGCCATAGTGTTTGTCCCAGGCGGCGACCCGCTGCTCTGGTCCCGTTCGGGGTCACGACGGGTTTCAAGCTGAATGTACACGGCACGTCGATACCGGAATCGGCGCGCAACGCGCCACATCGGCTCCATGTTCGGTTCGGGGCGTGGGCCGAGAACTTGGACGCAACGGGTGTGCCCCGTATGGCCGGGAACTCGGGCGCCCGATACACTGACGGTGGAAATCGTCGCGGCGCTGCGACGGGCGTCAAACCATGGCGGAGCGAGGCTGCAGGTCGCAACAAGAGAGGATCGCGTTATGGGCAACTCGGCAGAGGCCATGATCGAGTCTCCAGGCGCGATGGACTTTGTCAACATCCGCAGCACTCTCTCTGAAGATGAGAAGGCGATCCAGGAGGGCGTCGCCCGTTTCGTCGATGAGCGGGTCATCCCGCTCATGGGCGATGCGTTCGACGAACATCGGTTCCCGACAGAGCTGATCCCCGAGATTGGCGAGATGGGGCTGCTGGGCTGCACGATCGAGGGCTACGGCTGCGCCGGGCTCAACAATGTGTGCGCCGGGCTGGTCTGCCAGGAACTCGAGCGAGGCGACTCGGGCATCCGGAGCTTTGCCTCGGTTCAGGGCAGCTTGTGCATGTACCCGATCTTCACGTTCGGCAGCGAAGAGCAGAAGGATCGCTGGTTAGCGCCGATGGGTCGCGGCGAGGTGATCGGCTGCTTCGGGCTGACCGAGGCCGACGGCGGCTCGGACCCGGGAGACATGAAGACGACGGCCAGGCGTGACGGGAGCGACTGGGTGCTCAACGGATCGAAGATGTGGATCACCAACGGGACCTTGGCGGATATCGCGATCATCTGGGCCGCGACCGATGACGGGGTCCGCGGCTTTGTCGTCGAGAAGGGCATGCCCGGCTACACGACCCGCGAGATCAAGCGGAAGTATTCGCTGCGGGCGTCGGACACGGCGGAGTTGTTCTTTGACAATGTGAGACTGCCCGAATCCAGCATGTTCCCCGAGGTCCGGGGGCTCAAGGGGCCGCTGAGTTGTCTGACCCAGGCGCGGTACGGGATCGCGTGGGGGGTGATCGGCTCGGCGCTGGCGTGCTTCAAGGAGGTGCTCGAGTACACGGGTGTACGCGAGCTGTTCGGGCGCCCGCTCTCGCACACGCAGACGGTCCAGCTCCGCCTGGGCGAGATGAGCCGACGGATCTCCACGGCGCAGCTGCTGGCGCTACACCTGGGGCGGCTCAAGGACGAGGGCCAGCTCCACCACAGCCAGGTGTCCATGGGCAAGTGGAACAATGCCCGGATGGCATTGGATGTGGCAAGAGACGCGCGGGATCTGCTCGGCGCCAGCGGGATCAGTATTGAGTTCTGTTCGATCCGTCACATGCTCAACCTCGAGAGCGTGATCACGTACGAGGGCACGGAAACGATCCACGAGCTGATCGTGGGGCGAGAGCTGACCGGGCACAACGCGTTCTGAATCGTTGGTTGCGTTTACGAGGGCGGGAAGTCTCTGAGCAACTGTTCGGCCAGCTCGAGACAGCGCCGGTTGGTGTCCGCGTTCTCGGAATCGGCCTCCGCGTAGGCGCTGGTCAACTGCGTCAAGCTGGGACCTTGGATCATCTGGTCGGCCATCTCGAAGAGGACATTGTCTTCTTTGGCGATGTGATTGCGCAGCAGATCGATAAGGGCTTCGCCCTCGGTGACGATCTGCTGTAGCGCGTTCTGGTCGCCGGTATCGGCCGCGGCGATGGATTCGCTGATCGCCTTGACATGGGCTCGGGCGAGTGTGTGCTCGTGGAGCATGACCCCGATCGGTCCGCCATCGCGCGGGATGCCGTGCCTTTCGAGCTGGGGGAACAGGCGGTCCTCCTCCTTGCAGTGGTGGCATCGGTCGGCGAAGCCCTCGAAGAACTCGACGAACGGCGCGAACATCTCAGCGGACGCCTGCCCCGATTCACGCGAGCGTGCAAGGGCAACCTCGAAACAGCCGAGGACGCGGAGAATGACCTGGTGCTCTTGGCGGAGGCAGCGTGTTGTTTCCAACGGTGGACCCTTCCTGGGTGAGACTCGACCCCACGACGGTCACACCTTCGCTGCTCTCAGCGAGTCGATAAACTGTGAGAGTTGCTTCGCCACGGCATCTTCGTTGAACTGGCGGGCGTCGACCATGTCGGCCTCGATCAGGATGTGCGGAATGCCGGCCTCGGCGTAGCCGGGCAGACGGCGTTTGACATAGCTGTTCCAGATGCCGCAGCTCGCGTTCCAGTGGCAGACGATGCCGTGGGCGCTGTAGTCGCGCACCATGTCGAGGGTCCAGTCGAGGATCCACTGCGTTGAGCGGTTCATCGTGTTCCATATGTAGCGATCCACGAGGCTGTCCATGGCGTTGTCGGCGTCAAACTCGAACCACCAGCTATGCGTGTACGTGCTGGCGACAAAGACGCATTGGCGCTCGGCGGCAAACCTGGCGAGCCAGTTCTTGCGCGGCCAGATGGGGATGGCATCCCAGATAAGACGCACCTCCTCACGGTCCACGAACTGCTGGCCCTGCGCGACGCGTTCGGTCAGCTCATCGAATAGCGATTGGTAATAGGCGGTGCATTCGGGAAGGCCACGGGCGATGACGATCGGGGCCATCGCGGCGAATGCATCGGTGTTGGACCACGGGGCCGGCACTCTCTTGGCCAGTTCCAGGCACTGCTGCCACAGACGATTGGATCTGTCTGACTCGGCGACGATCTCCTTGAGCCTCGTCTCGCTAAAGGTCGTGCCAAACTGGCGACAGATCTCGGTAATGTGCCCCTCAAGCTGCTCGCGGAACTCGACTTTCTCCTCTGGGGTGTGTTCCTCGCGTTTACTCAATCTCGGGGTGCGCAGGACGTAATGCGGCACGTCGCGCCCGCGTTCCTTGCAGATCGCCTGGACCTGGTCGCCCCAGCGTTCGACGACGTTGCACTGGCTGTTGCAGGCATAGAAGAGATCGGGCTCAGGCAATCCGTGGATCGGAGAGTCCACATCGCCGAGGAGCACGCCGATGTCCGACAGGGCGTAGCTGCACACCCTGGGCGCCGAGAGTCCCCAGGCGTTGGCGCGGTCAATTGCCGCGAGGGAGTAGGGCTTGGATGGGTCGCGGGTGGGCGAGAGGGCACCGAGCATGGCCGCGTGGTTCTCGGGGTACACCGGCATGATGCCCGCGGCGAGCAGGGCTTCTGCTGGCGCGAACGCCGAGCACCAGGCGATCGGCATGTCGGCGCTCTTGACGCGGTCATAGAAGGAGAAGATGTCAAACTGTGTCTTGAGCTTCATCATCGATGATCGCCTTGTTGTGTTCGACATCCGCGCCTGTGGCGGGGGATTTGCGTCGAGTGTAAATAAGCACATATGCCTTGCACGCGACAGCGGCGCACTCCCGGCAGTTGGGTCCGAAATCGGCTGGGGTGAGCTTGCGGCTGGTGACCTCGAACCCGAGCGACTCGTACAACTCGGAGGTCTCCTTTGCGCGCACGGGATCGACCAGATGACGGCGGACCCAGCCGGCGGCCTCCATCGTCGGATCGGCGCGGATCGACGACTCGAGGGGGAGCCCGTCGTCATCTCTCGGCATCAGGCTGATATCAGCTCGCACGCTTGGGTCTTTCGCTAGTGTCCGCCGTCTCTACCTTTCATTCCCATGAGCCTGGACTGAGGAGCCGCGGGCGCACCCGCGTCAGCGAGCTTCTTCAGACGGCGCTGCGCGAGGATCGCGGCGCCGAGAGCGGCGACGAACTGGACCATCCCGGGCTCTGGGACATTCACCTCGGCCTTGAGGGTGCGGCTCACGCTTGTGGCCATGGTCTCGAACCTCAGGAGCCCTCCGATGAGGGTGTACTGCGGCTCGGCACGCACCCGCTTGATGAGTTGAACAGAGCGGTCGACGAGTGATTCGACAGCGCCGAGCATGATGTCCGAGGGCGCCGTTCCCAGGGTCAGGTGGTTGATCACCTCGGACTCGGCGAAGACGGCACACACGCCGGAGATGGGCACCGGCTCCTTGGAGGTGGCCATGAGCGGGCCCATCTCCTCGGTTGAGAAGCCCATGTAGCGGGCGGTCTTTTCGAGGAACGCGCCCGTGCCCGCCGCGCACTTGTCGTTGAGGCGGAACGAGAGCACCCTGGCGTTCTCGTCCAGGCGGCTTGCCTTCATGGTCTGGCCGCCGATATCCAGCACGGTCCGGGTTCCCGGGAAGAGGAACGACGCGCCGCGCGCGCTGGCGGTCAGATCGGTGACGTGGAGGTCCTTGAAGTCGGCCTGGTGGCGGCCGATGCCCGTGGCGATGACGTAGTCCACGTCATCGGGTCCGAGCCCGGCTTTCTCAAGGCAACACTCGTATGTATCGCGAGCGACGCCGGTGAGCTTGAAGCCGGTGGGCCTCAGATCCTGGGCGAGGATTGAGCGTTGCCCGTCGATGATGATGGTCTTGGTGTAGGTCGAACCGATGTCGATTCCGGCGGTGATGCTCATTGAGAGGCCCCCACGGGGTCGCGGGGTTGGCGCCCTGCTCTTATCTGGTCGAGGGCGTACAGGGCCGCGCCCAGTGCGCCCATGTAATGCGACTCCTCGCTGACGTTCAGCTTGGCTGCGAGCTTCTCCTCCATCACCTTGACCATGGCGATGTTGCGTGCGACACCGCCGGTGAAGGTGATCTCCTCTTCGATCCCGACGCGTCGCATCAGGGAGAAGGAGCGTACGGCGATGGACTGGTGGACCCCCCAGAGGATATCCTCGACCTTCTTGCCCTTGCCCAGCCAGGAGAGCACCTCGGACTCGGCGAAGACGGTGCAGGTCGTGCTGATGCGTACGGGCCTGGTGTATCTCAACGCCACGGAGCCCAGATCATCGAGGGGAATATCCAGGGCGGTTGACGCGGCGCCGAGGAAGCGCCCGGTCCCGGCGGCACACTTGTCGTTCATGCAGAAGTCATCGATCTCGCCGGCGGGATTGACCCTGATCGCCTTGGTGTCCTGCCCGCCCATGTCGAGCACGGTGCGGGTGTTGGGGAACATGTGCACCGCGCCTCGCCCGTGGCAGCTGATCTCGGTGACCTGGGAGTTGCCGAAGGTGACGCGGTAGCGCCCGTAGCCGGTGCCGATGACGTACTCGACCTCGTCGTCGCTGATCCCCCGTTCTTGCAGCGCCTGGGCGTAGGCGTTTTCTGCCGCGAGCACGACATTTGCGCCGGTATCCAGAAGAGATCGTCCGACGATGCCGCCTTTTTCGTCAATGATGACGGCCTTTGTTTGTGTGGATCCAACGTCGACTCCGGCTGCGTATGCCATTGCTGCACCTCGCTCTAGGAAACCAGGGTCTTCTGGCGGCGGACATTCAGACCCTCGAAGAATGCGTCGATACGGTTTTTCATCTGCGCCTCTGAAACAACGCGCCGGTCCATCATGTCCGACTCGATGAACAGGCTGGGGATGCCTCGCTGCTGCGTCAGGTAGCGCCGCCCGTCTGCGAGGCCTGTAGACACTGTCCGGCAGCTCTTGATCGGGTGGTAGATGATGGCGTCGACGGCGAACTCGTCGATCATGCCGTCGAGCATCTGGTCCTGGTGGAACATGCTGTCCATGGCGTCACGCACACTCAGCAGCGTGCCCTCGGCGAGACTCGCCACCGGATCCTGGATGGAGTACTCGAAGCCGCGGTTGGCGCCGCCGGAAGCGAACCACAGGTATGTCGAGTTGATGAAGGTTCCGCCCCATTCGGTAAAGAGCTCGTTGAAGCGTCTGAAGATGGTGTAGCAGGGCACGCCGACGAAGACGAGCCGGTAGAGTTCTTCCGAGAGCGTGCCGATGGCGTGATCGGCCTTGTACTCCATTTCCTCGACGAGATCCTTGAAGAACCTGGCGCCCTCGGGGGCGCCGCGGAAGCCATTGGCGACTCCCAGGAAGATCGTGCCGTCGGTCAGGGCGTTGAACAGCGACGGACGGTTCTTGTTGAGGTCGATGACCTTCTTCCATCCGACGCTCACGTCGTTGGCATGGAGCAGCGTCTCGCGGAGCTTGTCGATATCAAACTTCTTGCCGGTCACCTTCTCGCAGGTCTCGATCAACTCCCAGAGCTGGGCCTCGACGTAGCGTCGATCGTTCTCGAAATCCCGCTCATTGATGCGCCCGTAGTCTCTGCGGTCGCGGGTGCCGGGCACGTCGATCGTGACAACGGGGATGTCGTGCATGCGCTCCCAGATCTCGGCCCACTTGATGTAGGTGTTGCAGGCGTTTGTCAGGACGGCGATGCTCGGCTTTGGGATTCGCCCCATGGGATGCTTGCCGGCGTTGAGTTGCACGGCCACGTCGGCCTTCACATAGCCGCAGATGTCGGGCGAATAGCCGTAATCCTCGGCCCTGTCGAGGTATTCGTGTGAGACCCGGCGCACGGCCGTCTGCAGGGAGTTGATCTCGGGAAAGACGACCGGGAGGTCAAAGGCCTTGAGGACCTCGTTGAGGCTGCCCATGACGAACACATAGGCGCTCTGTCCACCCTGCTCGGCGCACTCGTTCAGCGACTCGAACCAGTCTCGGAAGAGCTGTGCGCCGTCGCGGTTGCCCCGCCCGACGAGAGTATCCGGTTCTGTTGGATCTTTCATGGCTTGGTCCTTCGTTCTCAGGCGAACAGAAGATTCTCCAGGAATGTTTCTACTTGCAGCTCGAGCTGGTCAAACGAGGACATATTCTCCTCAAACTCACTGACGAAGTAGGGAATGGCGCGCTCGTCGAGGGCGTGGATGTAGGGCACTTGTTCTTCGAGCCCCGGCTCGCACATCTTTGGCGCCGCCACGATGACGGCGTCGGCGTTTGCGTTTTCCACGCGGCGCAGGAGCATCTGCTCCTTGGGTTTGCGAAGGTCGTGCTGCACCGGGCTGTATGTCGATCTGTCGATATAGGACTCGGCGAGGGCCGCCAGCGGATCGCCCCCGGAGGGGACGTCCTCGACAATCCAGCGCAGGCCGATGAGAAAGTCGTCGTCGACGACGTAGCACGTACGCCCGAGCATGCGCACGAGGTCCAGCGGCGGCTGTTCGCAGAAAGCGCCCTCGAACACGACGCGGATGCGGTCCTCGCGCTTGGCGTCCCTTGCCCGGATCTGTGGCAACGCGTGTGCGAGCAGCTCGTTGTGCTCTTCGCGCGGGATCAGGCCTCCGATCGAGAGCAGGCAGTACGCGTCCTCGGCGGCGATCAGCCAGGGTGATTCGCGTTTGATGGCGTAGAGCTCGCGCAGAAGACGCCGGTTCTCGTTGAAGACGCCGATCGATCGGCTCAGGGCCTCGTCGGAGACCTTGGCGCCGGCGACGTCCTCGATAACGCGCCTCATCCGGTCGTACTCGTCGCGCAGGTATTCCTTGCTGTGGGCCGAGTTGGGGTTCTGCGGCAGGTAGAGGATCTGGCAGGGGTAATCGAAGTTGCGTCCCCAGATCGCGGCGAGGTTGCGCGCCGCATCGCAGATCGGGTGGGAGACGAACAGGTCGAGCTGGAGATCGCCGTTGAGCGCAACCTCCAGTGCGGTCTTGAGGATCGAGCACAAGTAGGAGCCGAAGTGCGAGTCTGAGAGCGTCGGGTCCACCGGCGCACCACGTATCTTGACCGGCAGCATGCCGGCGGCGTGGGCAATCTCTTCGGGGAAGTAGACCTGGAAGTGCCCTGCCACCTTTCCTCCGCGCTCGCGCCACCGCCGGACAGCCGGGAACGTGGGATCCTCGACGAGCTCGCGACAGGCATAGAGCAGCTCATCCAACGGCTTGGCTTGCCATTCCTCGAAGACTGGTTCATGCATCATGGAGTTCCTTACCAGCGACGCGTGCTCTAGCGCCCGCGCCTATCCGTTGTCTCCCGCCGCTTCATCTCGTGGATACGCCCAGCCTGGCAGGTCAACGTTCTCGCAGGCGTAGTCCATCCTGGGCGGCCTCGCACCCCGGTCCAGGAGCTTGACCAGCCCGCTGCGGATGTACGGATTCCTGCGCGGATCGAACACCTCGCCCGTCTCGCGCGCCAGCGCGGCGTCGTCCTGCCCCCTGGAGAGCTGCGCCTTGAACAGAGCCCGCGAGTAGGGTGGGTCCTTGGCCATCTGGCGCGCCCGCTCGTAGCCCCGGCGCAGGGCCTCGAGCTCGTCGTCGAACACGCCGTTGGACAGACCGATCTGATGCGCCCGCCCGGCGGTCAGGCCCTGATCGAACAGCTCGAAGGCTCCGGAGTGGCCGACACCGAGGCGTTGGAGTTCGCTCGCCGCCGCGAAGCCCGGGAGAATGGCGTAGTCGAGTTCCGGCTGATTGTATGTGGGCTTCTCGCACCATTCTGAGGTGCGAGTGAGGGTGTCGTACACATAGCCATACGCGCGGACGTCGTAGCGCAGGTCAAGGAAGTACGTGAACTCGGCCCCGCCGCCCCATTTCTCGCCGAACACCCCGATGGACGCCACGGGGCTGCGCTGGATGATGCGGAAGAGGTTCACGGCGTTGCGGCTGGACGCCGCGGCGTCCTCCTCGCTCAGCGGCGAATACCCCTTGTCGCGCTCGAACCAGCCCCGGTTGAACTCGCGGGCATCTGCGCCGAGCATGCGCATGCCGGTGCCGGCGGCGGTGAAGAGCACGGCGCCGCAATGCCCGCTCTTGTGGAGCCGCAGCACCCGGTGATAGGCGTGGGTGAGCTGGTCGATCACGGCGTGGTTGAACACGTTGCCGCGCAGCGGGCAGTTGAAGATGATGCTCGCGACGCGATCGCGCGAGGCCGGCTCGCAGAACTTGAGGTCCGGGTAGCAGCCGCGATATGTGCCCGATGCGAGATCGAGCTCGGCGACGGGCGTGCCATAGGACGTGCCGTATCCGAGGAGCCGAGTGAGATTCCGCTTCTTGAGTTCGTGCAGCAAGCAAGGTGTGGCGGTGCGCGGGCCGCGCAGGCCGTCTGTATCCAGCATGTCGAGCAGCCAGGGGTCGTCGGCGTTCTCATCGCGGGCGCGATGCACGAGTTCGAGCACGCCGTTGATCGTCAGGTCTTCGATCATGGCGTCGATCAGCTCTACCAGGCCGACCTTGTATCGCAGGCCCGCCCGGCAGCAGATGTTGATCTGGCCGGGCGTCGCATATCCGTCTTGGATGAGGTCCAGCACATACAGACAGATCGGCAGCACATATCGACGGAACGCACGCCCTGCCCCGTCGTCGGCGCGGGCGACCGAGAGCAGCGATCCGACACTCTTGATCTTGCCCTCGGCGCGATCGCGCTCGCCGGCCTCGAACATCGACCAGAAGTCGGCGCGCGATGTCTGGCCCATGGCGACGTACTCGCCCGACTGCGGGTCGAAGACCTCGGTGGGTCTCGGTCGGTCGCCCTGGGACCACTTGAAGAACCCACAACGGTCCTTGGAGTTCAACCCTGCATGTCCTGCACGCTCCAGCTGAGCGATCCACTCTGGGTAATGAACCCCGTCGCGGCTGTACAGTCCTTTGAGTCTGTCGTGATCCGGCAGGGCCTGCCCCAGATGACGAGAGGATTCTGTGTAGGGCATGTGCCCGGTCTGGTCGAGCACGTTGAAGGGATTGGCCGTGAACATCGACCAGAGCCCGCCGAGATCAATGATGTCCTGCCCGGCTTTGATGTCCCAGGACATGATGGCGGCCATGCCCTGGAAGATCGGGTCGGTGATATAGCCGTGATGGTCGACCGGGAGCGCCATCACGATCTTCTCGAGGACCTGGTCAACAAAGACGACGCCGAACGCGTACGTCTCGCCCGATGCGTACTTGCCTCTCATCACGTCGATCAGGCGATTGGAATCGAACGGGAAGTACCCGTGCACGGTCAGAAACTTGCTGCGAAAGAGCTCTGAGGAAAACAGAACCGCAAGCTCCTCGGTCGTGTGCGAGGATGTGTTTGAGAAGATCGCCCCGAGGCGGTCTGGATCCAGTGTTTCCTGAAGCGTCTGGAAGATCTGCCTCTTGATGTCGATCGACTCGGTGGCCGCCTCCCAGACAATGTCGGCATCGGCGATATCGTCATAGGACTGTGTGAAGACCGTGCGCGCTTCCAGTGCCGATGCATCCTCGGGTCTCATGCGGGTCGCAGCGACCTCGGCGCTCCACTTGGCGCTGAGTGCCTGGCGAGCACGGTCCAAAGCCGCGCTGTCGACATCAAGAAGAACGATCTCGCAGTCGGTCTTCTGAAGAAGATCGGCGGCGATTCCCTGACCCATCGTGCCCGCACCGATCACCGCCACGCGTCGCATCGCGAGAATGCGCCTGACGGCCGGCTCGATTGTCTTGTCTCCAAAGGAGAATGCTTTCTTCATGGATATCGCACCTTGCACTGATTCGCTAGCTCTTTGTGGTGTCGTGAATGATCAGCGCGGCACCCTGCCCGCCGCCGATGCACGCCGAGACACACCCGTATCGCTCGTCGCGCCGTTCCATCTCGTAGACCAGATCGGCGACCAGGCGCAAGCCGGTCGCCGCCAGGGGGTGACCGATTGCGATTGCGCCGCCGTTGACGTTGACGATCTCCCGGTCGAGTTTCAACTCCTTCTCTACACCGAGATACTGTGCTGCAAAGGCCTCGTTGATCTCCCATAGCCCGATGTCGGACTGCTCAAGGCCCGCCTTTGCCAGGGCGATCTGGATCGAGGGGACGGGTCCGCGCCCCATGACCCTTGGCTCGACGCCGCTCACGCCGAAGCCGACGATCTCCCAGCGTGTGGGAAGCCCGAGCTCTTCGGCTCTGGAACGGGAGGCGATCACCGCGGCGGCGCCGCCGTCGGCGATTTCGCTGGCGTTGCCTGGCGATACGAGCTTGTTGGGTGTGAAGCCGGGGAGCTTCTCGAGGACCTCCAGAGAGGTCTCGCGGACACATTCGTCATGGGCGAGATGGACCGGGTGGCCATCGAGACCCGTCGCGTCCAGCGCGAACATCCCCTTCAGATAACTTCCTCCGTTGAGGTGACTCCGGCTGTTGGCCGCCCGGGCCCGCTCCTGCGAGATGACCGTGAACTCATCGCACTCCCTGCGCGAAACCCCCATGCTCTGGGCATACTCATCGGCGGTCTGCATCATCGCGGTGCCGGCGAGATCGTGGTTCAGCGACGCAAGGATCGAGTCCTCGACGGTTCCGCCTTGGGCGAACTCCCAGAAGCTCGGCGCTGAGACGCGGGGTGACCTGATGATCTGGGGCGCCCGGGACATCGTTTCGGCGGCGGCGCACAGGACCGCTTGCGCGTCGTCGACACAGTCCGGCACCGCGATCTGCTGGAAACCCGTGATAAGCGTCTGGATCCCAGACCCGCAGATACGTTGGACCATCAGCGACGGCGTGTTGATATCGAGTTCGCAGCGCAGCGCGACGTTTCGGGGGAAATAGATGTCCTGGGCGCCGGGCGCCGTGAACTGGTACACGTTTGCGCCGACCAGCGCGTCGATGTCTCGCCGGTCGATCCCGCAGCGATCGATGGCCTCGCATGACGCCAGTGCTCCGAGCTGCTCGGCGGAGAACCCGCTCAGCGCACCGCACTTGAGGCCGACCGGCGTGCGGGCGACGCCCGCGATCACGATATGGGGAAACTCATTCGATGCCACTTCAGGTCCTTTGTGTCTTCTCTGAACGAACCTCGATGACGCACTCGCCCGGATGTGCCTTGAACATCTCCTCGAGCTCCGGTCGGAACGAATCGAGCACCTTCTGACGCACGATCTTTGAAGAGGGTGTGAGCTCGCCTCTTTCGATGGATGGATCACGCTTGGCGAGAACGACGCGCCGGATCCGGCTGTACGACGGGCTGAGCATGACGTTGATGCGCTCGAGTTCCGAAGCGAACAGCTCTTTGATTTCCTCGCCCAGATGCGCGGAGCGGTCGGACGCCTCGTGCGAGTCCGTCCACTCCTTCATGCGGCATCGATCCGGGTAGATGATTGCGCCGACATAGTCCTGCCCGCTGCCAACAACGACCGCCTGGCTCACATATGGCGATTCATTGGTGATGGTGCTCTCAATTCTCTGGGTGAGCACCTTCTCGCCCGTTGTGAGCTTGAACGTGCCGTCCTTGCGCCCCAGAATCTTCAGGCCATGGGGCGTGAACTCCCCGAGGTCTCCGGTTCGGAACCAGCCGTCGGAGTCGATGACGTGAGATGTTGTCTCCTCGTCCTCAAAGTACCCCAGCATGACGTTGGGCCCCTTGATCAGGATCTCCTGACTCGGATCGATGCGGATGGACACCCCGGGGATCGGAAACCCAACGAATCCGCTGTGCCACTGGGCGTCACCGGAGGTGACCGCGGCGCACGGCGAGGTCTCGGTCAGCCCCCAGCCCTCGCGGACGGGAATCTTGTGCTCGCGGTAGGCGGTCTCGACATGATCGGGCAGCGATGCCGCCGCCGTAAACACGAACCGCAGGCGCCCCCCGAAGACAACGCGTTCGATCTCCGGATCCTGGCGACACCGGGCGATGACCATGTCATGCACGCGCGGGACACTGAAGAAGATCGTCGGGTCGAACAGCCGCCAGTTCTCGATGAGTCGATCGGTGTCGGATCCCTGTGAATCGCTCAGACAGAGCTCGGCGCCGCTGTACAGCGTCATGAACCTCTCGAAGAGGGCGCCGAAACTGTGGTGCCAGGGCAGGTAAGACATAATGACGTCGCTCTCTCCCACGTCCCAGAGAAGCGACAGGGACTTCTGCTGTGACACGAGGTTTCTGTGGCACAGACAAACGCCCTTGGGTGGCCCGGTCGTCCCCGAGGTGTACATCAGGACGCACTGGTCATCCGGGCGCACCGCGCGGATGCGTTCGAGCACGGTCTGCTCGCCCGCACCGCCCGGATCCGAGAGTTCTGCGATGTCGGTCGCTCCCCACTCCTTGCACTCATCGCTGTAGTCGATGCTGAAGAACTCGCTGACCCACGGGCACTCATCGCGATCGATCTTCTCAAGCTGGTGCACGCCCGAGACAACGACATAGCGAGGGCGGGAGTGCTGGAGCAGGTACGAGACCTGCGCCGGGCGGTGCCCCGCAAAGATCGGGACAGTCACCGCCCCGATGACCATCGTCGCCATCTCCAGGACGTACATCCACGCCGAGTTCTCGCAGAGGAAGCAGACCCGGTCTCCCGGACGAACACCTCTGGCCACGAGGTGACCGGCGACCCGGAGTATGCGGCTCCTGAACTCGCCCCAGGTTACGACGACCTCGGTGTCCCCCTCGAGGTAACGCAGGTAGGGCCTATCACCCCAGCGAGCGGTGCGGTCGAGGAGGACCTCGCCCAGTGAACTCTCGAACTTCCCGAGTTCTATTGGGCTGGTGTGCTCCTCGCCGACGCGCTGGATTCCGATGCGCTCGTCGAGCCCATGCGGCGTTGATTGGCTGTACGCCAGGCACGAATCGCGCAGCAGAGCCTTGGTGCGCTGGAACTGAACGTCGGCGGGGATGAACTGTTGTGCGCCCAGGCTGCCCAGACCCGCGCGACGATGGACGAGGTGCGATGCGGCCAAATACACGATGTTGGTCGCAATCTCCTTGATGTGCGAGCACCCGCTGCGCCCGCCCACGCGCGCCGCGATCTCATTGAGAATGCCCCGCTCGATCCGCAGACCGACGAGCCTCTTCGCGGTGGCCTCGACCTCCTTGCAGGCCGGGAAAGGTGACCTGATCATCTCCAGCACGCTATGGACAATCTGCTCGTCCTCGATGTTGATCCCGAGCTCGAGCTTGATGAGATGATCGTTGTCGAGCATCGTGCCGATGAGCATGAGCTCGTCATCGCCACGCTCGTACAACTCGACATTGATGTTGCGCTGTGCGGTGAGCTGCATGGATGAGAATCCTCCGTTGCGTGCCTCTGACTCGCGCCGTCGGAATCGGATGGCCCGGGCCATGGACTCCTGCACTTGGTGTTCCAGGGACTCGAAGAGGGATCCCTCGCCTGTCGCTCCCACCTGGCGGGCGTACTGGCGCAGAGGGGTGAGGATCCCCTCCTCGGTGGGCATCAGTCGAACGCTCAGGTTGTCACGCTCAATCGCGTCACGAAGCGTCTTGATGGAACTGGTGACGTGCCCGGCCCGGCGTTGAATGGTCGAGCGCGAGTCAGACCACACGCTGTCGTACGAGTCATCGGGCGTGTAAGCCCCGCTGAGGCGTCCCACCTCGAACACCGCTCGCGTAATGCGATCGACAAACTCATGCTTGGCCGGGTCTGCGCACAAGTCGCCCATCCGCAGATCGTTCAGCGACCCGTCCGGATTGACGACGTGGATGAGACCTCCGACGTTCAAGACGATCGAGATCATCGCCTTGTTGAACTCGATCCGCTGCCCCGACGCGTCCGCGACACTCTCGCACGGATAGTCCCGTTCGCCAAGGATCGATGCGATCCGTTCGCGCTCATCGTCGCCCCCGCCCGCGCAGACGATCTTGCCCTTGTCCTCAAGGACGTAGACGGCCTTGGCCCCTTGGCCGCGTCTGCTGCCGCCTTGGAGCGCCACGCCACGAACGACGCGATCGCGAATCGCCCGGATCATCTCTTCGCTGAGCCCGGGAAGCCGATCCAGCAGGATCGACTCGCGGACTTGGTCCATGAACGTCTGGATCGTCCGTTCGAAGATGATCCCATTGGGAAGCACGAGCAGAATTGGTACGTTGGCACGGACATCATCGACGTTGCGCAGGCGACCCTGCTCCCAGAGGTGCTCAAGGAACCGCGTGACATGGGCGGTGACCGGCGTGAGTTGTGCTGGGTTGCAGCACACCATCTGGAGTTCCGGAACGCCGCGCAGCGCCTCTACCTCCAGCAGGTTTGCGAAGATCCGCCCTTCGAGTGCGAGCGTGTGGACCTGCCCGCCGTCTTCCACGAGCAGCGAGCGCTGCTCCTTGAGAAGGCGCGTGATGCCCCCGCCGCCACGCCCGATGAAGCACTCGGCCTTCGTGTGCCAGAGGAAGGCCACGCCGAGCGATCCGGGAGGATGAACGCCGATCTCGCCCCTGTTCAGCACGCCTGAACCCTCCCCCTGCCAGCCATCGGATGCTGGGCCTCGCCTGGGAGATTCGCTTTGGTGCTTGCTTGGACGGGCATGTTCCTGCGTTCTCAGGGGATCACGATCGTGCGGAGCGATTCGCCCTGTTTCATCAGCTCAAAGGCCTTCTCGATCTCGCTCAGGGCGACGCGGTGGGTGACGATGCGGCCAAGATCGATCTTGCCCTGAGCCACCATGCGGATGAGGGGCACATACTCTCCCGGCGGGCAGCCGAGCGAGCCTGTGATCTCCAGTTCCTTGAACATGATCTTGCCGGCAATAATCGAGATCGCCTCGTGCGTATAGCCGACAACGCACAGGCGTCCGCCGATCCGGACGCTGTCGAACGCCTCTTCGATCGTGCGGGGATTGCCGATGACCTCCATGGCGATGTCCGCGCCGCCGCCGGTCAGCTTCTTCACTTCCTTGGCGACCCGATCCACGCTCGATGCATCGATCGTCTCGGCGGCGCCGAACTCTCTGGCCCACTCGAGCTTCTTCGGGCTCTTGTCGACCGCGATCACATACGCGCCGGCCAGCGCCGCAAGTTGCACCGCGTTGATGCCCACGCCGCCGCAACCGAAGACCACGACAGTGTCTCCCGGGCGCACCTTCGCGCGGTTCTTCACCGCGTGGTAGGGGGTGGACAGGGCGTCGGCGATGATCGACGCCTCCTCAAGATTGATCGACTCTGGAAGGTCCAGGACGTCCTTGGCCGGCACCGCGACGAACTCCGCGTACGCGCCGTCGAAGTGATTGCCCAGCATCGTCATTTCTGAGCAGATATTCTCGCGCCCCATGCGGCAGAATCTGCACTTGCCGCAGGTCAAGACCGCAGGGATCAGGACCCGCTGGCCCTCCGATACATTGACCACCTCGGCGCCGGCCTTCTCGATGATTCCCGACGCCTCGTGCCCGAGCACGACGGGTGGTTTCTTGAAGGTGGGGATGCCGTGCTCGATGTAATGGAGATCGGTGTGGCAGGCGCCGCACGCGGCGACCTTGACGAGCACATCGCTGGGGCCGATCTCGGGGACGGGGATATCGTCTATTCTCAGCCCGATTTCCGGTCCGTGAAAAACCGCAGCCTTCATCGTTCAGTCCTTCCTGCCAGGGCATCTGGGCTCGTGTTGCTGCTCTCTCGATTGCCAATCATGCGTGTGCCCAATGCGGCGTGCGCTTCTCCAAGAACGCGGCGATCCCCTCGTGGGCGTCTGCGATACTCATGAGTTCATCCAGGTAGATCCGCTCGGCCTCGGCGAGGTGCGCAAGCATCGCCTCGCGGCTCGGGCCGACAGTCGCCCTCTTGGCCATGCGGACGACAGGTCGCGACAACGTGTTGATGGCATCGAGGTATTCGTCAACTCGCTCGTCGAAACAGTCAGCCGGGTAGACGTGGCTGATGAGTCCGATGCGCAGGGCTTCGTCGGCCCGAACCGTCGCGCCCAGCGCAACGAGCTCGACCGCCTTGCGCACACCAATCTGCGCGGCAAAGGTGGCCGCGGCCACGGGCGGGAACACACCGACCTGCACCTCCGGTTGCCCGAACTTTGCCTTCTCTGAGGCGAGCACGATATCGCAGAAGCACGCCAACTCACAGCCGCCGCCCAGCGCCGCGCCGCCGACACACGCCACCGTCAGCGCATCGGTCGAGGCCATCTTCCGGAAGATCCCGTGGAACACGCGGATCATGTCCGCGACCTTGTCTGCGGTGTGGTCCGCGACATCGACGCCGGCGCTGAACGCCTTGCCATTGGCCCGCAGCACGATCGCAGCAAGATCGGTGCGGGCGACGAGCGAGTCCATCGCGTCGCTCAGCTCGCCCATCATCGAGAGATTGAGGATATTCACCGGTGGGCGGTCCAGCGTGATCGTTGCGACGCCTCCCGCGGTGCTCGTGCTGATATGCTCGTACTTGCTCATGCCGGTCCCTTGCCTAGAGGTACTGACCGCCGTCCACCTGAATGGTCTGGCCCGTGATAAACCTCGCGCGATCGCTGCAGAGAAAGACGACCAGATCGGCGACGTCCTTCGGTTGCCCGAGCCGTCCGAGCAGGATCTCGCCCAGCGCCGCATCCCGCGCCTCGCGGGGCAGGCCGGCGGTCATCGGCGTTTCAATCAGCCCCGGAGCGATCGCGTTGACGGTCACGTCGGCGCTGGCCAGCTCCCGGGCGAGCGCCTTGGTGAACCCAATGACACCGGCCTTCGCGGCCGAGTAGTTCGTCTGCCCGAACTTGCCTCGCAACCCGTTGATGCTCGCGATGTTGACGATGGCCCCGCCGCCTCCCTGTCGCATCGCCCCCGCGACCGCGCGGCAGCAGTTGAAAACGCCGGTGAGATCGATGTCGATGACCCGGCGCCACTGCTCGTCGGTCATCTTCCAGATGACGTGGTCATCTGCGATACCGGCGCTGTTGACCAGAATATCTATCCCGCCGAACTCACTGATGAACGCCTCAAACGCATCCTGGACCTGCCCGCTGTCCGAAACATCCAGCGTGCGCGAGAATGCCCGCCGCCCGGCGCTCTCGATGCTCGCGACAACCTCCTGCGCTTCCTCCGGCGAACCAGCGTGCAGTATTCCGACATCGCACCCCGCTTGGGCGAGCAGTTCGGCGGTGCAACGACCAATGCCGCTGCTGCCCCCAGTGATCAGTGCTCTTCGCTGAGCCTGCATGACCTCACCTAGTCCGCCCAGTAACGCCGGTCAGTCAGCTCTGCGACATCGCAGGCTGAACGAGCGATGCCCCGCACTTGCCGCAGTGCGTGAACTGCGATGGCATCCCCTTGGCCCCACAATCCGGGCACTGCTGGGAGTATGGACCCCAGAGGAACTCGCTGGATCCCTCGGGGTCGGCCGCACGCCGACGCATGCCCGCGTAGTCGGCCTTTCGTTTCTCGACGAACGCGGTCATTCCCTCATGGGGCTCAAGGCTCGTGTAGTGGATCGAGAGCCAGTCTCGAGCGTGCCCGGCGGTCGAGTGCCAGGCGAGATCCTTCCAGAAGTTGACCTGTGTCTTGGTGTACCGCGTGCACTCGAAGAACTTGTTGAGGATGTTGTCGCAGAGACCGTCGATGGCCTCGTCCATCAGGGACAGGTCGATCGTGTAGCCGTCGATGCCCTTGAGCGCCTTCTTGATCTCGCCGGCGCTTGCCCGGTTCTCAAACGGGTTGTCCCACGGGTCCATGTTCCAGTCCGCCAGGTAGCTGCGCCCGCCGCCAAAGCGAGTCACGAACTGCCCGTCGGCTGCCTTGACGGTCGGCACGGCCATGTTGACAAGGCCCATCGACAGCGCCGTAAACGCCGGATAACGCTGGTTCAGCATCAGCATGGCGCGAGCCTTGCGGTCTCCAACGATCAGCGGAAGCCACTGCGTGGATCCGCCGCACGCCACCGATCCCACGCTCGTGCCGACCTGGGCAATGAACGCGTGCTCACCGATAACGCCGATGTCCGCGGCGAGCTGGCTCTCGTTGCCACCGCCGACCGCCATCCCGTTGAGGCGGGCAATGACCGGTTTGGCGCAGTTGGTGATAGACTCGATGTAGCTCTTGAAGCAGCACATGTACTTCCAGTAGTCACGAGGGCGCTGCGTGTAGCTGTGTTGGTACTCTTTGACGTCACCCCCGGTGCAGAAGGATTGATGCCCAGAGCCCGTGAAGACCACGACCGACACCGCATCGTCCCACGACGCATCCTCGAACGCCGCGGCCAGCTCCTGCAGAGCGGGCGTGCTATATGCGTTGTAGTTCTGGGGGCGGTTGATCGTGATCCGGGCGACTCCGGCGTCCTTCTGATAGATGACCTCTTTGAAGTCGAAGGAGTCAACGGAACGAGACGGGAACAAGCTCATCGGTGTTCTCCTACAGGCGATCGTGCGGCCGGGATCGCCGGTTCCACATACTGTGCCCAGGTCCGACTAACCAAACGATCGATCGGCTCTACGAGGCAATCGTACGCCCAAGAACCATCATCCGCATACAAGTCTAATGGAAATGGGCCGGGCATGCAACAGGCCTTATTGGACCAGAATCGCCATAAATCGGCTTTTTGGGCTTGACAAGCGGGCCAGGCCCGAAGAATCTATGATATTATCCGAGATCCTCAAGCCAGACGGAGGACCATGTTGAACGTCCAGAAAAACGAACAAGTGTTCGGTTCTAGCCTGAATCCTGCGATATCGAGTGATCGTGCCCATAGGCCGGGCTCCGAGCGACGCCTCGACCACATCCTTGAGACAGCGACCGTGCTCATCGCGCGCGACGGATACACCAAGGCCTCCATGCGCACCGTCGCCGGCGCGGCGGACATCAGCCTCGCGGGGCTCTACCACTACTTCGACAGCAAGGAGAAGATGCTCTTCCTCATCCAGTTCCGCAGCTTCAGCTCCCTGCTGAGACGCCTGCAGGAACGCCTCCATGGGATCGAAGAGCCCACCGACAGGCTGCGCGTCGCGGTTCTGGCCCACGTCATGCAATACGCCTACAACAAGGCGGCGTTGAGGGTGTGCGCGCATGAGCTCGATGCGCTTACCGGGAGCGCCTACCAGGAGGTGCTGCATCTCCGCCATCAGATCTATCGCATCCTCCGGACCATCGTCGATGGGATTCTCGATGAGCGGGTGCCCGCAAGCTCGCTGAACGCCCATGTCGCAACAATGAGCCTCTTCGGCGCTCTCAACTGGCTCTACCAGTGGTACGACCCGCGCGAGGATCGCTCGCCGGGCGGTCTGGCTCAGCTCATCACCGACCAGTTTCTCAATGGCCTTCTCGGTGCAGGCCAGCCCCAAAGACCTCGCGCCGAGGACGCCCACGCCGCACCCACGCCGGATTCGTCAGCGCAGCACAACGGTCCGCCCGATTGAGGGCACCCGGGAGATTCGCCCATGCACATCCCGGACTTCGAGCTCCATGAAGCCACAAGCCTGCTCGACGCCTCGCGCCTGCTCAGCAAGCACGCACCCGGTGCCCGCGTGCTCGCCGGTGGGACCGATCTGCTCGTGGATCTCAAGAGCGGGCGCGACAGGGCAAGCCACGTTATCTCTATCCGCAATATCCCCGAGATGCGAACGATTCGCCTGGCAGATTCCGGCCTGACGATTGGGGCGACCGCCACGCTTGCGGATCTCGACGACTTTGTCGCGCCCCTGCCGGCCTACAGCCCCATCGGCGATGCAACGACTCAGATGGCGGCCATTCAGATCAGGAACATGGCCACCGTTGGAGGCAACATCGGCAGCGCCGTGCCCTGCGCGGACCTCCCCCCGATCCTCATCGCAATGGGATCCTCGCTGACGCTCGAGTCGACCAGGGGCGAGAGGACCATCCCGCTGGAGGAGTTCTTCCTCGCCCCGCGTGCGACCGTTCGCCACGATGATGAGGTGCTCAAGTCTGTCTTTGTGCCGGCACCAGCACCCCTGTGCGGATCGGCGTACGAGAGGTTCTCCCTGCGGGAAGGCAATGCCATCGCCGTGGCTGGGGTCGCAGCCAGGATCGACCTTGACGCAGAGGGCGCCGTACGGGCCGCACGGATCTCCATGAGCGCGGTCGCGCCGACGCCCGGTCTGGTCAAGTCCGCGGGCGCGGCGCTCATCGGGCGTCCGCTCGACGAAGCAACCCTTGCGGCGGCGGCGGACGCCGCTGCCAAGGCGGCGCAGCCCATCTGCGACGTGCGCGGATCGGCCGAGTTCAGGCTGGAGATTGTCGGCGTGCTCACGCGCCGAGCGGTGAAGAGGGCGCACCAGCGTGCCAAGGAGGCAGCGAGATGATCACCGCGCTAACACTCCAGATCAATGGCCAGGACCGCGAGTTGGGTGTTCGCCCGAGCGAGACGCTGCTTGATGTGCTTCGCGAGCGTCTTGGCATGACAGGGTCCAAGAAGGGCTGCGACATGGGCGATTGCGGCGCCTGCACAGTTCTGGTCGATGGCAAGCCGATGAACGCCTGTCTTCTGCTCGCGTCCACGCTGGAGGGCCGATCGATAACTACGATCGAGGGCATCGCCACAGACGGCGTGCTCTCGCCCATCCAGAAGTCCTTTGTAGGCGAGGGCGGTGTCCAGTGCGGCTACTGCACGCCGGGGATGATCGTCTCCGCGACCGCACTGCTCGAAGAGCACCCCGAGCCGACGACCGAACAAATGGAGGAGGCGTTGGCTGGAAACCTCTGCCGCTGCACGGGTTACAGCGGGATCCGGCGCGCGGTGAGAAACTGCGCCAACTACCGCGCCGATGGCATGTGCGCGAAGCAGGATGATGGCAACGCCGATGGGCAACGTGACAGCGTCGGGGTGTCTATTCCGCGTGTCGACGCCGCCGACAAGGTCACCGGACGGGCCGTGTACACCGCCGATATCTCTTTGCCCAATATGATCTACGCCAGGATCCTGGGTTCGCCCTACGCGCACGCGCGCATCAAGAGTATCGACGCGTCCCGCGCCCGGGCGCTGGCGGGCGTGCTCTGCGTGCTGACCGGAGAGGATGTCACCGACACGCTCTACGGCGTGTCTCCGGCCCGCTACGACGAGCACGTGCTCGCCAAGGACAAAGTCCGGCACGTCGGCGACGAGGTCGCCGCGGTTGCGGCGATCGACATGGCCACCGCCGAGAAGGCGCTTTCTCTGATCGATGTGGAGTACGAGGTGCTCGAGGCGTATCTCGACCCCATGAGTGCGCGAGCCGAGGGCGCCATCCGGCTTCACGAGCGGTACGAGCGCAATACGAATACCCATGTGCGGCAGAGCTTCGGCGATGTTGAGCGGGCTTTCGCCGAATCCTACCGCGTCCGCGAGGAGTCTTTCACGGGCAACTCGATCTACCAGTGCCCGCTGGAGCCGCACGCGACGATCGCGACCTGGGACCACGACGGCACGCTTGTGGTCTACACCTCGACGCAGGTTCCACATTATGTGCAGTACATGCTGGCCCATGTACTGCACATGCCTCTGGGCAAGATCCGCGTGATCCGCCCGGCGGTTGGTGGAGGCTTTGGGGGCAAGGCCGAGACGACCGCGATGGACCTGTGCGCAGCCATTTTGAGCGAGCGAACCGGGCGTCCGGTCAAGATGGTCTACACACGCTCGGACATGTTCCATCACGGGCGCGGACGCCACAAGCAGCATATGAAGATGAAGCTCGGCGTCGACGAGCAGGGCAAGATCAAGGCCTTCAAGAGCGAGATCCACCTCGACGGCGGGGCCTACTCCTCGTTCGGCGTCGCGACCGCCTACTACGCCGGCAGCCTGATCCCGACGCTCTACCACATCCCCAACTATGAGTACGACGGCTTCCGCGTCATGACGAACAAGCCCGCCTGCGGCGCGATGCGCGGGCACGGCGTGCCTCAGCCTCGCTTCGCGTTCGAGTGCCTTCTCAGCATGATCGCCGATGACATGAAGATCGATCCCGTGGAGATCCGCCGTCTCAACTCGATGGATCCCGATACGCGGACCGTCAACGACATGGACATCGGGAGCTGTGAGTTTCTCGCAACGCTCGAAGCCGTCCGCGACAAGTCCTCCTGGAACGAAAAATACGGGAAGCTGCCTCCCGGCAAGGGTATCGGCATCGGCTGCGGCGGCTTCGTCTCCGGCGCCGGGTACTGCATCTACCGCGGGCAGGTCCAGTTGTCTCACGAGAAGCCGCGAGAGCACTTCCAGAAAAAGTCCATCTTCCCACATGCCAACGCGATCTGCAAGGTCTCCGAGGACGGCATGGCGGCGATCCTCATGATCGGGGCCGCCGAGATCGGGCAGGGCAGCGACACCGTCCTGCTCCAGATGTGCGCCCAGACGCTGGGAATTCCGGTGTCGCGCATGCGTATGCGCAGCGAGGACAGCGACATCTCGCCCATCGATCTCGGCTCCTACTCATCACGCGTCACCCTCATGGGCGGACACGCCGTCTCGCGCGCCGGCGAGGCCGTCGTCGAGAAGATGAAGCCCTACGCCGCCGACCTGCTCGGCTGCGACAAGTCAGAGGTCGACGCCGGGGGAGCAAAGATGTTCGTGCGATCTGACGACACCCGCTCGGTCGCATGGGAAGAAGTGGCTCGGAAGTACTTCAACGACAACGGCCCGCTGGTGGGAACCGGATGCTACAAGCCCCCGGACGGGCTGGGCGGTGACTACAAGGGGGCCACGGTGGGAACCAGCCCCGCCTACTCCTTTGGCAGCGCGGTGTGCGAGGTCAGCGTCGATCTTGAGACCGGCAAGGTCAAGATCGACAAGTTCACCGACTACCACGATTGCGGCACGCCCATCAACCCCATGGGCGTGCACGGGCAGGTCGAGGGGGCGGTGGTGATGAGTGCGAGCGAGGCGCTGCTCGAGGACGTCCAGTTTGACAAGGAAGGACGCCTCCTGAACCCCGACCTCCACGGCTACCTCATCATGACCATCAAGGACGCGCCGGAGATCTTCAGCGGGCTCGTCGATTCCTACGAGCCACGAGGGCCGTTCGGTGCCAAGGAGATCGGCGAGGGTTCCACGCTGCCGGTTCTGGGCGCGGTAGCCCACGCCATCGCCAACGCGACCGGGGTCTGGATCAAGGACCTTCCGATCACACCCGAGAAGATCCTCAAGGCCCTGAGGGAGAAGACCGCATCGCCTGAGCCGCTCGTGGGCGAGTCTGTCCCCAGATCATGACGGGCCTGCTAACGCGTCACCGTTCGCGCTGCGGGTCTGTCCATCGTCGGCGTCCGGGGTTGTCCTCGCGACGCTCTTGAGCAAGACCTCGGCAATATCGAGCTGCTCGGTTCTGGACGGGTCGTCCGGATCGTCGGCGGCGGACAGCATGCTCAGGCAGAACGGACAAGCGGTGCAGATCGTGTCGGCGCCGGTCTCACGGAGTTGGGCGAGCCTCAGCGAGTTGACCCGCTCGGTGCCGGGCTCTTCTTCCTTGAACATCTGCGCCCCGCCGGCGCCGCAGCACATCCCGCGGTCCCGTGAAGCCTGGGCCTCAACAAGCTCGACGCCCGGGATCGAACCCAGCACCTCTCGCGGCGCGTCGTAGATGTCGTTGTACCTGCCGAGATAACACGAATCGTGGTAGACGATCCTCGCGTTCACTGTCCCTGTCGGTGAGATCTTGCCCTCACGCACGAGGCGAGCGAGGAACTCGGCGTGGTGAGAAACCTCGTAATGGCCGCCGAAGTCGGGGTACTCGTTCTTGAGCGTGTTGTAGCAGTGCGGGCACGCGGTCACAATGGCCTTGGTTTCATACCGATCAAGCGTCTCGATGTTGGCCTGGGCCATCGTCTGGAACAGGTACTCGTTGCCGGCCCGGCGAGCCGCGTCGCCGGTGCATCGCTCCTCGGATCCGAGGCACGCCCAGCGCACGCCCGCCTCATTGAGCAGACTCGCAACGGCGCGGGCGATGGCCCGGGCACGCTGGTCGATCGCCGGGGCGCAGCCGACCCAGAACAGAACGTCGATCGCGCCGGCGTCTGCGCGGATGGGTACGTCCAGTCCCTCAGCCCATTTCATGCGCTCGTCGGCCGGAGCGCTATAGGGATTGCCCGTCACCTCGACGCTCTGGAACATCTCTTGAAGCGGCCCGGGGCACTCGCCCTTCTCTTGAACGAGATAACGGCGCAGGTCCACGATCTTGTCGACGAAGCTGATCCCGACCGGGCATTCCTGTTCGCACGCGCGGCACGTCGTGCACGCCCAGACCGATTCCTCACCGATCACCGCCGGCGTCAGATCAACGCGGTGGGGCTCGCCACCGTCTTCGGTGTTCTGCACCCGCCCAGCGTCGCCAATGAGCGAATCTGCATGCTCGTAGAGGAAGTCACGCAGGGCGATCGTGATCCCCTTGGGCGAGAGTTGCTTTCCGGTGCGCGACGCCGGGCAATGGTCGGTGCATCGCCCGCACTCGGTACAGGTGTACAGGTCCAGGATGCCCTTCCAGCCGAGTTGGTCGATGCGCCGGACGCCAAGGGTCTCCTCGCGCTCGACCTTCCCCTCCAGATCCACGATCGGGCTCAATCGCCCGGGCGGGCCAAGATCCTGGCAGAAGACGTTCGGAACAGCGGTGATGACGTGGAAGTGCTTGGAATAGGGCAGGAGATTCAAGAACGCGAGCAGTAGCCCGACGTGCGTCCAGAACCCCAAATGCCAGAGCGTGCGGACCAGGGGGTCCGGAGCTGTATCGATCGCGAGTGCCAGTGTTGAGCCCAGCGGCACCCAGACGTCAAACGCTGTGCCACCCGCCGCCGCGCCGGCACCCCTGGCCTCAAGGACCACTGCCCCCGCGTCATAGAGCACATCGGCGAGCATCATCACGAAGATGATGCCCAGCACGAGCATGGCCTCTGCGCTGAGCGTCATTCGCGCCGGACGGCGCACCAGGCGCAGATACGCGAAGACTCCCACGCCGGCGATCACCAGCACGATGTAGGCGTCCTTCACGAGCGCGTAGAGATTGCCCAGCGGTGTCCCCGAATCGAGGATCCAGTACCCAAAGCCCCCGTCATGCACAAACCCGCGTCCCATGAGGATGAGCGACCTCACGAGCAGCACCAGAAAACCGAAGAAGATCGCCTTGTGCGCGAGCCCGGCCAAGCGGTAACGCCCGAGACGCTGTTGCCCGATCGCCTGACGCAGTGTCATCCGCAAGCGATCGGCGATCCGATCGATGCGAGGCCCGCCCGCACCAATGTGCAGAAGGCGCCATCGCCTGCGAGCCGAGACCGTAAACGCCGTGAGCGCGATGACAAGCAGCGAACCCATCACCACACCGTTCATCGCTCCGCCACCTCAAGTCTCGTGTTGCGTCCCCCATCCGGTGGCCGCATGATACGTCCGCAGTCGATCCCCAAGCGTAGGCGTTGGGGCGATAGCGACGTGTGTACGGAGGCGTCAGCCGTCGCCAAGCAGACGCTCGAACTCCGCCGTGAGCAGAGGGGCGAGCTCGAACATGTCGGCCACGCACCCATATGTCGCGACACCGAAGATGGGGGCGTCGGCCTTGGAGTTGATCGCCACGATGACCTTGCTGGCCCGCATCCCCGCCAGGTGCTGGATGGCCCCATCGATCCCGCAGGCGATATACAGACGCGGGGAGACGACCTTGCCCGTCAGGCCGATCTGGCGGTCCTGCGGCTGGTAGCCGGCGTCGACCGCCGCGCGCGTTGCGCCAACCGCACCGTCAAGAACCGCGGCCATCTCGTACAGCATGGCAAAGCCCTGCTCCGAGCCGACCGCGCGCCCGCCGGACACGATGATGTCCGCCTCCGAGGCGTCCTTATGGACCGAGTCCGACCGCACGATCTTGCGCGTCGTCGCTCGAGCCCCGATGGCGTCAAGATCGACGGCGATCTTCTCGACTTCCGCGCCCGCCTGGGGATCGGGAACGGGGCTGGCGTAGGTATTCGCTCGCACCGAGATGACCCGAAGCCGATCCGCGGGCAGTTCGATCTCGCCGACACACTTGCCGCAGTACATAGGACGCTGAACGCGAAGCGCATCGCCGGCCCGCGAGACGGCCGTGCAGTTTGTCGCAAGGGCGCCCCCAAGCCTGGCCGCGACACGTGGGGCAACATCTTGCCCGAGGCATGTTGTCACCAGCAGGACCGTCTTCGCATCGGCGAGTTGGATGGCGTCGCAGATCGCTTGGGTGTACGCCCGGGCGCTGTAGTTCTCAAGCCGAGGGTCATCGGCGACAAGGACGCGCTGAGCGCCGTGGGCGGAACAGGTGTCGGCCAACGCGCCGATTTCGGACCCGACGACGAGGGCACAGACACGCCCACCCGCTTCCCGGGCGAGCTTCGATGCGAGTGTGAAGAGCTGGAGAGATGGCGGGAGAATCGTCCCGTTGCGCTGCTCGACATACACCAGAACATTGCCACTCATGGTCATATGACCTTTGCATCTTCGCGGAGAGCCCGCACGAGTTCCTTGGCCATCTCTTCGGGTTCGCCCTCGATGATCCTGCACGCTTGGCGCGCAGGGGGCGGCGCGAGTCCGATGAACGTCGTTGCCGGCGCAGCGTCGGCCATCCCCGCAAGGGCTTTGGCCTCAAGAGTCTCGACCGGCTTCTTCTTGGCCTTCATGATGTTCGGCAACGACGGGTACCGAGGCTCGACCAGCCCCTTGTCGCATGTGAGAAGGACGGGCAGATCCGTCTCGCAGACCTCCACGCCACCCTCGATCCGGCGACTGGCGTCCGCGTGGTCCCCGCTCTCAGAAACCGCCAGCGTGACAACCGCCCCGATATGCGCAAGGCCGAGAAACTCCGCCAGCGCCGGCCCAAGCTCGCCCGCGTCGTTGTCGATCCCCTGTTTGCCGCAAAGGACCAGGTCGAAGCTTCGCTCATCGCGCCTGACGCCCGCCGCGATCGCCCGAGCGAGGTAGACCTCGTCGTGCATCTCCGATTCTTCCACGACGATATGCACGCCGCGATCGGCACCCATCGCAAGCGCGGTCCGCAATGTCTGGATAGCGTCCGGAGGCCCGACCGTGAATGCGACGATCTCCTCGACATCCGATCGCTCTTCGCCCAGTTGCACCGCCTGCTCGACGCCGTACTCGTCGAACGGGTTGCATACGAGCTTCAGGCCCGATTTCTCGATGCCCGATCCGTCCGCCAAGACAGACAGCGTCGTCCGCGAGTCTGGCACCTGCTTGACCACCACCATAACACGCATGAAGCGGGAGCCTCCGGTTCGGACAAGCCGAGATCTCTTCGCAGCGGTCTCGTCCGCAGGGATCATACGGGCTTCGCTCTCCCTCAGATCCTGCACGCTTGCGATGGTATACTCGCTAGCGATGAGAAGGGCAGCCATTGTTGGCGCGGTACGGACACCCATCGGCCGATACGCCGGGAGCCTGAGTTCCGTGCGCCCAGATGATCTCGCTGCCTTGACGATGCGGGAACTCGTTGATCGGACCCGAATCGACCCGGCCCTGATCGAGGACGTATACCTCGGTGCGACCAATCAGGCCGGCGAGGATAACCGGAACGTGGCGCGCATGGCCGCGTTGCTCGCTGGATTTCCCGATTCCGTCGCGGGGTGCACGGTCAATCGGTTGTGTGCATCGGGCCTGGAGGCGGTCAACATCGCGGCGAGAATGATCGAGACCGCCCACGCCGACGTGCTCATCGCCGGGGGCGTCGAGAGCATGAGCCGGGCTCCCTGGGTCGTGCCCAAGTCCGAATCGGCGTTCTCTCGCAACGCCGAGATCGTCGATTCCACCATCGGTTGGCGATTCACAAATCCGAGACTGGCCGAACTCCACCATCCCTACTCGATGGGCCAGACCGCAGAGAACGTCGCGCGGCGCTATGAAATCTCGCGCGAGGATCAGGACGCGTTCTCGCTGGAGAGCCAGCAGAAGTGGGGCACCGCCAAGAGCGAGGGCCGATTCGACGGCGAGATCGTCCCGGTCACCATCCCCCAGCGAAAGAAGGACCCGCTCATTATCGATACCGACGAGCACCCCCGCCCGGACGTGACGCTCGAGAAGCTCGCTCGCCTCCCCGCGGTCTTTGCCGACGACGCCCTCGGGACGGTGACTCCCGGCAACTCATCGGGAATCAACGATGGTGCCGCCGCCCTCCTTCTGGTCGAGGCCGATGCGGCTTCGCGACTCGGGCTGGTTCCGCTCGCCATCGTCGGTCGCTCAGCTACCGCTGGCGTGGACCCCGCATACATGGGCCTGGGTCCCGTGCCCGCAACGAAGAAGGCAGTCCAGCGCGCCGGCGTGACGCTCGACCAGATCGACATCATCGAGCTCAACGAGGCCTTCGCAGCGCAGGCCCTCGCCTGTATCCGCGAACTTGGCATCGAGAACGCCAACATCAATCCCAACGGCGGCGCAATCGCCATGGGACATCCGCTCGGGTGTACCGGTGCCCGTATCGCCGTCACGCTCGTGCATGAGATGAGGCGGACCGGTGCCCGCCGAGGGCTCGCGACTCTGTGCATCGGCGTCGGGCAGGGTGTCGCGACGATCTTTGAATCCGCCGGTTGAGCCCCGATTCCCACATGCTTGGCACCGAGCTCCGTGGGAGAATCCGTTTATTGCTCGCCCGCGAAGAAGTGGTCCAACCCGGGCAGCGCCGCGCGCCCTTCCTCCACATCACGCAGCGGCCCAACCTCGCGCATCGTCGCCAGGTATCGCTGCGCCAGGTGCTGGTAGATGGCGGTCCCGGCGGATTTGCGCCGGACCTCGTCGTCGCTGAGATCTCTGATTGCCCTTGCGGGGACGCCCGCGAAGAGCGTTCGGGGCTCGACGATCTGATTGGCTTTGACGAACGCGAGCGCGCCGACGAACGCATCATCGCCGATCACCGCGCCATCCATGACGACCGCGTTCATCCCGATCATGACATTCCGACCGAGCGTACACCCATGCACGACCGCCCCGTGCCCGATGTGGCTCTCCTCGCCGATTACCGTCTCGATACCGGGGAAGGTGTGGACGATGCAGCAGTCCTGGAGGTTGCTCCCGCGTTTCATCACCAGGCGCGCGATGTCGCCGCGCATCACCGCCCCGGGACCAACAAAGCAGCCCGCCTCCACGATGACATCTCCAATGAGCACGCTCGTCGGATGCACAAACGCGTCCGCAGCAACGACCGGCGTGATGCCCTCAAACTCATAGATCGCCATAAGAACTCCTCAAATCGTCCAGCAACGGTCCGCCCACGGTCGATTCGTCACGATCGCTCAGCCAAGCCTCAACGTCCGTCGGCTCATTCATGTTCACGACAACATCCGTGTCATTGACAACGATCCTACGGCGTCTCCCTTCGATCAGTTTGTCCGGCCGAATCTCAAGCACTGCATGTTCGATATCCGCTTGCAGCGCGGTCGTCATGTGACCTGCGGGTCTTCAATCGGCGGCACGGTCTGGTGTTGGAGGGGCGAGCCGCATTCGGGGCATGTCGTGTTGCCTG
This sequence comes from uncultured Phycisphaerales bacterium, assembly GCA_965371965.1. Taxonomy (GTDB): domain Bacteria; phylum Planctomycetota; class Phycisphaerae; order Phycisphaerales; family UBA1924; genus S146-42. Next base: position 33,454 of record CBDVAM010000020.1, read on the forward strand.
TGGGATATCCACACGCTGGGCAGCAGTGCCGGCGCATGCGGGAATGTGTGACGACTGAGCGGTAGGTTCCTTGGAGGCCAATCTTGGCCAACAAGAGGGCTGTGGTGAGCAGTAGCACATCGGCGATGAATCGAAGCCACAAGATCTTGGTGCCGAAGTTGTGCGTGCCGATCTGCGAAAGGTCGACTGTCCAGTGAGTGTCAACGAAATCCGTAAACTGCACGGACAATGGGGGGCCGATGGCGATCAGATCGCGTTCGACAAGCTCGCCGTTTGGAGCGGTGACCACACTCCACTCGAAGCACCGAAAGGGAAAGCCGGAGCGGCCCGTCATCTCCACCTCTGGTCGAATCTCACAGTACCACCAGGGCATTCGCCAACCAGCGCATGTCGCTGTATCCAGGATAATGCGGAACTCACGCTGCGCATCAGAGAACCGAGAGTGACGCATGAGTACATCCGAGTCGAGCCTCGAGAACAGGAGCAACCGCTCGTCATTATCTATCTGGACAAACTGAGGGCGTGGATAGGCGCTGCGGATCGCCTGCAGGCCAACAGACAGCATGAGCAATACAGCGCACCCGCCCAGCAGCCAGAGGCCACCCCGGCACAGTCTCTGGTATGGCGATCGAGTGGCCATCGGACGTTTGCCTTCGCCTCCGGCGGTGGGAGGGGGTGTCAAGATGACGATCAGAAGCCGGGTCTTTCAACTTCGATGTGCCGGGGCAAGGATGCTCTGCCGCCTGCCAGCCGCCAGGAGCAGCGTTGATCAAAGCCACCCGTCGGACTCGAACCGACGACCTGAGTTTTACGAAAGCTCCACTCAAGCCTATCTGAGAGGCCGTGAGACCGGCTTTCTGGGGATCATTCCGGCCAACTACCCGAGTATAGCCCGCTAACGCCCCGCTTTTTGCCTACTGCTCAGGGCGCGCAATCGCGCGCGCGCCGCCAAAGTCGCCTCTTCACGGCGCAATCTTGGGCGCAGATCGGAGGCCCAAGAATGGCCTCTTCAGACCCCTAGTTGAGGGGGGTGCAAGTGTATCGGGGGTGCAGAAACTGTGCCCTGCCTCCTGGGCCTTGCCGAGCACGGGAAACTGTCTCCATGCCACCCGTCCTCAACTCCCTCCAATCCAAAGTCTCGACACACGCCGCAGATCGATGCCGCCACGGCGCGAAACGCAAGCGCGCAGCGTGATGCTTACACGTGTGCTAATGCCAATCGCCATGACACGAATCCGAGTCCAGCCACAGCCCATTCTGCGCGGGTCCGCGGGCGGCGTTTATTCAGTTGCGATCTATGGTGAGAGGCGCAACTGCGAACAGGACCGATGGATGATCGGTCGGTCTGCAACCCGATTCCAACCGGCCCCGGTCTCTCGTCCCGACAGCCCCTACGTCGGCTGGAGGTCGTTTCGAGCCTTCTCGACCAACGCGCGGGCGACGGCCTCCGCCTCCTGAGACAGGCTGCTGGCCGGGCTGTCCAAGGCTCCCTCAAGATCATTCATCAGCTCAAGGAACTCGCCTTCTTCCTCCAAGGAGCCGAAGCCTCCGGCGGCCTTGTGTGTGTCGTACCGCGTGTCAAGCACCTGAATCGCCGCGTGAGAGACGTCAACCTCCCCGTCTCCGTCGAGGTCAAGGTCGCAGCAGTCCCCTCCCAGGGCCTTGTACGCCTCGCATATCGCGTGGCGGATACGGTCCTCCCAGTTGGCGAACGGCGGTCCAGATGGTTCACATCCCATTATTGCTCCCGTGCTTCAGAAAGGGACTTGTGGATCCCAAACAACCTGGTATCCTCCATACAGGACGGCGCTGGCTGCACGGATGTGAGCCGAGATATTGAAATTAGGCACAAATCTGTGGCATCTCCCGACCAAGAAACAACACTGCCAGAACTGCTTGGCAGCCGAGCGGCCCTCGCCGCATTCGTGATCGAGCACGGCGAGACCATCCGCAGGGTGGCCAGAAGGAAGCTCTCGAGCGCTGCCGCGGCCGCATACGACAGCCAGGACGTTCTCTCCACCGTGCTGCGACGGGTGGATATGCTCGCCGACCGCGGCGCGATTCGGGCGACCACAGAGCGAGAGATGCTGTCGCTCATCGTCACGATCGCCGAGCACGCGGCGACCGACAAGACGCGGCTGATGGAGCTGGCGAGGAGCCGGCTCCGGGCCGACGGGGAGTTTGCTCGGCTGTTCCTGGAGAGGCTCAACGCCTGCCAGAACGATGACGAGGCGGGGGCGCTCGTGTTCCAGATGTTCGAGTCACTCGAGAACACCGTCGAGAGACGGCTATTCCTGCTCAGGCTGCGGGGGATCGAGCACAAGGTCATCGCCGAGTTGATCGGGATCACCCCGACCGGGTGCCGCAAGCGCTGGTCCACGATAATGGAGAACCTCGCCAGGAGTTTTCGTGAGGAGCGGTTCAGATGATCCAGATCGAGTCACTCGTGAGCAAGATACTCGACGCAACCCTCGCAGATCTGGGCCTACCCATCGCGTGCCCGTGCGAGTTCGGATCGGAGAAGCGATACCGCCTTGAGGAGGTCATCGGGTGTGGGGCCGACTCCTTCGTCTATAGAGCCATCGACCGCAAGCTCTCCTCCGAGGGATTCCCGGCACACGTCGCCATCAAGATCCACGGCTCGGGCTGCTCAACCGTGGCCGAGGCCGTCTCTGCGAGGCGCGTCCACCACGACAACGTGGTCCAGGTCCTCGACTCCTGCGAGGATGAGAATGGCTTGAGCTACCTTGTGAGCGAGCTGATGGATGGCGGCGATCTCAGCGAGCTGACGGTCCCGTGCCCGCCGCGACGGGCCGCCGAGCTGATTCGCCAGATCAGCAACGGCATCCAGGCCCTGCATCGATCGGGGATCGTCCACGGCGATCTGAAGCCCGCGAACATCCTGATGACCGGCTCCGGCGTGCCCAAGGTGGCGGACTTCGACGTGGCATCAAGGGACGCGGATCCCCTCGGCGGCGGCAACGTCGCGTTCCTCTCGCCCGAACTACTTGCCAACCGACTTGACCGACCGACACCAGCCAACGACATCTACGCCCTTGGCGGACTCCTCTATTACCTGCTCACGGGCAAGCTGCCCAACGGCACCTCCAAAGAGGAGATCCGTGCGCGGCTTCGGCTCCCGGTGAGCCCGCCGACACCGGCGGTCGATCCACAGCTGGATCAGATCTGCGCCAGGGCTCTGGCGTACGAGCCCTCGGACCGCCACGACTCGGCGGGCTCGCTCGCGGCGGACCTCGTGGGGTGGCTCAAGCATGTGCCCGTCTCGTGGGCGCGCATCTCGACGACCCGGCGGACCTTGCTGTGGGTCCGAAGGCGTCCGATTCTGTTCGCGGCGGAGATATTTGGAGTGCTGCTCGCGGTCGTCGTGGTAGCGGCCATCGCGGTAGACCGCGAGAGATCGCTCGAGTTTCGTGAGCAGGCGATCAAGATCAAGCTGGACGCCGCCGAGGACGCGGCGCAAGCAGCAAAGGACATGAATGCTCACTCCAGGGCCGAGGCGCGGCGAGCGCTTCTGAGCGCGTTGGGGGTCATCCCTTTAGGATCACCTAATCCACGAAGTGTCCTGATCCCATCGATGGTGTGGCTTGAGTACCTGGCGGGCATGAAGGTCCTGCAATCGGATGCGACACAGCCCGCCCTGGACGTCCGGATCCCGCAGCTCGTGGGTTTTCTGAGCAACATGGAGGCCGCCGGTCGCGCCGAACAGATCGATGCCCGGCTGGCCTTCTACACGCTCGCAACCATCTACCTCTACCAGAACGAATGGCAACTCGCCGCGCCGCTCGTGCGGGGGCCGTTGGCCTCGTGGCGAACCGCTCTCGGCGACGCAGATCCGGTGTCGGTGACGATCGACACCATGCTCGCCATCGTGGAGGTCCAGTCCAAAGACGAAACGCCCAGAGCCGAGAGGATCGATGTGTTGACTGCTCAACGCGCCCGCGTCGATGCGCTCGGAGATTGTCGCGAGGCGATAGAGTTGATTGATATAGCGATCGGTATGCTTGAACAGGTCCCCGAGCAGACTCCCGAGAGCGAGCTGGACGGGCGAGACGGAGAAGCTGAGCACGACCAATCGAATCGCGACAGCCAGTAGGCGCGGTGGTCCCGATCACCCAACCCGGCGATCGAGTGAGATCGGCTTGGAGGAGTTCGGTGCGGTCCCGTTTACCATTCCATTGGATCCGAGCCGAGCGCGGGGCAGCCCGCACAAATCGCTGATCACATCAAGGACGCGCTCGGCGATTGCCTCGGAATCGATCATCTCTCGGAGTATATCGAGCTGGTGCCGCCCAAACATGGGGCCAATGCCGAACAAGAGCCAGTTGGCGTTGATGTCGTACACCTGGCAAACGGAGAATAGAATGTAGAAAGAGGGGGGTTGCCGTATCCGGAAGACACGACGCACGGTCTCTCGATGGACATTGATCGACTCGGCGAACTCAGCCATCGACCGGGTCCCACGCACCTGATTGAGGCGGGCGATCACGTCATCCGGCGAGACGGGAGCGTGACTCGAGGGCCGCTCTGGATCTACAACTACACTGTGATTCTGTCCGCGTTGCATATTGCCGCCTATTGGATCATCCTCCGTGCATACACCGTCACCACCCCCACATAGACGATGCCGCCACGCCTGTGTGAGTCGGACGTGGAAGATTCGCTCGAGATCTTTGGCAGACACCGGCTCGCACGCACCACCAGGGGATGCAGCAATGGCAAGAGGGCCCATTCCTTGCTTCGCGGCCACTCGTGAGGGACTTGTCCACATGCCCAGCTGCGGAGGGTGTGCGGATGGATAACTGCTGAAGGCACCCAGGCCCGCCACTTGGAGGGCCACTCCGCTCCTACAAGCGCCAGCAGGGCTCAGGCCAAGTTCTGAGACACTACCACGGTCAAGGTGTCTTGCTGCAATCTTCTGGTCCCTACAGGAGGATTGACCGTTTGGTACTCAGTAGCCGTGTCAAGCTCAGTACCGAGCCATTTCATCAAATCTAGACTCGTATCTTTGCGAACCACCAAAACCTCGTCACATCATCCGGGGCCAACCGTCTCTATGACTGGGATCGCCACTGGATTCAAGCTCGACCGAGCTAACCAGTACGGATCCGGGGGAGGTGCAGAACGATGGAACGAGCAATCATCGGATCGCTAGCAATTGCGTTGAGCGTGGCCATGGCGGCAGGCCAGCCCATTCGCCCACCATCCGAGCGCGCCGGCAGCACGCAATCTGTGGAATCGAAGCAGCCCGATCGCCGATATGTATCCCCCGGTGACCGCCACAAGGTCATGCTCTTCAAGCGTGGTGATTACCTAGCGCAGCTCAGGCTGCTTCCGGTCGCGCACTCGATCGATTACGGGTCGTTCCTGCTCATAGATCTCGACCGGCCCGATCAGCAGACGCTTCTCAGGGCCATGCGTCCCGACGGTCTCGTGCTCCGCGACGAGTACAACACCATCCAGCTGCGCATTCAGCGGATCGACACGACCCAGCCGGCTGCAGAGATGCCCGAGGCCCTGCGGCTCACGCCGGAGGACGCAAAGCAGTTACAGATGGTCCGGTTCGTCGGTCCGCCGAAGGAGGAGTGGCTGGAACGGCTCGCCAGCATCGGCGGGCTGCTGAAGCACTACTATCGAGAAGCAGCTTGAGTTTCTACAGCCTCTGGTTGTATGGCAGAAGCTGGCTGCGAGGCAGGCGGAAACATTGTGCCGGGCGCGATTGTATACTTGTGCTCTGCAAGCTATGTCCAGCGATCGATCCCGGCTTGACGGGCCATCTGACTCAAGTGGGTTCTTGCGGCCTGCCGCTAGCGAAGAGTCCGCTCACGGGCCATGGGCTCGTGCCGTCACCATCAGGTCCAGGTAGGCCTGCGCCAATCCCGCACCCCATAAATAGTCGATATCCACTGCGTGTGCCTCAATGATGTCCTCAATATCAAAGGTCACTGTTGCAAGTTCTGGGCTTGGAGGGTTGGCGGAACCGACCGACAAGATGGCGCCCGCAAGGACAAAATACTCCTCGTCAAGTCCAAGATTGTCGAAATCCGCACAGTCTCCTCCGTACAGGATGTAGAGGTAGCATAACAAATCCAGCAGTTCATCCATCCAGTCATCGGTTACTGCCGTGGATTCGGCGTGGGCCGCGCTGGGGTTGGCAAGAGCCAATCCGGGGGTTGGCAACGCGCCGGCGACCCCGAAAAACCCGATCGCGAAGCCGACTGCCCATTTCCCGCGGGTCGGCGATCGCCCAATCCGCCCGGCGCGGGTGCCTGCGGCGTTGGGAGTTGCACCGATGCGATGCTGCTGGTATGATTGCTCGTGCTGTCTCGTCGGCATGATTTTCTCCTTGGTTTTGCCTGAACACGCAAGGGGACGACAATGGTGAGGACCGTGTGACAACGAGTGCCGGATTCTTTTTGAGATTCGGGCAGGGACACCGCGGTGGACGATGACGAGCCGGCCCGATCCGCGATGGTCGGGGCGGATGAGTCTGGAGTCCGTGCCGGCGAAGCGTCTCCACGGGCCCTCGATCTGCTCGCCCGCATGCAGGAGGGTGACCGGGAAGCGGCCGCCGTGTTCATGGTTCTGAACGGAGGAAAGATCCGCCGGCGAATCCGACGGCGGCTCAACAGAGTCGTCCGCCGCCTGTTCGACTCGCAGGATCTACTCTCAACGGTGAGCAGAAGGCTCGACCTCTACGTTCAGTCAGGGCGGTTGACCGCACGAACAGAAGAAGAGCTCTGGTCGTTTCTCTATCGCGTGGTGGAGAATGCTTTCATAGACAAGAGCCGGGCGTACGACCGCATGCAAAGGAGCGAGAGACCGGAGGTGGCGGCCGACCGCGGCGCACTGGGGTCTCAAGGCACGAGCGCATCTGAGGGCGTCCCCGGAGTCGAAGACGACCGAACGCTGATCAAGGACTGCCTTGGTGAGCTCGCCGACCCGATCGACCGGGAGATCCTCAACCTCTGGCTGCGGGGAACACCACTCGGGGTTATTGCGGATCTTCTTGGCGTGCCCCGTGCGCGCTTGCGCAAGCGATGGCAGCGCATCCGTCGTGCGCTTCGCCAGACCGTGGGTCAGGATCGGCAAGCAGGTGGACCATGACTGATCTCGACGAGCTGGGACCGGACGATCGAGAGGCGATTTTGAGTGGTTCGCCGGCGGGCGTGCGAGCACTCGCCGGCTTGTCAGAGCGTCTGGACGACGAGAATCTGGCCGAGCTGATCGAACGCCACGCCGAAGCACGGCTTTCTTCGAGCCTCTCGGTCTCCCTGGGCATGTACCTCGAGTCGATTCCGTTGCTGCGAGAGCGGCCCAATGCACTCGACGCCGCTCTCGAGGCGGTCATGCGCTCGATCGCCGAATCCAGCGAGATCTCAGTCGAGATTATCGAGAAGCTGATTGGTCAGTACCCGGATCTCAAGGAGGCAATCCTGGAATCCGCATCGCTGACCAACTCGGTGCTGTCGGCCAGTGCCCTTGAGCGAGAGCTGCAACGGTTCTCCAGCGGTGAGCTCCCGAGGGATTTCGGAGTCCGATTGGCGGACGGTTCGAGTCGCTACCAGCTCAGGCGGGTGCTCGGCGCGGGCGCGTCCGGGCAGGTCTTTCTCGCGGTGGATCGCCAACTGTCGGACGATGAGCACGAGGCGATGGTCGCGCTCAAGCTGTTCCGCGCCACGACCGTCGATGAGCGGGTGCAGCGTTCATTGCTCGACGAGGCTCTCAAGATGCGCCGCGTCGAGCATCCCAATGTCGTGCGCGTGCTCGACGCCGGATGCATGGACGAGGAGGGAGCCTTTATCGTCGCAGAGTATGCGTCGGGTGGTTCGCTCGACCAGCGATTGAGAGCAGCTGAGGCCGTCATGCCATGCCGGCAGGCCGTCGAGATTGTGCGTCGAATCGCGCTCGGCCTTCAGGCGATGCACAACGCCGGCGTGCTGCACTGCGATCTCAAGCCATCCAACATCGTGATGTGCGATGCGGGAGAGCCGAAGATCGTGGACTTTGGAATCGCTGTGAGGCTCCCCGAGGCGCGCTCGCAGGGCGACGAGCGAGCCGACCAGCCGATGGGCAATATCGCGTTCATGGCCCCCGAGCGATTTCAGATGGCGCCAAACTCGCTCACCATCCGGGCCGATCTGTACTCTCTTGGCGGGCTCCTGTTCCACCTGCTCACGGGGGCGCTGCCGAACGGGGCGACGATCGACTCTGCGCGGGCGTTTCTCGCAGGAACCGAAGAAAGAGCCCTCGCACAAGACCCGCTCTCGAGCCGCTCTGGGATAGATCGAGATCTCGCCGCGATATGCCGGCGCGCGATGGCCAGAGACCCTGCCAAGAGGCACGAGTCGGCGGCGGCGATCGCCGACGATCTGCGAGACTGGCTCGCCAGGCGACCGATATCCTGGACGAAGCCGGGTCTGCCTCGCCGGACCTTCCTGTGGATTCGCCGTCGTCCCGCGTTCGCGGCGACGCTCGTCATCGCCACGAGCATTGCGTTTGGTGCGCTCGCATTCGCGAACGATGCAGCCGTGAAGAGACGAGAGAGCATCATGCAAGCAAGGATTGAACATGCGGTAAGAGCACAAAATGACGAGGCCCAAAGGCGCACGATTCGCGCTATCGTGTTCTTGCTGCAATCGATTGGGGGGGGCAGTGACAAGACGCGGATTCTTCCGAGTCTAAGCGTCATGGAATCTCTTTACGGCAATGAGTATCTCGACGTTTATGGTGTTGAGTTCTTCTGGGAGCTGCGCGTGCCGCACTTCCGCAACATCGTCACTCGGGCAACGGAGGACTGGGGCGAGGACGATCTGCGAACGCTCATGTGGGAGCTCGGGCACGCCATGTCGCTGTATCGCTCGGGCGCGGTCGGCGAGGCGGGCGAGGTGCTCGACCGCAACGAGCGAGCGTGGGTCCGCCTTCTGGACGCCGACGATCCATGGGTCAGGACCATCGGAAGAGTCCGCGCAGCGGCCATTGCCAAGGCCATCCTCGCCGGAGAGCGGCCTTTCACGATCCACGAACGGCGCACGCTCGAGGATTCCGCGGCGTTGCTCGCCGAAGCTCTGGATGAAGCCGAGAAGCTCGCCGAGTTGACCGATGCCGAGCGGATCCCGCTCGAAGTGCTCGCCGAGATTCGCGCGACCAAACCACTGAGAAACCCGGAAGTTGTCAAGCGCGCTCAGGCGTTGCTGGACCGCTAGTCCGGCACGTCCTCGCCGACCGTCGGCCCGCAATCGCCCGCCAGCCGAAGCCTCTCGCGAATGTGCTGCCAGCGCTTTCGCACGCCGGTGGGGCTGAGCTCCATGGCACGCGAGATTTCGTCGAATCGCGACCCATTCAGCCGCATTGTGAGTATCTGCTTGTCGATCTCGTCATCCAGCAGTTCGACCAGGCGCTCGATCTCCCCGCGAGCCTGTGCAGGGTTCGTCCGCGGGTTCGATTGCAACCAGTTCGCATAGCCCGAATCCGCCCGTTCGAGGCGGGTGAGCCTGGCGAAGTCCCGTGCCTTATCCGCGACCGCGCCATTGATGATGTGCTGGACCAGCGACGCCAGCTCTTCCTGGCTCACCGCACGCACCCCTTTGGCTTCGACCAATCGGTCGAATCGCCGGTTCACGGTCGCGAAGATATCGTCCGAGTCGTACAGGCGGCGCATCTGCCGCCCCAGCCGCCTGCGGATCCGTCGCCGGACCCGAGGCCAGTAGCGTCGCACGAACTCCGCCGCGGCCTCGCGATCTCCGGCACGAACCCGCCCCAGCAGCTTTTCGACGGGATCGGGGGCGTCCGGGGATGATCCCGCGTCCAAGTCGTCGAGGCTCTCGTTGCCCTCGAAATTCTCCGCCATCCTGGCAACTCCCCGTTTTTCTCGCGAATTTCCGTCACATAATTAGCGCCAGCTACGA
>CBDVAM010000021.1:0-41131 GCA_965371965.1 uncultured Phycisphaerales bacterium
ACACCTGCGACATCGACAACGATGGCGACTGCGACGCCGAGGACTTCTTCGCCTATCTCGACCTGTTCGCGGCGGGGTGCTGATCGCCGCCCGAGAGTCTCAGTTGGCGGCAGTTTGTTTTCTGTGACCACGTAGATCTGGTACACTCGACCCGATCAAGGGAGCCGAGCGGCTCTCAAGGGGGAGAGCCATGCGAGCGATCTTGTCTACCCGGGTTCTGTCAGTGCTGCCGGCGTTGCTTCTGGGTGCGGCACAGGCACAGGACATGGAGTTCGTTGACAACGGGCGGGGTCCGGTGCCGCTGTGGCTGCCGACGAGCTATGACCCTGGCGAGCCGCTGCCGCTGATCGTCGCGCTGCATGGATACACGCAGAGCGGTGGCGGGCTCGAGGGCTATCTGAACCTCGTGGAGCAGATCGAGGGCCGCCGGTTTCTCTATTGCGTGCCCGAGGGCACCCTCGACGCGATCGGCTCGCGATTCTGGAACGCGACCGACGCCTGCTGTGACTTCTTTGGCTCCGGCGTGGACGATTCGGGCTATCTCAGGGGGCTGGTCGAGGTGATCCAGTCGCAGTACAGCGTGGATGAGATGAGCATCCACTTCATGGGATACTCCAACGGCGGATTCATGGCCACGCGGATGGCGTGCGATCACGCGGATCTGGCGGCGTCGGTGGTGTCGCTCGCCGGGCGGAGCTATCTGGATGTCAACGATTGCGGGCCGAGCGAGCCGGTGTCGCTGCTGCACATCTCTGGCACGGCGGACGACGTGATCCAGCACAACGGCGGGTGTACGTTCATGGGGTGCTATCCCAGCGCTGAGGCGTCCGCCCGCAACTGGGCGGTGTACAACGGGTGCGAGCCGGTGGCGAGGGACGTGGGCGAGCCGTTCGACCTTGATGTGAGCGTGCCGGGCAACGAGGCGACGCGCAGGATATATGACCAGAACTGTGCGGCCGGCGAGTCGGAGTTGTGGACGCTGGCAGGCTCGAGTCACGGGCCGCAGTTCTGGGATGGGGGCGCGGGCGAGGGGCCGGAGGACAATCGGCTGGCCCCGCTTGCGGTCGAGTGGCTGCTGTCGCATCGCAAGGGTTGCGCGGCGGATCTCACTGGGGACGGCCAGGCCGACAGCGATGACTTCTTCGCGTTCCTGGATGCGTTTGCGAGCGGTGATCTGGGCGTGTGCGATATCGACGGCGACGGCGATTGTGACGCCGACGATTTCTTTGGGTATCTTGACCTGTTCGCGTTGGGGTGTTAAGACGCGAATCCATGACGAGCCCGAAGCGCGAGCGAGGAATGATCGCAGCGAAGACGCAAGTCTCATCCCTCGCTCGCGCTTCGGGCTCGTATCGTCAATGCGATCAGATCATTGAGCGCAGCTTCTCGACCAACTTCGTCTTCGACTCCAACGCATCGCCGAAAAGCATGACGGTGTTCTCGTGGTAGAACAGCGGGTTGTCCACGCCGGCGTAGCCGCTGGACATGCCGCGCTTGAGGACGACGACCGTCTTGGAATGCCAGGCCTCGAGGACGGGCATGCCGTAGATGGGGCTGGATTCGTCGGTTTGCGCGCCGGGGTTGACGATGTCGTTTGCACCGATGACAATGGCGACGTCGGTCTGGCTGAACGAGCTGTTGATGTCGTCCATCTCCTCGACGATGTCATAGGGGACGCCGGCCTCGGCGAGCAGCACGTTCATGTGCCCGGGCAGACGCCCGGCGACGGGGTGGATGGCAAAGCGGACATCGCAGCCGCGGTCGCGGAGGATGGTCGTGAACTCGTGGACGGCGTGCTGGGCGCGGGCGACGGCCATGCCGTAGCCGGGGATGATGACGACCCGCTTGGCAACCAGAAGCACTTCGGTGAGTTCCTCGATACTGGTCTCGCGGACCGTGCCCTGGTCGGCGCTGGCGCCGGTCGGCTTTGCGCCGTCGCCGGTGCCGAAGCCGCCGAAAACGACGTTCCAGATCGAGCGGTTCATCGCCCGGCACATGATGATCGAGAGGATTGCGCCGCTGGAACCCACGAGTGCGCCGGTAACGATGAGCAGGTCATTTGCGAGCATGAACCCGGCGGCTGCGGCGGCCCAGCCGGAATAGCTGTTGAGCAGCGAGACAACGACGGGCATGTCGGCCCCGCCGATGGCCCAGACCAGGTGCGCCCCCATCACGCAGGTGATGACGGTCATGGCGATGAGCCACGGCAGTCCGGCGTCGCCACTGGCGCTCGCGAAGGGGATACCCAGAAGGACAACCCCGAGCGTGAGGGCGGCGTTGAGCAGGTGGCGACCGGGCAGCAACAGAGGCTTGCCGGAGATCGATCCACGGAGCTTGGCCCAGGCGATGATCGAGCCGGTGAACGTGATCGACCCGATGGCGACACCCACCCAGACCTCGATGAGGTGGACGGCAAGCTCGGCGTCGTTGGTTATGGCGTGGGGATTGAGGTACGCGGAAATGCCCACGAGAATCGCCGCCAAACCCACGAAGCTGTGCAGCATCGCGACGAGTTGGGGCATGGCGGTCATGACCACGCGTGCGCCCAGGATGGCACCGATGATTGCGCCGACGATGATGCTCGGCACGATGAGACCTACACCCTCTACGTCGTTACTGAAGAGTGTGGCGCCGACTGCCAGGGCGATGCCGAACGCGCCGAGGAGGACGCCGCGACGGGCGGTTTCCTGGCGGCTGAGCCCGCCGAGGCTGCCGATGAAGCAGACCGCTGCGACGAGATACACCATGGAGAGGATGCCGTCGTTCATGCGGGTCCCCTCCTGAACATACGCAACATGCGATGGGTCACGAGGAATCCGCCTGCGATATTGATCGTCGCGATGAGCACGGCGATCGCGCCGAGGATTGCGGCAGCGCTCATTGCGCCCGATCCGGCCTGGAGCAGGCCGCCAATGATGATGATGCCGCTGATGGCGTTGGTGATGCTCATGAGCGGGGTGTGCAACGCCGGGGTGACGCTCCAGACGACCTGCCAGCCCACGAAGCACGCGAGGATGAAGACCGTGAAGTGCGGGAGGAAGCTCTCGGGTGCGTAGTTGCCCATGAGCAGCACGAGGGCGACCAGAACCAGGCCGACTGACGCTGTGATGAACGAACGCCTGCGAGGATCTGGCGCTGGTTTCTTGGCAGGGGTTGTCGGAACGGGTGTCCCTTGGGCGGGCGAACCGGCGGGCTTGGGTGGTGGTTTGGGTGGTGGCGGCGGTTCGAGCTTCTCGCCGCGATGCATGATGGTTGCGCCGCGAACGATCTCGTTGTTCAGATTGATCGAGAGTTCGCCATCGGCGGTCATCTCGGCGACGAGATTTGCGACGTTTGCCGCGAAGAAGCGGCTTGCGGTCTCGCCCATGCGTCCGGGCAGATCGGTGTAGCCGATGATCTTGACGCCCTCGACCTCGACGATATTGTCCTTGGCGGTGCCGTCACAGTTGCCGCCGCGAAGGGCGGCGAGATCGACGACGACCGAGCCGTTTCGCATCGTGGCGAGTGCTTCTGTGGTGATGAGCAGGGGCGCGGGGCGACCGGGGATCAACGCGGTCGTTACGATGATGTCGATCTCTTTGGCCTGTTCGAGCACGAGCTCTTGTTCGGCGCGAAGGATGTCATCTCCAAGTGCCTTGGCATACCCACCCTCGCCCTCGCCATCGAAATCGAGGTCGAGTTCGAGGAAGGTCGCGCCGAGGCTCTCGACCTGCTCGCGTGTCGGCGGGCGGGTGTCGATGGCTCGCACATCTGCGCCGAGGCTGCGGGCTGCGCCGATCGCCGCCAGTCCCGCAACACCCGCACCGATGACCAGGACTCTCGCCGGCCTTGAACTGCCCGCGGCGGTGACCTGGGCTCCCAGTGGCCTCGCGAACAGAGCCGCGGCCTCGATCACCGCGCGGTACCCCGCGAGGTTCGCCATCGAACTGAGGACGTCCATCGACTGGGCCCGCGAGATGCGCGGCACGCGCTCAAGCGCCACAACCGTCGCGTTCTTCTCCGCGAGGCTCGCCATGACCTCGCTCTCGGGCTCACCGTCGAACAGGCAGATGATCACAGCCCCGTCGCGAACACGCGAGGCCTCCGCCAGCGAGGGTGGGCATACCTTCAGAATCACATCGCCAATCGCCCAGCAGTCGTCGCAGACCGATGCGCCGGCGTCGCGGTAGGCGTCGTCGGGATATCCCGAGGCGGTGCCGGCACCGGATTCGACCGAGACCTCGAAGCCCAGAGCGATCAGCTTGGAAACACTCTCGGGTGTGGCAGCGACCCTGCGTTCGCCAGGGCTCGATTCCTTTGGAACTGTGACTTTGATATCAGGCCTCCTGGCCCCCGCCGAGGATCTCTGTGGAGCCTTGAGGCTAGGTCGATCTCGCCCGCTCGGCGAAGTCAGAGTCGAAATTCGATGGGCGGCGGCGGCTCGGGCCAGTACCCTTTGGTTTGGAACCCGGGGGTTTCATGGGATGGGGAAAGGGTCCGAGAATGCGAGCGAAAACTGTAGCGAGCGCTTCGATGCTGCTGGCCCTTGCCGGCGCTGCTCGCGCACAACTGGACGAGCCATTTCCTGCGGTCTTTGAGCTCTCTTCGTTGCTTGAGGCTCATGGGGGCGACGGGTCGCTCGGGGTCGTGTTCGAGGGGATCGCGATGGGGGACCGGGCCGGGTTTTCCGTCGCCTCGATCGGCGATATCAATGGCGATGGCGTCGATGACTTGCTTATCGGCGCGTATCGGGCCGATCCGGATGGCATGTCCGTCGCCGGCGAGGCGTACGTCGTCTTCGGGCGGGCGGCGGGGGACTATCCCGCCGAGGTCTCGCTCGATGGATTGGACGGCATGTCGGGGTTTGAGATCGAGGGCCTGGAGGTCGCCGATCAGATCGGGCGGTGCGTCTCCTCGGCGGGCGACATCAACCACGACGGGTTCGACGATCTCGCGATCGGCGCGTCGCTGGCTGATCCCGATGGACGTTCTAACGCGGGCATCACCTACATCATCTACGGGCGTGATACCAAGAGCGGCGAGGCGTTCCCGGCCCAGTTTGATCTGAGCACACTCGACGGCACGATCGGTTTTCGCATCGACGGCGTCGATCCCGAGGAGATCGCCGGCGTCGGCGTGGCCTGCGCCGGAGACATCAACGGCGATGGGATCGACGACCTGGTCATCGGGGCCGACTACGCCGATCCCGGCGGTGTGTACTCTGGCGGGCGGTCCTATGTCGTCTTTGGGCGCGACACCGCGGGCGTCGGCGAGTTTCCGGCGGCGTTTCAGTTGTCCTCGCTTGACGGCGAGAATGGCTTTGCCCTCAACGGTATCGGAGAGCGGGATCGAAGCGGGGGGGCCGTCGCTGGCATAGGCGATGTCAACGGCGACGGCGTCGATGATGTCATCGTCGGCGCACGCCAGGCAGACCCCCTTGGGCGAGAAGACGCCGGGGCGTGCTACGTCGTCTTCGGCAGGCTCGGGGCGTTCCCGCCGGAGATAGATCTCGAATCGCTCGATGGCGAGAACGGCTTTGCGATCGGCGGGATCGATCGGCGCGACCGCCTCGGCGTGTCGGTCGGTGCGGCTGGGGATATCAACGGCGACGGCGTGGGTGATCTGGTCGTCGGCGCGTACTACGCCAACCCGGGCGAGCGGGCGTACGCGGGCGAGGCCTACGTCGTCTTCGGGCGAGACACTTCTGGCGGCGAGGGATTCCCCGCGATGCTGGACCTGCGCGAGATCGACGGTCAGAACGGGTTTCGGATGAGCGGGCTGGGGGTCGGCGACGTGAACGGGTACTCGGTCGCGTCCCTGGGTGATATCAACGGCGACGGACGGAGCGATATGGTCGTTGGCGCGGCGGGCGCGAGCCCCGACGACATGATGTTCGCCGGAACCAGCTACGTGATCTTTGGGCGCGACGCGGACGACCCGTTTGGGGCAGATCTTGATCTGGGCTCGCTCGACGGCACGACAGGGTTTCGAATCGAAGGCATCGCGCCCAGTGATCGCTCGGGCAGCGAGGTCGCCGGCGCGGGCGACTTCAACAACGACGGGCTTCCCGATCTGGCCATCGGCGCATGGTTCGCAGACCCCGGCGGAAACCGACCGACGGCGGGCCAGACGTTTGTGATCTTCGGGCGATCGGGGTGCCCGGCAGATATGGATGGCGACGGAGATACCGACTCGGACGATTTCTTCGCGTATCTCGACGCCTTTGCGAGTGGCGAGGCTGAGGTCTGCGATATCGACGGCGATGGAGATTGCGAGCCCGACGACTTCTTCGCGTACTTGGACCTGTTTGTCCTGGGCTGCTAGGGGCGGGCTTCGTCCGCGGACCAGGTACAGAAGGCTGGTTCATCTTCCATCGCCGGCACAGGGCGATGTCCCGGGTATCCTGCGAGTGGTGTATCCTGCTCGTTCACCAGCAGGAGCCCGCCATGAGATTGTTCCAGGTTTCGAGTGTCCTTGTTGCGGCCGGCGCGTTCAGTCTGTGCTTGGGTGCGCCGACGTCGCACTGGTACAAGGGCAACACGCACGCGCACACGGTGCTCTGCGGGCACGCCGACAGCTCGCCCGAGGGCGTTGCGGGGTGGTATCTCGAACGAGATTACAACTTCCTGGTGCTCAGTGAGCACAATATCTTCATCGACCCCGCCGACGTCGAGTTGCCCGCGGATGCGCGTGAGGATTTCATCCTCGTTGCGGGCGAGGAGATCAGCGGCAAGAAAGTCATCCATACCTCGGCGTTCAATATCGACTCGCTGGTCGATTGGACCCACGACAGCGAGCACAAGAGCGAGATCATCCAGAGCCATGTCCACGGGGCGATCGACGCCGGCGGCATCGCGATCCTCAACCATCCGAACTTCCACTACGCTGTCACGGCCGACGACATGCTGGCGGTCAACCATTTGCATTTTTTCGAGCTGCACAACGGGCATCCCTCGGTGAACAACGAGGGCGATGACGAGCATCCCAGCACCGAGGAACTCTGGGACGAGCTGCTCACGCGCGGCATGCTGATCTACGGCGTCAGCTCCGACGATGCACACAACTTCCTGAACTGGGGGGACGACGTATCCAATCCGGGGCGCGGGTGGATCATGGTCCGGGCCGAGGAGCTGACGCCCGATGCGCTCGACGCGGCGATGCGCGCGGGCGATTTCTACGCGACCAGCGGTGTGATGCTTGACAGCGTCTCGTTTGACGCCGGGGTCTACCGCGTCGAGGTCGATGAAGGCGCGACAAAGCGGTCGCTCGCGTCGCCGCATGTTCGCGGCAGGATCGACCGCAAGCAGGTCGCCGACGACCTGGCGATGGGCTGGCTCATTGAGTGGATCGGACCCCACGGGCAAGTGCTGGAATCATCCAGGGACTTGTCGGCGTCCTATACGCTGGACGACGGGACGCCGTTCGTTCGCTGCCGGGTGAGTTACACCCGCAAGGGTGAGCGAGGCGTCGAGCGATTCATCGCATGGACCCAGCCGGTCTTTACCGATGACAGGGCGGAACTGGCAAGAGGATTCGCTCAGACCGCGCACGATCGGTGATCGATTCGCGCAAAGCGAGCCGGTAGTGGGTGTTCGCGTCGGAGTCATGGACGCTGGGCAGTGCCTCGCCGATACTCCAGGCAGGAATCGTTGCACCGCAGGGCCTTTGGCGGTACAAACAATGGATAGCGGCGGGTTTCACATGGTAGTCCGAGAACCCCAAGAAACCCCGGCGCAGGCACCCCGACGGAGATAGGCGAATGACAAAGCGTGTGATCCTTGCCCTGCTCGTGTGTCTCGCAAGCCCGGTCCTTGCCCAGTCAGACGATGGTGAGTTGGATCTGCCCGAGACCGTCGCCGAGCAGACGGGCTTTGCCAAGACCGGCACGTCCGCCGACGTCGCGGCTTTCCTGCAGGAGATCGACGGGCTCAGCGACCGGACCTGGCTGTCCTCCATCGGCCAATCGAACGAGGGCAAGGAACTGTCGCTGCTGGTCATCGCCGACCCGCCCGTGACGAGCGCCGAGGAGGCCCGCGAGAGCGGCAAGCTCATCGTGCTGCTGTTCGGCAACATTCACTCGGGCGAGACCTGCGGTAAAGAAGCCCTGCAGATGCTCGCGCGAGACCTCGCGCTGGGCGAGCGATCCGACCTGCTCGATGACCTGATCGTCTGCCTGGTGCCGAACTACAACCCGGACTCGAACGACAAGATGGGTCCGGACAATCGGCGCGGGCAGGATGGGCCCGACGAGATGGGCCTGCGCCACAACGCCCAGGATCTCGATCTCAACCGCGACTGGATCAAGATGGAAGCGCCCGAGACCCGCGCACTCGTGCGGTTCATGACCACATGGGACCCGCCGGTCATCGTCGATACCCACACGACCAACGGATCGAACCATCGCTACACGATCACCTACCAGGGTCCCAAGCATCCCGCGAGCGATCCGTCGTTGATCGAGTATGTCCGCGATACGTTCCTGCCGGCGGTCGATGAGCGATTCGAGGAGCAGACCGACTACGGCGCGTACTTCTACGGCAACTTCGGCGACAACCACACGAAGTGGACGACCTATCCCGCGTCGCCCCGCTATGGAGCGGCGTATCGCGGGCTCCGCAATCGCGTGGCGGTGCTGTCTGAGGCCTATTCGTACGCGAGTTTCGAGGACCGGGTGCTGGGCACGCTGGAGTTCTGCCGATCGGTCTTGCAGGAGTCTGCCGGGCGAAAGGGCGAGATCCGCGGCGCGATTTGTGCGGCCGAGACCTTCAACCGTTCGGGCGAGACCATCGAGCTGGCCCTCCGCGAGCGCCCCGTCGCGTTCGACGAGAAGGTCACGGTGCTCGGGTTCCAGGAATACGACGACGAGGACAATCGCATCGACGCGACCGAAGAAGAGCGCGACTACGAGGTCGAGTTCATCAACGACTTTCAAGCGACTCTCAGCGTCGATCGCCCCTGGGGGTATCTGATCCCGCGCGAGCTCGAGCACATCGCGACGCATCTACAGCGCCACGGCATCGCGGTCCGCGAGGTCCGCGAGGACATGGAACTCGACGCCGAGGTCTATCGAATCGACGAGATGACCCAGGCCCAACGCGAGTTCCAGGGCCATCGGGCGCTTGATATCTCGCGGGTCACGCCCATCACCCGGGGCGTGCGCGTTGCGCCCGGCTGGTTCCTGGTTAAGAGCGAGCAGGATCTTGGGAACCTCGCGGCGTACATGCTCGAGCCGCAGGCGACCGACAGCCTGGCGAGTTGGAACTTCCTCGATGACGCCATCGAGCAGGGCGGCGATTACCCGATTTATCGAGTGCTCGAGGGCACGCCGATCCTGACGCGCGCAGCAAGAAGCCTGGCGGAGGATCGCGAGCCGCCCAAGCGATTGACCTTTGACATGCTCTACGGGAATGGCGACCGTCCGGACCTGGACGGATCGCCCGTCAGCCGGCTTCGATGGATCGACGACGAGCACCTCTCGCAGCGCAAGGATGGAAATCAGCGGGTGGTCCACGCCGCGACTGGGCGAGTCAGTGAGGCCGAGATCACGGTTGACGACTTTGTTCAGAGAATCGGCGAGTTTCCGGCGGTTGGCAGGGGCGATGCGAACCGGATCGCCCGCCGGTCCTTTTCCAACCCCGGCGACCACGGCGGCGTGTTCTCCCATGCCAACGACCTGTACTTCGTCTCGGGCGATGCCTCACAGGGCGTTCGCCTGACCCATTCGCCAGAGGCCGAAGAAGGCGCTCTGCTCAGCCCCGACGGCCAATCGGTCGCCTTCGTCCGCGACAACAACCTCTGGGTCGTGGACATCGAGACCCAGACCTCGCGAGCCCTCACGACCGGCGGCACCGACACCCTTCGAAAGGGCAAGGCGAGCTGGCTGTACTACGAGGAGCTGTTCGGACGCAACTGGCGGGCCTTCTGGTGGAGCCCGGATTCCAAGCACCTGGCGTTCCTGGAGACCGACAGCAGCGCGGTGCCGCTTTACAACATCGTGGACAATCAACGCCGTACGCAGCGCATCGAGGTCGAGCGATACGCCCGTCCCGGCGAGCGCAATCCGCACGTCGAACTCGGCATCGTCTCGCGCGAGGGCGGATCGATAAGAGCCATGGATCTTTCCGCCTACGACGATGGGCAGTACCTGGTGACCCATGTGTCCTGGACGCCGGACTCGGCTCGCGCGATCGTGCATGTGCAGAATCGCATCCAGACGTGGGTGGACATCCTCGAGGTTCCATCGCGCGGCGGCACGCCCAAGAAGCTGATGCGCGACCGGACCGAGGCCTGGATCGATTCACCCGGCGCATTCCGATATCTTGATAACGACGGCTCGTTTCTCATGTCATCCGAGCGCGACGGTTTCAAGCACTGGTATCACTATGACGAGAACGCCGAGCTGATCGGGCAGGTCACCAGCGGCGAGTTCGAAGCCCGCTCGATCGTGCACATCGACGAGGACGACGCCTGGGTGTATTTCACCGGCACCGTCGATTCTTCGATTGCCAACAACCTGTACAAGATCCATCTCGATGGCAGCGAACTCACCCGCCTCACGAACGAAGCGGGCTCGCACGCGGTGTCCATCAACCCCGCCGGCACGATGTTCACCGATTCGTGGTCATCCATCAATCAGCCGACCAAGACCGCCCTTCGTTCGACCAGCGACGGTGCTCTGATCCGCTGGATCGACAGCAATCCGGTCTACGAGCACGAGGACTACGAGCTTGCGACACTCGAGCACGTCATGGTGCCGACGCGTCACGATGGGATCGATCTCGAGGGCATCCTGCATTACCCGCCGGGGTTCGATCCGAGCAACGTGTATCCCATCTGGGTCATGACCTACGCCGGGCCGCACTCGCCGACCGTCCGCGACTCGTTCCAGGGCGGGCGCACCTGGGAGCAACTGCTCTGCTCGGCGGGCATCGTGGTCTTCCGCACCGACCCGTATCCCGCCAGCGGCAAGGGCGCCAGGAGCGCCTGGGAGAGCTATCTCAATCTCGGCGTGCGCGAACTCGAAGACCTCGAGGACGCGGTCAACTGGGTGCTCGAAAACGAGTGGGCCGACGCCTCGCGCGTGGGCATCAGCGGGCATTCCTTCGGCGGGTTCATCACCTCCTACGCGCTCACGCACAGCGAGTTGTTCAGCGCCGGCATTGCGGGCGCGCCGGTGACCGATTGGCGCGACTATGACACGATCTACACCGAGCGGTTTATGTCCACGCCGCAGGAGAACCCCGAGGGCTACAAGCGGACCAGCGTGGTCGAGGGTGCCAAAGACCTGCACGGACGCCTGCTCATCGCCCACGGCACGATCGACGACAACGTCCACATGCACAACTCGATCCAACTGATCGCGGCCCTGCAACGGGCGAACAAACTCTTCGAGACCGTGATCTATCCGGGCAGCCGCCACGGGATCCGCTCTGGCCAGTACCGGCGCTACCAGTGGGACTTCATCAAGCGAACGATGGGCGTGGATGAGCCGGGTAACGAAAACGACTCCACCGATGAGACGGTGGAGTCTGAGGCTGACACTATCGAGATTGAAGCCGGAACGCGCGGCCCGAGCGAGAAGCCATAGCGAACGGCTCAGTTCGCTTCGTTCACCTGGAGCACAAAGACCGAGTCCATATCGCCGATCGGGTTCATGCTCAGGACCACAAAGTGGCCTGACTCGGTCATGATGGTCGTTTCGAAGTGGTGCGCATGACCTTGTTGGTACTGACCATCTCCGAACGGCTGCCCCTCCCCTTGCGCCTGCACGCGGATATCCAGGCGATTCCCGGCGTCGGCACTGGATTTCACGCGCCCGCTGATCTGGAACTCCCAGCGTGTCGCCAACGTCGATGTGAAGATCGAAGAGAACTCTTCGTCGGTCGAGACCCGAATGATCGATTGCGCGCCGAGCTTGAGGCCTGTAACCCCATAGTTACCGAGTTCCTTGACGACCGGTGCGAGGTCGGCGGGCACATCGCGAGTCGCGCCCGAGTCGCCGCCGACCAGCCAGAGCAGGCGGACGCTCAACTCCCCCGACGCCTGGGAATCAGTTGACGCCGGCTGGTCCATCATCTTGAGCAGCGAGTCGAGCGCATGGAGATACGTCGCCTGCCCACTGGCGATGATCTGGTTCTGGCGAGAGTCCAGCGCGAGTTGGAGCGACCTCTGGTCACGATCGGTGCTGCGAAGGAGCATCGACAGCGTCGAGAGCAGACGTTGGTCCGCCGTGGCGTGCTCGAGTGGAAACGCACGCACCTGATTCTGGTTTGCTCGCGCGGCGGTCTCGCCCGAGACCTCGACATCGATCGCGGCCAGCAGCGACTTCGCCGCGGCGAGCGACTCCTTGCTACCCAAGACGATAAGCGAGTTGGAGTGAGTGTCGGCCGTGATCCGCGTATCGCGCAGCACACGCTGGAGCGTCGATCCGATCTCCTGGGCGTTGCCGTGCTTGAGCTGGATGACCTCGAGAATCTGCTCGGCGGGCGAGTTGGGCGGCTCTTCCTGGGCGAATGCCATACTGCCGGAGAGTGTGAGCACGCACGCGCTCGCGCAAAGACCGGCTCTGATGAAACGATTCATGGCTATGAACTCCTTGTGGCTAGTTGGGTCTGGGGTGATTCCGGCAGGGCGGGCGCCAAGGACGCAGGATCCGCCGGAGAGTCTGCTTCAACATCGACGAAACGCTGGTACACGCGCACGATGGTGACGTTGGGGTGATTCGATTCGAGCCGCTGGGTCAGGTAGGCGTCGTCGAACACGACGCGCGCCGGCTCTGTGGCATCGGCGAGCAGTAGCTCCTTCGGATCAGGACCGGGCGTGGGAACGCTCGGCGTGCCGCTGACGAGCAAGACCACGCCGGTGGCGATCGCCGCCAGGAACGCGCCTCCGCCCAGCGAGCGCCGGGCTCGCTGACGCCCGACAATGCGAGCCTCGACCCGGTCTATCAGCTCGCCGGGTGGCGCAGCCTCACCCTTGGCTCTGGCGAGGAGTTCATCGAGGCTTCGGTCGTCGATCACAGGCCCACCTCCGCCCGGGAAGGCGACTCGCTCGATCGGTTGTCAACAGCGTCTGCGACGCGTTGACGCGCAAGCGAGAGGCTGGCTTTCACTGCTCCGCTGGAGATGCTGAGCACCGTCCCGATCTGGGCGTTGCTCAACCCTTCCAGAGCGCTGAGAAAGAGCACGTCACGCTGGCGTTCCGGTAGCGCATCCATCGCGGCAAGCACCGCCGCGACCTCGTCATCGCGAGAGAGCCCTGCGTCCGGTGGCGCGAGATCTTGATTCGCCAAATCGGCGAGCCGGCGGGCCGATCGACCGCGGATCCTCTCGCGCCGTCGATCGTCAATCCACGAGTTGCGGGCGATGGTGAACAGCCATGGGGTCGCCCCGTGCTCATCTCGCAGCCGCCTTCGATGGGTCCATGCCTTGAGCATCGTGTCCTGTGCCAGATCCTCTGCCAGGTGCGGGTCGCGAGCCAGATGGAGGCAGAATCGGTACAACGGCGGCATCAGCCGCTCGAGGACCGACCTGAGCTCGCTCGATCGCACGCGGGCGTTCATCCTTGTCCACGCGGGCCGATCCCGCGCCCTTCAAAGACACCAACGCCCAGCGTAGGAGAAGGTCAAAGACCAATCGTGAGATTCTCGCGGAGGGCTCGGAGCGGGTACACAAAAAATCCCGCCCAAGGGCGGGACGTATCGAGTTCGAATGCGAGTAGCACTGCTATCGATGGGATCAATCAGTCCAGAGAGCGCCTGCGACTCAGACCCAGGGCACCAAGGCCGCCGAAGGCAAGGAATGCCGAACCGGGCAGCGGGATCTCAACGATCACGCCTCCAATCCATCCACTCCCATCGCCAGGATCGTCATCGTCCTCCGGATCGGCGGGAACGCCTTGGACGTGCGCCGCGGCGTACCAATTGCCATTGCCACCACCGTCCTCACTCTCAAAGGCGAACCACTCTGGAGTGATCCCGGTCTCGTCGAAGAAGAAAACCGCCGAGGTGACCGACTCGGTAAAGTCGCCTGAGCCCCAATCAAACCTGATGTCAAAGAATCCATCACCGTCGGCCTTAAAAAAGGCATCTCCGTCGGGGTTGTCTTCCTTCAGGGTCGATGTGGTCGTGATTCCGTTGGCCCCGTTGTTGTTATCGATAACCACATCCGGGTCGGGGTGGGGAGCTTCGTCAGGATCGAGATTCAGGAGCAGCCTGCTGATGAACTGCGTTCCCCCAGCAGATGAAAGATCGTGCGTGACTGTGAGCTTGACGCTGTTCGCGCCATCTTGCTCAAAGAGTAGTTCGATCGTGCCGAACGGATCATCCGCCCCGCTGAACTCCGTATCCAGAACGATGTTGACCGGAGCGGCTAGCCCTACAGCCGCGCACCCGCTCAGCAGTCCCGCCGAAATGACAGAAATCTTCATGTCAACGTCCTCCCACGAACCGGTCCGCAGATCGGATCCTCTCAGTTAAGTGATTGTACCACGAAACCGGGAGGTTCCGCCTATTCAAACTTCGAGAAACGGGGGAATTTTCGGATTGAATACTTATCGGACGCAACGGGCCTTGAGCCCCTGAAATGGGCAGGACTGCCCGGGGACTTCTGCTGTTGAGAACTCCGACCGTTCCACGTCCGAGCCTCGCGGCCAGCGGATATTCCGCCGCGCCGGCGCCATGGAAGCCAAGCCCCCTGGGTTGACATGGGAAGACACCTCGCCGACCCGCTCACGAGCCCGTCGTTCGTCTGGCCGTCGCCGATCGACCGAGCGTGCAGACCGGTCCCGAGGGCTCCGTTGTTCATTGCATCCACCGGTCGGTGTAGGTCGCGCCGATCCTGGTAGGCGAAGCGCACGCTCGGCTCCTGGCCAATCTTCAACTCAATATTCCCATTTGGGATTGCTCTCGGCGGCATCGGCTTGTGTCGTGTGACAACGTCAGCGTCGCCGGCGGAGCCCGATCGCTCCGAGTCCTGCGATCGCCAGGAACGATGACGACGGCAGCGGAATGATCAGGGTGACGTAGGACTCCGAGCCATCCTGCGAATCATCGCCGCCAATGCTGATGACGTGGAACCCCATGCGGAAGGTGTCGTCGCGTACGGCGGAGACCAGGTCGCTCCACACAAACGTTCCCGGCGTGCGAAGCACGAGATCCAACACCAGGAAGTCCAACGCCTCGTTGAGGCCGTTATGGCTCTGCGGGGGCCTTGCCTCGGCCAGCAGGGCCAGCGTCGAAGCGAATCCGACAATGTTGCCGCCCGGAAGGTCGCCCGGATGCGCCATGCTGGCGACAAAGTCCACGTCCGAGTCCACGCCATCGTCGGCACTGTTTGCCTGATCCCAGATTTCCACGTCGTTGAAGAACGTCCCGCCGTCGGGTTTTCCGTTGTCGCCTATCTGCTGATCGCCGTCGTCGAAGTAGATCTCAGAAACCGTCGACTCGACGCCCACCGCGTTTGTGAATGTGAACCGGATGATGGAGCCGTCGCCATCGACGGTTGCGATATTGACGCCCAACTGCGACGCGACAGCCAGATTCCCGTTATTTGTGATCTGGACGAACGCCAAGTCGATGCTGTCGCCAAGCGCGCCGGTGGCGCATGCGCCAAGCAACACCGCCGCGATCAACTTACGACACATCGAACTCTCCCACGAACCCTCAGACACCACGAGCCGAGACTCCGGTCGGATGGCTAAACCTTCCCCTCGGAGGTCTCTCACAGGAAGGAGAGTATCAGGATTGCGCTGGTAGATAACCCCTAATCGGGCAGATTGTCAAGATTATTGCGGTTTCGATTATAGGACGTTTTGTGGGGGTGTCGGCGACAGCCGCCAGTCTCGAACTCGCTCGTCGGGTGTCGAAGACGGGGCCATGTAGGCAGTGGCCGGCGATCTCAGCCATCTACCTGCGTCGACGCCGCAATCCCAGGCCCGCGAGTGCTATGGACGCCAACCCAGCCGCACTCGGGAGCGGGACAGCGGTCGGCGGTCCGCTCACGAATCCGTCGCTCTCGCCGGCGTCGCCGATCGACCGGACGTGGAGGCCGACTCGGAGAGCTCCGTTGTTCAGGGCGTCCACGAGGTCGGAAAAGGTTGTGCCGACCTGGTAGACAAAGCGGATGGTCAGACGATCGGTGTTGGTGTCGATGCCCTTGCTGGGATTGCCCTGGGCGTCGCCGAGCAGCGAGAACGTCACATCGAACGGATCATCCAGGGTCTCTCCGCCTGGCAGGTCCGGCGGGCTGGCAGAGCCCCAGATGAACTCGGTGCCGATCTGCTCGAATATCGAACCGGTCTCCAGATCCTCGCCGGTCGGCAGCCCGTTGTCGACATAGATCTCGCTGATGGAGGATTGGATGCCAACGGCGTTGGTGAGGACGAAGTCCACGACCGAGTCGTCGCCGTCGACCTCTTGAATCGTGAGGCCGAGCTGGCTCGCCACGTTCTCGGACGCGTTGTTCGTGATCCGTGTGAATGGCACATCGACGCTGTCGGCGAGCGCCGGGGCGGATACAGCCACAGCGATAGCTGCGATAACCTTGCACTGATTCATCTCTGCTCTCCCAATCTCTCGCCACACCCGGGTCCCCGCCCGTTGCTCAAACATACGCCACGGTGGGCTCGCGGCTAGCTGAGAATTGCCAGGTATGGGCAATCCGTGCAGATCGCTGGGCCGATACCCTTATGGGCAACGGTTCTTGGACCCCGCGCGGGCTTATGGGTCCGCGCATCAACGGAGGTCGGTGGCATGAAGGGCGTGATACTGGCTGGCGGGCTTGGCACCAGACTGCGCCCGCTCACCCTGGTGACCAACAAGCACCTGCTCCCGATCTTCGATCGCCCGATGGTCCACTATCCCATCGAGTGCCTGGTCAGAGCCGGGATCAACGAGATCGTGATTGTTACCGGCGGTGAGCACGCCGGCGACTTCCTGAAGCTGCTCAAGAACGGCAAGGACCTCGGCGTGCGCCATCTGGAGTACGCCTATCAGGAGGGCGAGGGCGGCATAGCAGACGCCCTGAAGCTCGCCAGGGACTTCGCCGACGGCGGGAAGGTCTGCGTTGTGCTGGGCGACAACATCATCCAGGGCAATCTCAAGCGGGCCGCGGGCGAGTTCTTCACCCAGGCCAGCGGCGCGAAGATCCTGCTGAAGGAGGTCCCCGACCCCGAGCGGTTCGGCGTCGTGCGGTTCGAGGGCGACCAGCCCGGCGGGCGCGTGATCGAGATCATTGAAAAGCCCGAGAATCCGCCGAGCAACTTTGCCGTCACCGGCATCTATTTCTACGACAACGACGTATTCGAGATCTGCCAGACACTCAAGCCCAGCGGACGGGGCGAGCTGGAAATCACCGACGTGAACAACGCGTACCTGAAGCGCGGCGATCTCACCCACGACGTCCTCGATGGCTGGTGGACCGACGCGGGGACATTCGAGAGCCTCTTGCGTGCGGCGAATCTGGTCGCCGACGGCGGGGCGAATCTCGAGGAGTTCACAGAGGCCGTATCTATGCGTGAGAATCCCTTGGGAGCGAAGCAGTGAACCCCCAGGGAATCGCCACATTCGCGGGTTCTCTTGTGGATGCCTTTGGCCAGGCTGTGGAAGCGGGCGAACCCAGGATTGTCCCCGCGAGCTTTCACGCCGACGATCGCGGCTGGTCGCTCATGAACCAGATGCAGGGCGTGATGCGCCCAGAGGGGCAGATCAACTACTCGGTCCAGTACCCCGGCGTGGTCAAGGCCTGGCATCGGCACGCCAAGCAAACCGACTTCTGGCTTTGTGTCATGGGGAATCTCAAGGTCGGCGTGCATCGCGACACCGACGGAGCCTCATGGATGGCGGTAGTGGGGGAGAAGCGACCCGGAGTCGTCGTCATCCCACCGACGCTCTGGCACGGAGCTGCGACCGTCGGTCCGACGCCCACGGGTTTGCTGTACTACGTCACCCACGCGTACGACCCGGCGGCTCCCGATGAAGAGCGAGTCGCCCACGACGCATTCGCCGGCTTCCCGTGGGTGGTCGAGCATCGATGACTCGCGAGTCCCTGTTCATGGACGGCGAATCCCGGACAAGCGTCATGCTGCTCGGCAGCGACGGCATGCTCGGGCGGGCGTTCTGCGAGCTGCTCGGGTCACTCAACGTCGATCTTCGAACGCCGACACTCCAGGACTGTGATATCTCAGACCCGGACTCTGTGGAGCGTGCGTTCGATCCGGCGTGCGATGTGGTCGTGAACTGTGCGGCCTGGACCGATGTCGATGGTGCCGAGACGCACGAAGCTGAGGCGCTGGCGGTCAACGGTGGACCGGGGTTGGCGGCCATGTGTCGGTCGGTCGCAGAATCTGGCGGCGTGCTGGTCCATTTCTCGACCGACTATGTGTTCAACGGGCGAGCCAGCTCGCCGTATCCGGTCGATCACGCGCGAGATCCCGTGGACGCCTACGGGCGCACCAAGGCGTCTGGGGAGGCGATCATCGAGGCCTCGGGCTGCGAGCATCTGATCATCCGCACGAGTTGGCTGTACGGGCCCTGGGGCAAGAGCTTCGTCCGCACGATCGCGCGATTGTGCAGCGAGAAGGACGAACTCAGCGTGGTCGATGACCAGCGAGGCCGCCCCACGTCCTGCCTCCACCTAGCGGGGGCGACCCTTGCCTTGCTCAAGGGCGGTGCGTGCGGGACATTCCATGTGACCGATGGCGGAGAGTGCACCTGGTTCGAGTTGGCCCGCGAGATTGCTCTCTATGTTGAGAAGATCAAGGGGTCCTCCTGCCAAATCAAACCCTGCTCCACGGCGGAGTTTCCCCGCCCGGCGGCACGCCCGGCGTACAGCGTGCTGGACATCAGCGGCACCGAGCGGATGATTGGGCAGATGCCCCACTGGAAGTCCAATCTTCAGGGCGTGCTGAGCCGATTGGAGGACTGAGTATCCTCTCTCGGCCTCGCTGTCAGAGGACCAGGGATCGCGCTGCGTCCAGGAGGGAGCCCAGATGCCCAAGCGAGAGTTTCAGAACATCCTGCTCACCGGCGGCTGCGGGTTCATCGGGACCAACTTCGTCCGATTCGTCCTCGAGCATCGTCCGGACATTCGCCTGACGAATCTCGATGCGCTGACCTACTCGGGCAACGCCGAGAGTCTGCGCGATCTCGATGGTGATTCTCGGTACCGTTTCGTCCACGGCGACATCCGCGATCGTGCGGTTGTGGACGGGCTTGTGCGCGAGTGTGACGCGATCGTGCACATGGCCGCCGAGAGCCATGTAGACCGTTCGATCCAGGACGCCTCGCCATTTATCTCGACGAATATCGGCGGGACCCAGACGCTGCTGGACGCGGTTCGCCAGGCCAAGGGCGATGGGCACGACGTGCGGTTCTGCTATGTCAGCACCGACGAGGTGTACGGGCAGTTGCCCCTGGACAGGCCCGACCTGCTGTTCCGCGAGGACACGCCCCTGGCGCCCAGCAGCCCGTACGCGGCGAGCAAGGCCGCCGGCGACCTGCTGTGTGGCGCATACCGCCACACCTTCGGGCTGGACATCGTGACGACCCGCTGCAGCAACAACTTCGGGGCGTATCAGTTTCCCGAGAAGGTCATCCCGCTGTTCGTGACCAACCTGATCGAGGGTGAGCCCGTGCCGCTGTATGGCGACGGGCGCAACGTCCGCGACTGGCTCCACGTGCTCGATCATTGTGAGGCGGTGCTCACGGTGCTTGAGGGCGGGAACGCCGGCGATGTCTACAACATCGGCGGCAACAACGAGCGATCCAACCTCGAACTCACCCACGAGATATTGCGCTGTATGGGGAAGGGCAAGGAGATGATCCGCCCGGTGGCCGATCGCCTGGGGCATGATCTGCGGTACGCGATCGACGCGAGCAAGATCAAGCGTGAGCTTGGTTGGGCACCGACCCGCTCGGCCTGGCCTGAAGCACTCGATGAGACCGTCGCGTGGTATCGCGACAACGACACCTGGTGGCGCAGGGTCAAGAGCGGCGAGTATCGAGAGTACTACAAGAGCCAGTACGACGACCGGGCGGTCTGAGCTCTAGCGCCGCCGGCGGCTCGCCAGGAGCAGTCCGATGGCGATTGCGCTGAGCCCGGCGGGCGCGGGGGTCAGCACGAACACGTCCACGTCGGCGTTGGGATCGAAGCCCTGCCCATCGGGATCGAGCCCGATGATCGCGAAATGCCCGTCCGCGGGCGCGGCGAGCCCCCACGGGGAGATATCCACGCCGAGAAGGGTGCCCAGAGCATCGTCAAACGCGCCGCCGACGGTCGTTCCGCCGATTGAGAAGTTCCCGCCAGCGTCAATGATCGACCCATCCTGCACCGCCACGGCGGACGCGATGTAGCTGTTCTCGCTACCGGTTGGGTCAACCTGGAGCAAGAGCCGCCCGCCAGTTATGCTGCCAGTGTCGAACTCGAGGTCGAGGATGAACGAGAACTGATCGCTGTCAGCGCCCGGTGTGTTCTGGCGGACGCCATCGACCAGGAGATCAACTATCAGGGCATTGGGATCTGGCTGCTGGGGTGTGTTGAAGAGTTGGATGGTGCCGGAGAAATCCTCGCTCAGCGGGCCGCTCGCCTGTGCCGACAGGGCGTTGATATCGAACTGCAGGGTGATCGGCGTTGCAAAGGCGAGCGGCGATGTCATCCCGACAAGGCCGCTCACAATCAGGAAGGTGTTCCGCATTCCTGTCTCTCCCGCCGAGGATGGACCCCGGATCCGCTTACCCATGGGTGATCGAAAGAGCACCCATAGGAAATGTGCCCCGACTCCTGTCTGTTGGCAAGGAAAGCGAGGATTGATCTGAGCCCAGGGTCAGTCTGGGAGGGTCAGATGACCCTGAGCAATGAGTAGCGGCCCCCGATAGGCGGGCCGCTATTCTCTTGACCTCTTCAGGATCGGATTCAGAGGCGACGCCGACGCCCCAGAAGCGTCAGGAACCCGACACTCGCCATCCCCGCCGCGGCAGGCGTCGGGACCATGATGAACACGTCCACGTCGGTATCGGCGTCAACGAAGTCGTCACCGGGCTCGAACGCGATCTGGGCGAAACTGCCGGTCACGGGCTGGAGGCTGCCCCAAGGCGAGATATCCACGCCGAGGAACGTCCCGAGGGGCGTGTCAAGCTCGCCCGCACATCCGATCAGGCGCAAAAAAGAAACGGGAGCGCCCGTGCGCTCCCGCGTAGTCATGCGAAATGTCCTTATCAATCACCGACGACGGCGAACGAGCAGCCCGGACAGGCCGACACCCGCGAGCGCGGCACCACTGGGCAACGGGATGATGAACAAGTCAACGTCGGTGTCGGAGTCCTCATGGGAGCTATCCGGGTTGAACGCGATATCAGAAAAACTTCCGGGAACCGGCTGGGCCGAACCCCACGTGCTGATATCCACACCCAGGAATGTCCCCGCCGGGGTCGCGAACGTCCCGGCAAAGGTCAACCCTCCGATGACGAAATACCCACCTCCAACGTCTAAAATAGCGACGCCCGACGACGGGCTGAGTGACGCGCTGTAGGTTTGTTCGCTGCCGGTCTGGTCAACCTTGACCGTTACGAGACCAGACGTGATCTTCCCGGCGCTGAACGCAATAGTCATATCGAAGTGGAACGCGCCGACAGTGGCGCCGCCAGTACCTTGGGCGACACCATCGATGAGAACATCGAGAATCTTGGCATCGAGATCGGTATCCGGATCTGCCGCGGTGTTGAAGACGTGAAGGCCCCCCGTATAGGTGGCGCTGAAGGCCGAATCAGCCTTAGCGCTTAGCGCATCGATATCGATCTGGAGTACAGTGTCGCCAAGAGTACTGCCAGCCACCAATGCGACAACCCCACACGTCACGAGACCATTGAGATTCATCTCCGCTCTCCCTTTCAACTGGCGCTCTCGATCGCCAGCGGTTTTCTGCCCTCAACTTCCCGCATACGAACGCGGGAGCTCCGGTAGGCCAATCGCCCTACTGAAAGTGAGTCTACAGGGCCAGGGAATGGGGGGCAAGGCCCTAATGGGGTATTCCGTAGTTTTTCTACGGTTTCTTCGGAGCGCTACGACCGATAATCATATTCGCGTCCACGCAGACTCGGTCCGAGGAACAGAATCGACGTTCCTTGGCTCCAGGGCCGGGTTCTTGGATTCAGAGCTGCTTCTTCAGCCCGTCGATCCGGGCCTGCAACTCGGCGTTGATCGGCCCATTCGGCAGCGAATCGATCGCCGTCCGAGCCTCGTCAAGGCGTCCCAGGCTGAGCAGGGCTTGGGCCTGGCCCACCCAGAGGTCGATCTTGGGACTCGCCAGCGGCAGTGCGAGGGCTTGTTCATAGGAAGCCAGGGCCGCCTCGTCGCGCCCCAGGCTGAGCTGGACCAGACCCTTGGTATCGAGAAGGCTCGCGAGTGTGGAGTTCTGGAATGGTCGCTGTTGCAGGAGCCCGATCGACGTCTCGATTCTCGCCAGGGACTCCTCGTCGATCTGTCCGAGCTGGTAGTCGACGTAGACCGCGTTGTTCAGGATGAGCGGATTGGGGTTGTCGCTGTTCTTCTCGATCGCCGCGTCGTACCAGTGGGCCGCCGAGTTCAGGTCCCCGAGACTTGAATAGCTGGCGCCCAGGCGGGCGCAGTTGTCGGTATCCAAGGTGCTCTGCTCCATGTCCTTCAGGAGATCGACAACGCGCTGAAAGTCGATGCTCTCGTTGGTCTGCGTCGCGGACAGGTACCAGAGCTCGGCCAGGCGGAGAGAGGCTTCTGGGGCGGGTTGGGCCGTCTGCTGAACCCAAACGATCCACGACCGCTGGGCGTCGGCCGAAGCCCGGGCAGCCGGAATCCAATCGAGCGACTCCAATGCCCAGCTTGGATCGGCGTTCGCGAGGCGGTCGAGGATCTCCCTTGCTTGGGACTCGCGATCGACCGCAAAGAGGATCTGGACCACGAGAGAGACATCAGGCCACTCAGCAACCAGTGAGGCACGCGACACTGCCCGCTCCTGATTGGCCTCGGCCCAGGCCAACGCATCTGGTGCCTGTCCGAGATCGAGTTGAATGCTTGCGATCCGCTTCTCGGACTCGGCGGTGTTGGGCATGCTCCGCCGACGCCATTCGCGGGCGAAACCGAGGGCCGATCGCAGGTCATTGGCCTCGATGGCGATTGCGGCGGCGAAGCGCGCGGCCGATGGATCGGATGGGTTGTGGATGACCAGTTGTCCGGCAGCGTCAAGAGCTTCATCGATCCGGCCTTCGTCGCGGAGGAAACGCACGAGTTGGACTCTTGCCGGTTTCGACGACGGGAATCGCGCGATGATTCCGGTCAGACGCGCCAATGCCTGGTTGGCGTTGATGGTCTTACTCTGGTGGTCGCTCAGCACCCGGGCGACGGCCGAGACGGCGGCGGGCAGGTCGCCCCGCGTCCCCGCGATGGTC
This sequence comes from uncultured Phycisphaerales bacterium, assembly GCA_965371965.1. Lineage (GTDB taxonomy): Bacteria > Planctomycetota > Phycisphaerae > Phycisphaerales > UBA1924 > S146-42. Next base: position 23,396 of record CBDVAM010000021.1, read on the forward strand.
TGTGCCCGAAGGTCTTGCAGCGCGAGCAGTTCGGGAGCATCGGGAAACCGTGCGAGGGCGTCGCGGATTGCGGCATCGAACTCGTCGGCTCTCCCCCGCGAGGCGTAGAACTCGCCAAGGATGGCGGCGTATTGGCCATCGGTCTGGGCCAGACCAATCAAGATTGCCTCGGCCTGATCAACCTCACCTATGCGTGCGAGATACTCAGCTCTGGCCCGCATGCCGATGGACGCATCGACACGGGCGCCTAGCTCGCTCAGCAACGACTCAGCAAGGTCGGTCTCGCCGATCGCGGTGTGGTACGACGCCGCCTCAACGACAACATTCCACGGAGCGGTGTCGTCGGCGACGGCTCGGGCGAACGCGTCGCGGGCTCGCTGATTTTCGCCGGCGCGTGCCCAGAGGCGGGCGACCTCGCTCAACAGTGAGGATGATGGACTGTCACCAACCGTTGCGGCGAGCGATTCGGCTGCTTCATGGAACAACCCCTGAGCCTCGTACAGGCGGGCAACGGTTCTCCGCTGGGTCGCAGTGAGCGTCCCGAGAGACGACAGAGACCGCAGGCGGCTCTCGGCCTCGCTCGTGCGCCCGAGTTCCTGGAGCATGCGGATAGATCGCAACGCGATGGCGGGCATCGGTTGTTCACCCGCCGAGGCCCGCTCGTACAGGGCAATGGTCTCGCCAAGCCACAGGCGCGATTCCTGCTCGGTCGCCGAGGCAGCCTGGGATTCGCGAAGCCTGGCCTCCGCGGCGAGGATGAGGACACGCGAATCGGGAGAATCTGACGCCAGCAATGGCGCCAGCACGTCGGTCCTGATGCTCGCGGCGTTCTCTGGTGTGAAGCTCAAGATCCAACGGGCTTCGTGCGTGCGCCACGCCATCCCTTCCTCGCCCAGCAGGGTCTTCAGCCGGTCGATCGATCGGCGGCTCGCGTCGCGGTCGGTCCATAAGGCGTTGGTCCCGAGGGCACTGAGCTGCGCATTGGCGTTGTCCGGCTGGTCCTCGGCGAGCTGAGCGATTTCGCCTTCCAGAACTTCAGGGAGAAACTGGGCGAGAAAGCGATTGCGCGTCTCGCGAAGTCGCACGAGGCGAGCGTCGTCCGCATCGCCAATCTCCTGTTGGAAGAGCGCCTCTCCGGCGGCTGGGTCTCCGGAGAGTGCGAGCATCGACGCCGTCGTGAGTATCACGCTCGGATGGCGGGCGTCGCGCGCTGCGGCCTCTTCGAGAAGCCTATCTGCGAGCGAGGGATCGGCGCTGAGCATGAGACGAGACGCCTCGGCGAGAGCGCCTGCGTCGTCATCGGTCGCGACCTCAAGGGCGCGGGTCGCGGCGTCGATCGCAAGATCCGCACGCCCGAGCGCGAGGTACATGCTCGTGATGTGCGTCAAGCCCGTTGACGAGACGCCAGCCTGGTCCTGATTGGCGGATAACGCCGAGATCAGCCGATCGCGGTACTCTTGTGAGATCATGCCGGCACTTGCGAGCAGCGCAACGGACTTGGGCAAGACCTCGCTCACGCGCCCATCGCCAGCGAGCGTGACCGCGTCGGTCGCGACATCAAGTGACCGGCGATAGAGGCCCGCGCCGAAGTAGGCCTCGGCGAGGCGCGCAGCCGTGAGATACGACGGGCCATGGGGAGACCGACGGATCGACTCCTCGAACGCCACCGAAGCCGCGAGGGCGTCGCCTCGGTTCAGGCGGGCCTGCCCTTGCATATGCAGGGTCAGCCAGGCGTGCTCGCCTTGGGAGCCCAGGGCCTTGAGCAGGGTCTCGGCTTCGTCAAACCGTCCAGCGTCGACCAGGGTGGGCACTTGGGACAGGTCTTTCCAGAACTCCGCCGCAACGCCAACTCGCTCGTTCAGTTGATCCTCGATGGTCTCGTCTTCGACGCCCAGAAGCAAGGCCCATCCCAGCGCGTCGATCGATGCGGACTCAACCGGCGACACGGCGCTTTTAAAGTACGGGCGCGCGTCGGCTGCGCGCCCGTTCGCCCACGCGTCCACGGCCAACTCCAACGCGGCGGTTTGGCGGAGTTCGGGTACATCTGCCGCCAGTGCGAAGAGCGTATCGCGTGCCTTGCGGGCCTCTTGCCTTATCTCGTCGTTCTGCGCAAGATTGGCTAGCCGATGGACCGGCTTGGACCAGTATCGCAGTTGATCGGGCATGACCAGGGCGATGTCACCGACCTCGAGGCTCTCGCGAAGTGCCGCGATCGCGGGTTCGATCAGTTGCATGCGCATCAGAAAGTCGAAGCGCATCAGGCCGAATCGAAGATCCTCGGCGTTCGCCTGATAGACCCGGTCGAGTTCGCTTCGGAGGCTTGCGGGGTCCGGGCGGGAGTTGGCCGGCAGCGAGAGCTGGATGTGGAAATAGAGCGTCTGGGCGTCCAGATCATCCGGGTAGGCCTCGCGGAAGTCTGAGGATGCCTGGGTAGCGTCGTCCCATCGTGGAAGGGCGAGCAGAACAGCGGTTCGGGCGCTGAGCGCGTCGTAGTTCTCAGGGTCAAGGTCGGTGACGCGTGTTGCTGCCTGCAACGTCTCGCTCAGCTTGCCGGCACGGGAATAGAGATCGAGCACGAGCGAGCGGGCTTCGAGCTGGTACTCGCCCGAGGTGACTCGCACGGCGTGGTCCACCGCCTGGAGGAGCAGACCCGGATTGGTGGCGGCGGCGACGCTCAGGCTCTGTGCCAGTGCTAGGTTTGCCTCGTTGTTGTCTCGGCGCGAGCTGACGTAGTAGCGAAGCCGCTTGATCGCGGTCGCGTGGTCCTCGTTGGCGTGGGCCGCAAGGCCTTCTTCGAGGGCGAGTTCGACGCTCTGGCTCTTCTGGGCTCTGCGCAGCAGGTAGGCCCCGGGGATCGCGACCCCCCCAACGAGTATCACCACCAGCGCGAGCGCGAGACGTTTCTTGGCGCGGCTAGTCATCGCCATCAGTCAACCTCCGATCACTCTCTTGATCGTTTGGATGATGATCCAGACATCCATCCGCCAGCTCTGATGCTGGACATATTCCAGGTCGTAGCGGATCCACTCCTGGAAGTCGGTCTCGGGCTCTCGGGTCCGTTTGACCTGCCAGAGTCCTGTCACGCCGGGACGCACGCCCAGACGCATCTCGCGCCAGGTCGGGCAGTATTGGTTCTCGCTGTCGGGGCTTGGGCGTGGGCCGACGACGCTCATGTGGCCCAGTAGCACGTTGAAGAACTGGGGGAACTCGTCGATCTGATAGCGCCTCAAGATTGCTCCGACCCTGAGCACCCGCTGATCCTCCTTGACGAAGAACTGCGGGCCGTCCACCTCGTTCTTGTCAAGCATCTCCTGCTTGATCTGGTCGGCGTCTCTGCACATCGACCGGAACTTCAGGCACCCGAACGGTTTGCCCTTCATTGTCTGACGCTTGTGGGTGAAGAAGGGCGGCCAGCCGTCTTCCAGTGCGATCGCAAGCATGACGATCGGGTAGAACGGGAGCGTCACCGCGAGCACGCAGAGACTGAACACGATGTCAAATGTGCGCTTTGTCAGCCGTCGAATAAACCGATGGGGCTTTACCGGCGAGAATCGCCAACTCGGCATCCGCAACGTCCCCCAGTCGATCTCGTCACCATTTGGAGACGTGATCGGTGCGACGTCGGCGACGACAGCGGGGCCCACGACGAGGCGATCGCTCGTGATGTTCGTGTGCGCTCCGACCCAGACCGGTGGCAGAATCGTTGCCCCGGGATCGACGGCTGCAGTCCTGTGGATCCAAACGCCCGGTCGCAACTGGTACACCTCTGGGAGCACCGAGCCAACGCGAGTCCAGATCCGTGTCAGCTCTCGCACCGCGAGGGCGTCGTCTGGCAGGGTGTCCTGGAACACCGAAGCGTTGACGGCCACCGACGCCGTGGAGTTCTTTGGGGCGAGTGTGGCGAGTCTCCGTAGGCCCTCTGCTCGCGAGTCGCACTGCGCCCACGCTCGCGCAATATTCACGTCTGGTGTGAGCCAGGCGCGCGTGATCCGGGATGTAGACCCGTCGTAGGTTCTGCGGATCGAGTCGAACGAGCCGTCGGTGCGCAGCTGCACACGCTCCCGATAGGTGCGCGCGGGTGATTTGGGGCGAAGCCGAAGGCGCACGAGCGATGCTCGCGCGGCTCGGAGCCGGCGCACCCCCGGGCGGGGATCAAAGAACGCAAGATCAGCGGGTTCGACGAGCAGGTACAACGACGGCCCGGTCCGAACTACCTGTTGCAGGCCACGTCGTATCACGCGCACCCGGCGCGAAGCCCAGTACAGGTCGTGCAGGTCTCGCGAGCCAAGGCCGAAGCATCGGCGCGGGCTCACGCTCTGTCCGGGCGACGCCTCGAGTTGTTTGGGCGCGACGATCAACTGCCACGTTCCCCCTCGGGCTTCTTCGGGTCCCGTGGCCCTAGAACTCTCTCGGCGTCGTGCGCACCGACCGCGGAGGTCAAGAGGGCACGTCGTGATCGAGTCTCCTGGCGAATCTCGGCGGACGAGCGCATGGACCTGCTCGCCGAGTAAGAATGGCTTCGTCGCAGATCGCGATGGGTCGCTCGGTTGAAGACCAGCCCAACGCACTCGGCCCCCAGCCATCGCACCCGCTGCAAGCTGGCCTCGACCAGAGCCTCGCTCTGGCCCCTAGAAATCGTCACGAGCACGCCGTCGGCCATGCCGCATGCGAGGCTCGATTCCAGGCTCCCGAGCACCGGGCCGGTATCAATGATCACGGCATCAAAGCGCTCGGTCAGCGGCGACATGATCTTCTGCAGTCGCGACGAGGAAAGATTGGACTCATCGACTGTCATGTCACGCCCGGCGGGCAAAACACTGAGGCCCGGCACCTCGGTCTGGCTGATCTCTCCGTTGACGTGCTCGTTGACGATTGCCTCTCGAACTCCCGAGGCGTCCTCAAGCTTGAGTTGCTTGGTCAGTCCTCGTCCCACCAAGTCGAGATCGACGACGATCGTCTTCTTTCCGCTCTTGGCCATGGAGATCGCCAGGGCCAACGCGAGGCTTGTCTTGCCGTCGCCCGACTGGGGGCTTGTAATCGTGTAGAGGTTGCCTCTGTCGGGGCGCTCGCCCACCTTTGCCTGGAGCAGATTGCGAATCTGATGGATGCTCCACGCCGTGACTTCATCGTTCGCGCCTCCCGGCTCACCAATCTCTGGCAGGCACCCGAGCAGAGGAGCGGTGAATGACGGCTCGCTGAGATCCTCGATGTAGTTGTATTTGCGATTGAGCAGGCCCCAGGCCACAACGATCGCAAGGCCGAGGCCTGCGCCGCCACCACCACCGAGGATGGCGTATGCCCTTCGCTTGTCCGAATACGGGTAACTGGGCGTTGAGGCGGTTGTGGTCTGCACGATACCAACCCGCTCGCTGGCGATCTCGTCGAGAGTCACCCGGTCGAGGGCGGCGAGAGCTTCCTCGTACTTCGCCAGATGTCCGGCATGCTCTCTGCGAAGATCGCGGAGTGTTGTATCGTCACTGAAGACGGCCCCGAGTTGCTCATCGATGTTGGCGAGCTGCTCCTGAGTGGTCGTCTTCCGCGCACGAAGGGTGGAAAGATTGGTGCTGGCGTCCATGAGGCCTGCGCCATCCAACGGGGTGCCGGCGGCGAGCATCAACTCAACCTCACTCCGTCGCGAGTTGACCCGGCTCTCCAGGACCCCGAGCTCTGCAATCAGCCCCTTCATCACAAGGTGGCGTGGCCCGAACTGCGAACTCAGGGAGTCGACCTTCGTCGCCATGGCGTCCCTCGCGGCGACGAGACGCAAGAGTTCCCCGTCAAGTCGGGCCAACGCCGAGAGGCTCATCGGCGATCCATCGTCGGTCGGGTATTCAGGGCTGGGGTTGGCCTCATCGGATCCGTAGAGTGCTTCTGATTGTGAGATCTGGTTCTGAATCTCGTCGAGGCGGGCGCGCAATCGAACGCTATTTTCCGCCAGGGCCTGGTGTCGAAGCGAGAGATCGATGGTGCCATACTTGATACCGATCCTGTCGATCGCCCGTTGCGCCTGATCGGCATCAACCTTGGCCTTGTTCACACGCGCATCAAGCGTGTCGAGGCGAAACTTGTCAATTTGCTTGCGCCGCTCTTCATGCTTGGAGCGGTAGGCCGCGAGCAGGGCGTTTGTCGCGGCCTCGGCCGCGGCGGGGTCTTCATGGACGAACCACACGTTGATGACCTCTTCGCCGTTGCGATGCACGACCTGAAGGCCATCGCGCATCGCGATGGGAGTCGCAACGCCACGTAACGAGAGACGATCCTGCTCGCTCGCTGCTTCGTCCGCCGCCGAAATCAGATTGTCTCGGGCCATCCGGATGGTATCGGGACTCTGCAACAGAGAAACCTGGGCTCTAACGTACGACGAGAACATTGGTGGGATGTGGCTGGTCCCCGATTGGTCGAGAATGGGCTTGTAGTTCGGGCGGACGTACACCTGCGCTACGCTGCGATACAAGACCTTGGCACGAGAGTACCCACCAACTACGCCGATGGACCCCAGCACAAGCATGAGAACGCCGGCGATCAGCAGGCGGCCCCGCATCGCGCGCTTGAGCAGGCGTACCGCATCGGCGTGGTGCTCGCCGCCATCGGACGCAACGGGTTCGCCGTAGTACACAACATCTGATTGTTCGAGTTCTCCGCCCACGATCACGCTCCTTCTGCGATGACCGAGATGGCCGGCTGCAGAGCCCTAAGAAAATCCTGCCTCGCAACTTGACGCGATTGTTCGCTCAGCGCGTCGAGCCCGAGAATCTGTACCTGCCCCGCGCCGAGCCCGGGGGTGAACCTGCTTGGCCTGGATCTTGTGAGCGCGTCCATGTTCTCAAGCACCGGCTGGACCAGCGAGGGAGAAACCATGAAGTTCAGAACCGAGAGATCCCGGTCGATTCCATTTGAGACACGACCGAACGCATAGCTGGTCGCCGGAAACTCGCGATCGAGGATCTGGACCACCTCTTCACGAGTTCCCTCGGCGGTCCAGCCGCGCGCGTTGGGATAGCACACCGGCGGATAATGCCCGTAGAGATTGCGCGTGTCATCGCAGTACACAACCAGGAGGCTCAGGGTCTCGCCGGTGTTCTGGTTGCGGTATACGCGCTGCATGATGACCACCGGGTCCAGAATCTCGAGCGCAGAAGCCTCGGGATCGGCGTCTCGGCCCACCCAGTCGCCGATCGTCAAGGGGATGGCCCGGACGGCGTCGCGGACTCGCAGGTGAAACTCTGCGGTGCCCGGCACGTCGCGGGTCGTGAGCCCCCCTGCAACGAGCGCAAAGACCAGAAGGGCGGCGCTGGCGACCGGAATCAGAGTTGAGGCGATTCTCTTGCTCTCCATGTTCATCCCTCCGACACCGCGTATGGAGTGAGCGGTACCTCGATCCACCGCAGGATGCCCAGCAATCCCCAGAGCAGTCCGAGCGCAAACAGGAGGCTGAGCCACCCGCTCAGGTCGTGGAACACCCCGGCGAGATCCTGGTCCAGATACCCGTAGAAAAATACCGTGGGCACCAATCGGGCGACGTTGACGACGACAGCGATCAGCGGCGAGATCGCGAGGATGAACAGCCGGATGCCGAGCCGCATCTGCACAGTGAACACAAACGCATAGGAGATCAGGGCCAGCGCGGCGACCATTCGCATGCCGTTGCAGGCCTCCGCGATCGCGACGTCGTGTCCGTTGATCGTCAGTGCGTTGCCCGCACGAGTCACCGGCGCCCCGAAGAGGTCCATGAAGAAATAGGTGGCGCGTGCGGAGGCCTCCTGCAGCGGAATCGCAACTTGAAGGCGGATCCGACCGGGAACCGGAAGAAGAAACACGAGCGCACCGAACGCCGGGGCGAGCCTCCAGGCGACCTGCGTGCCCACGATGCTGAGGATCGCGCCGACGACCATGGCAATCCCGCCGGCGTGCCAGAAGATCTGATAGCCGTTGGCGAACCCGAACCTCGAGAGAAGATAGCCGGCCGCGATCAGCAGCGGACCCACCCAGAGGTCCTTCTGCTCCCAGCGACGCAGGCGTTCACGCCGATGCCAGGCAAGCCATCCGGCGATCGGGATCGCCATGAGCACATGCGATTGTTCGTCCACCCGCCATCCGAGCTTGAAGATATCGACCCAGATCGGTAGAGATGCGACGACCGCGAACGCGACAAGCACGCCTATCGCCAGCGCCATGCGAGGTCTGATCCAGCGGTGTATGGTCGTCATCGGCGCGACCTCCGCGTGTCGCGGCGCCCCTGGCTTTCACGCCTTTGAATCACCTGATCGACGATCTGCTCGCCCGTGCGAATGACCGCACCCTCGCAGACGATCGATCGCGACACGATCGCGCCCGATTGAACGATGACTCCTGCCTGGAGCGCCGAAGCTTCAACAAATGCCCCGTCGTCCACCTGGGTGGCGGGCCCGCAGACCGACCAATCCTTTGTTTGACTCGACCACCAGACCGAGTCGCCCGCGTCGTCCAGCGCAGAACCAAGCGCGATGCGTCGCGCCGCGGCGAGAAAGTCCCAGCGCGATTGCAGAGGCATCGCACCACACCCGTCGAACTGCACGACCTCGACGCGGCCCGCCCGCTGGATCTTCGGCAGCCACTGCTCCTTCAGATCCATGAAACCACGGGCCGGGACGAGCTCGATGGCCTCTCGCTCGATCGCGTAGACCCCCGCCGGCGACCCGTCGGGGTTCATCGCGATCGTCGCCATCGCGTTGGCTTGGCGATGCTGTTGCATCAACGGCACGAGTGAGGCGTCGAGATAGCGTGCGCCCTCAAGGACGAGGACTGTTCCTTCGCCCAGTCCCTGCGCGACATCGCGCACGACGCCGCCCGGCCCACGAAACGCATCGGGCTCCTCGGTCAGACGAGCCTTTGATGAGTTCAAGCGCGGCGCGGGACACGAATGACTTGGAACCACGCACACCGCGTCTGATTCACCCATGACCTCGCTCAGACGTTCGACCCAGATATCGATAACCCGAGATTGATCCGAAAGGTAGAGATCGAGCGGCGCGCTTCCGGTCGCCTCGATGAGCGGCGAAGACCGAAGGCCCCCAGAAAGAATGATCGCGCAAGGGCCGCACCGAGGTGCTCGGGCCAGAGTGGTAACCTGTGAGTTATTCGGCTCGACCGATCCCACGACGTTCATGCTCCCACCACTGCAGATTATCGCTCATAGCAGGGAGAAAACCACCCTAAAATCTGCAAAGAACGACACATACTGAAGACCTCATCGGCCCCGAGCAGTGCCGAAGCCACCACACCCCGAACGGAATGGCTGACTTCCCGGCAACAATCCGTCATGCCCGGACGAGTCTACCCGATACCTCGCTCTCGAACGCCCGCATTGCATCTCGTGTGTCGATGATGAGCCGTGCGTGCCTCGCCAACGCCCGATAATCGAACGCCGCGTGGTTCGTAGAGATGAGAATCGAGTCGAACGAGGCGATGGCCTCGGGCGTGAGATCAACGCTTTTCATCGCCAGGTCGTGCTTGCGAACGGGAACCGTTCGAGGGATATAGGGGTCTGAATATTCGACCCGTGCGCCCAGGCTCGTCAGCCGCTCGATGAGCTCAAAGCTCGGGCTCTCGCGCGTGTCGTCGATGTCCGGCTTGTAGGCCAGGCCCAGCACCAGAACGCTGGACCCGCGGATGGCCTTGCCCTCATCGTTGAGCGCGAGGGTGAGGCGTTCGATCACATACTCGGGCATCCGGGTGTTCACCTCGCCGGCGAGCTCGATGAACCGCGTCGGGCGGTTGACCTCTCGGGCTTTCCAGGTCAGGTAGTACGGATCGATGGGGATGCAGTGCCCGCCGAGGCCCGGGCCGGGATAGAACGCCATGAAGCCGAAGGGCTTGGTGCTGGCGGCGCGGATCACCTCCCAGACATCCACGCCCAGCTCGGTGAGCACCATCTTCAGCTCGTTGACCAACGCGATATTGACCGCCCGAAAGATATTCTCCAGCAGCTTCGCGGCCTCGGCGACCTCGGCGCTGCTCACCTCGACGACCTGCTCGACGCCCTTGCGATAGAGCGCCGCTGCGATGGCCGTGGACGCCGGATCGGTGCCGCCGACGAGCTTGGGAATCGAGCGGGTGCTGTGTGACTTGTTGCCCGGGTCCTCGCGCTCGGGGCTGAAGGCGACGAACAGGTCCTCGCCGGGAACCAACTCGACGCCGCGGGCGCGTGCTTCTTCGAGCATCGCCGGCAGGAACTCGTCGCGGGTTGTGCGCGGGTAGGTCGTGGACTCAAGGACGACGAGTTGGCCCGCTCGCAGCGAGCGCCCGATGGCGCGGGCCGAGTCGAGGACGTAGCTCAGGTCCGGCTCGTGATGGCACCCGAGGGGCGTGGGTACGCAGACGAGGATCGCATCGGGCTCGCTGAGACGGGAAAAATCGGCTGTTGCGCTGAATCGATCGCTCTGGGCGAGTTCGGTGAAGACCTCGCCACCCAGGTGCCGCAGATAGCTCTTGCCGGCCTCCAGCGCCTCGATCTTGGTGGGATCGATATCGAACCCGAGGATGCCCAGCCCGCCCCTGTGCAGCGCGTGCGCGAGCGGGAGCCCCACATAGCCGAGGCCGATGATCCCCACCAGCGCGTCTCCGGTCTCGATCCTGCGCATCAGCGATTCCGCAACGGTCATGGGCGTTGATCTCCTTGGTCGCGTCGGCGACCCCAGCCAAAGCGAGCGAGAATACTGGCAGCCATCAGACGCAGGGCGAACGGGATGCCCTCTAGGAGGTATCGACGGAACAGGCGTCTGGGTTCGCTGCAAAGGCGATGGAACCACTCGAGCCCGACGCGCCGCATCCAGTTCGGGGCCCGCCGGACATCCCCGGTGAGGAAGCTGAAGCTGATCCCCACGCCCAGCCACCACGCCTTTGGCAGTTCGCCTCGGAGGCGCTCGATCAGGCGTTCCTGCTTGGGAGAGCCGAGGGCGACGAAGACGATGTCGGGGCTCGCCGATCGGAGCTTCTCGAGCATCTCCTTCATGAGCGCCTCGTCGGTCTCGAACCCCATCGGCGGATAGAACGTCCCCGTGACCCGAAGCTGCGGATGGCGCTCGATGAGAATCCTCGCGGCGTGCTCTGCGGTGCCCTCGTCCCCGCCGAGCAAGAAGATGGATCGCCCGCGCTGGGCCGCAAGTTCGCTCAAGCTCGAGATCATGTCCGAGCCGGCGACTCGCTCGGGCAGGGGTGTCCCCTGCAACCTCGCGGCGAGCACCAGCGGCATGCCGTCGGGCACCGAGAGGTCCGCACGCTCGATCATGTCGCGATAGGCCGGGTCTCGCACGGCTCGCCGAAGGTGGTCGAGGTTGGGCGTGATGACGACCCCGCCACGACCCTCCTGGAGCTGGCTCAGGATGTGCTCGTTTGTCTGCGAATCGCTGATCGCGTGGACCTTGACGCCCATAAGGCGGATCGTCGGGAGCGCCGAGGCGGGCGCTCTTGCAGACGCCGTATTGGTTCCCGCCGCGGATGACGTTTCGTTGGTATCGCTCATGGGCGGGCTCTGCGATTTCACGCGCCGGCTCCCGGCGCTATCGACCAACGGGTCTGTTCGTTCGGCTGGAATCTCTGGGCGTTTCCCGCCTCGATCCGTTCGATCGCCCGACGCTTGCCGCGAACAAGTGCGCTCCACTGATATTGCCTGAGAAAACGCCGAAACTCACGATCATCGAGCCTGTTTCGCCCCTTCAACATGCTCTGGACGAACCCCCACCAGTTCGCCAAGGCACCTATGAGAACGGGTCGTTGCGGCAGGCGGTAGATCGCGCTGGCGGTCATGTAGGCGAGGCTCGTGCCCATGAAATGCTGCCCGAAGCCGTGGCGTTTTCGACCGGTCCAGATCCCGACATGGCTCGAACCCATCGGACGCAGATGCACGACGCGGATGTCGTCCTCGTCCCAGCTCATGGCCTTCCAGCCGAGCATCCGGGCGCGGTGGCAGTCGATCCCGTCCCACATGACCTGGCGGACGAACCCGCCGATCTGGCGGAAGCACGCGGTGCGGTAGAACTTCATCGCCCCGACAGACATCTCGTCGCCCACACCCTCAGAGATGAGCTTGGCGTCGGGCCCCGGGTAGTAGGCCTTGCCGCTACAGGTGCCCAGACGGGCGTCAGCCTGCATCCGATCGATCATGATCTCGAAATAGCGGGTGGGCAGTTCCAGATCGAGGTCGAGCTTGCAGACGTACTCGAACCGATCGAGATCCACCGTTTCCAGCCCCGTACAAAACGTGTCGATCACGCCAGGGCCCACGCTCCTCGCGCTCCGCTTCTCCCGCCGCACTACACGCAGGTAGGGCAGCTTCGACTTCCAGGCTTCGAGAATCTCCGGCGTTCGATCGCTCGATCCGTCATCGACAATCACCCACAATGCCGGCAGCACGGTCTGGGCGGCAACCGTGCTCAGCGTGCGCTCGGCGAAGTCCTCCTCATCACGCGCCGGCGTGATGATCACATAGCTGCCCTTCGCCTTTTCGCCCCCATCATCCATCGAGTCCTCTGATTCTCAGGACACCCGCGACTCGAGCGCCGGCGAGACCGTGTCGCTCGCGACCGCACGGTCCTCCATCGCCACCTCTACGTTATGGGACGCTTCGTCCAAATACCTTGCGAACAGTTCCACCATCCCCGAAGCGGTCCTTTCGATGTCATATCGGGCGACAACTGCCCGGCGTCCGGCTTCGCCCATGGATCGGAGGCGCTCGGGATCATCCGCGAGGGCCTGGATGGCGGCTACCAGGGCCTCGGTCGATCCGGGATCGACCAGCAGGCCGCTCTTGGCGTCCTCGACCAGTTCGGGGATTCCGCCGACGCGGGTCGCGACGACCGCAAGGGCGCAGGCCATCGCTTCCATCAGGACCACCGGCACGCCCTCCATGAAGCTGGCGACGACCATGGCGTCGGCTTGGTCCAGATAACCGGATAGAGCCTCTTGGGCGACGGGTCCTGTGAACGTGACTTTGTCGTGCAGGGCGAGCGAGTCGGCGAGCGATTGAAGATGAGCCAGCATCGGACCATCTCCGACCATCGTGAGGCGGACGTCCATGCCGGCGCGAACAAGGTCGGCGATCGCTCTCAACAGCACGTCGTAGCCCTTGATCGGGTGCATCCGACCGACCGTGAGCAGGCGGAGCGGCCCCGGGACATGGGGCGCCGATTGCGAATCCGAGGGCGCGAACTTCGCGGTATCGACGCCGCAGCGCACGATGTGGAACCTGTCCCATGACGTGGCGTCTGTGCTCGCCATGACCTGCGACCGGCAGAACTCGGAGATACACCGGACGAACTTGGCGTTCTCGGCCTTGGGCTTGAGTTGCCAGTCGTCGACGTGGAAGAACTCCGCCGAGCCGTGGATGCTGAGGCTGTAACTCAGGCGTGGGTCGAACCGTGTCGCCAACAGGGCGATAGCCGCACCGTTGTTGGCCATGTGCACGTGGACGTGGCGTAGACCCTCCGCCCCGAGCATCCGTGCAAGGCGGATAGCCTCGATGGCGTAGGCGAGATGCCAGATGTGTGCCTTCCATCCGGGCGGGCTCAGTCGCTGGGCGGCGATGAACGCCCTCACAGCGCCGAGCGGGCGCGTCAGCACTCCACCTGCCAGAGACATGACGATGGCACGCACTGAGCCGAGGATGTACTTCGTCCGATGGGCCTCGCGTGCATGGGCCTCACCGAGGGTGCCGGTCGCGGTCGGTCTGCGAACCGAGAACGTGCGGACATCGACGCCCATGGCGCGAACCCGCGCGATCTCACGCTCGATGAACGTGTGCGAGAGGCTGGGGTACTCGCTGTTGAGGTAGGCGATGGTCATGGGGCTTCAGACATTCTGATCGGGTCTGACGGTTGATTCTTGATCGGCTCTCGCGTGCGCGTCGTTCATCCGCCGGCGCGGCTTTGGGCAAAGGAGATATCGGACAATCCCAACGGACTCGGCGAACTTGGCAATCAGGAGAAACGAGGCGAGTTCCGTGGCATTGGTCCATCCAAGCCCGCGATTCCTCCATGCAATTCTGGTCCAGAGGACTGCGTAGGCGCCAAGCGCCAAGAGGCCCCAAGGGCCAATCACGAGCGCGCCCACGATTGCCAGAAGGGGCACGCCGATTCCCCACGCGAGGGCCGACACGACCCGTCGGACATGGACCGGTTCCCACTGGCGGCCGCGCATGGAGACACCCTGAGCACCGGCGACGCCCGAGCGGATCGCTCGGCGCCACCATTGCCAGAACGACGTGATCCCCGAATCGTGGACGCCCATGGGGCGATCGAGGCGAACAATTCTCCAGCCTGCGTCCCGCACTCGTCGGCAGAACTCCCTCTCTTCACCTACGACGAGTGAGGGGTTGAATGTTCCAGCTTGTTCAAATGCTTGGACGCGCACGAGCATGTTGCCGCCGCAGGTCTCCACGTCGCCAACAGGAGCGCTCCATTCCATGTGGCACATCCTGCGGTAGGGCGATCGCTGGTGATCCAGTTCGGCGAGGGAACCGCAGAGCACGCCAATATCCGGTTCTCGTTCCAGCTCAAGCTCGGCGGCGGCGAGCCAACCATTGTCGAGCGTTGTATCCCCGTCAACAAACTGAATCGCCTCGATGGACGGATGAGACTCCAGGAGCCAACGTGCTCCCTCATTGCGTGATCTTGCGGCGCTGAGCGGCTCCGAACCGTCGAGCAAGAGGCAATGGACGGCGAGTGATCTCGCAATCGAGACGCTGTCATCTGTCGACGCCGAGTCGATGTAGATACATGGCACGCGCGACTCGAGTAAGGCCGTCAGGGTGCGTTCGAGCCGCGCCTCTTCGTTTCGACCAATGACCACGATGCCGAGATTCAACCCGGATCCCCCTGGGGTTGGCGAAAAACGACGCAGAACGCAGAAATGTGCTTGAGGAAGTAGGGGGCTTGGATCGCGAGTCTCCACCACTCCTTTGGTTTGTACACGGGAAGACACGTCCTCACGAGTGCCCGGGAGAGCGACCGTTGGCCACGCTCCTCGGCACGCCACTGGCGCCAGTTTCCAGAGTCGATGATGGCACTCTCGACAGCCTCGAGCAGGGAAAACTCGGCCACTACCTGTTCGACGGACGGGCGGTACATCGTGTCGAAGGGATCATAGTGTCGGGGGAATCTGTGCGGCCCGCTCAGGACCAAGTACCCGCCGACGCCGATCAGATCGGGCAGAATCGATACGATCTCCGCTCGATTGTGGATGTGGTGGAGGATGTTGTTGACGAGCACGCACCTGGGACGAAGCTGTCGAAGCTCCTGCTGGAACGCCGGGTCCGTCAGGTCTCCAACCAGATCGACACCCGGGGCATGCTTGATGTCTGAGTGCACAACCTCGACACTCCGCTCGCGAAGCGGTCCGAAGATGCACCTTTGCATGTGCGGCTGGGTCAACTCGCGAAACTCGCCCGTCGATGAGCCCAGATTGAGGATTGGAGATAGATCCTTGACCGATCTGCCGGCCAGCCACTCACCAATCCACTCCGCTTCACGTATCTGCATGGCTCGGCTCAAGCTCCCTATCAACTCGCCCAGAGGGACCGCAGGCTAGATCCTTGGAGGACGTGTTCGACCATGTCGTTCTGCTGATTATCGAGCAGAGTTCGCCATGCCGCAGAGATTGCTGATGACCCGCCAGAGTTCGATCGCACTTGGCGCTCAAGTTCGGCATTCCACTCCAGCTCGCATCGGCGATACAGCCTCCTGGCCCCTGCGACGGGATCGGCGGCGAGTTGCTCGTACGTCACAATGGTGTAGTTCGGGCGCTCCGCGCCCGCGTTGTGAATGGTCTCCGATGCATAGCACCAGTACCAGAGCTCGGACTCATCGACGGTCATTTTGTCGATGGGTCCCAGCCGATCGTTCCAGGCGGGGTGCAGGTCGAGGATCCTGGCGAGCCTCGCGTTGTTCTTCGAGCGGACTAGGGCTTCATCCTTCCCTGCGAGGTATCGGCGTCGCCATGAGTTGAGGAACCCCCCGGGGTGTCGCACGATATGGACAACGTGGGAATCGGGGCGATTCTCGAGCACCCATTGGGCCCACCCGGGGACCTGTGCGAGTTTCATGACGAGCAATGCCTCGCGCAGTCTCTGGCGGTTCATCAGCCAAGGCGGCACCGGCCACTCTCCACGGCGAAGAGTCGGCATCGCGACGCTCAGTGCTCGTCGGACTCGCCGGCGCATGAGCAGCCTGAATCCGCCGGCGCGCCGGATCGGTTCACGAACGAAGACCTTCGGTGGCACCGACCTGTGGTCGCGTTCGCCCATCGTCTCTCGGAGGCTCTCGATCAACCGATCCCAGTGAGGGCCGCGCAGGGGGCAGGGTGCAAGAATGCCTGGCGGGAGGCCTGCCATCGCCCCATCCTCGATCTCGTTGGGCTCATTCCTGCAGTATGTCGCCATGCTCCGGTCGAAGATATGCAGAAGCCAGTTCGTCCCGGATCGCCCAGCTCCGACGATCATCACTGCGCGAGGCTTCGCGGATTCGAGATTGCCAGAATTCACGCGGTTCTCCACCATCCGGTTCTGTTCATCGACCGGGGGCGGGATTCGCGACGATCCAAATCTTCGCATTGCCTAGGGGCCGAGACCATTCATGGATCCATGCCCGTCGATTCGCTCCCACGACGGCTTTTCTACCTCTCGACCGTGTCCAGGGCATCTAGAACAGGGGCTGTGAATGCGTTGGCAACGGCGTTATGCCCGACGGCGTCAAAGTGGGAGTAGTCAAACTGGCGATACAGCGGAGCAAAACCCTTGGACTTTCTCCTAGCCTCAAGAAGGTGCGAGCGACAGTCAGCCGAGGGAATACCTAGCCTTTCCATTACGGCGAGGGCCCGGGCCGTCGCGTCAACGGAAACGCGTGCCGGGCTGACAGCCTTCTCGTTGTCGATGAGTCTGTCGGTGAGTGTGAACCGCGGCGGTGCGTAGGACGCGATCAGTGGCACGCCGGCGTCTTCTATTGTCGATCGCAAGTGCTCGATATCGTGGGCAAACTCCTCCCACGCGCCGTCTATATCACCAGGCTGTAGGCCTCCTTGGATCCACCCTTGGGCGAGCATGACTCCCGCTGGATCATTCGGGTCCACGTCATGGCGCAAGAGGCCGATCCAGAACATGGCCCGCTGCAGGTTCAAAGAGCCGAATCCAGGGAGCGCAAACAACTTGATGCCTCGCCGGACCTCCGTTCGCAAGCGTCGCAACGAACCGCTCGGGCTTTCCTGGGCGAGGAACCCGTTCTGGGGCGGCCCGTCGGGGTCATCTCGGCGTATCCAGGCGAGCGAAACAGTGTTGCCCGTGAGGAGCAGAACGACCACATCGGGTTGGTACTCGAGGCGCAGAGCCTCGAACCCCACCCGCATCTGATCGATGTCCGTCGCGGGCAGGGCGGTGTTGATGACACTGACCGGTCGCCCGGTCTCTTCTTCCAATCGATCCGCAAGCCGCTGCGGCCAAGCGTCTTGCCACTCGATCCCATTGCCAAAGGTCACTGAGTCGCCCAGCGCGAGCACGCGGATCTCATCCCCACCCGGCGCGATCGAAATGAGCGACCCCCGGTAGCCGTCGGCGTTCATGGCAACCGGCGCGGATCCGGTGAACTCTCTGTCGAACAGGTGGCGTGTGTACCGGGCATCGACGGTGCGGACAAGCAGTTCCAGGACGACGAGGAGCACGAGCAAGATGGCGGCATCGCACAAGGCAATCGGCAGCACGAGCCGGCGAGCGGC
>CBDVAM010000022.1:0-38034 GCA_965371965.1 uncultured Phycisphaerales bacterium
GTCGAGGACGGCGCTCGCATCCGTCGCGGCGAGCTCATCATCCAGCTCGAGCAGCAGGACTTCCGCAATCGCCTGGAGGTCGCCGCCCAGCGCATCGCGGCGATCGCCGCCCAGCTCGCGGTCCTCGATGTCGAGCAGCGACGCCTCCAGGAGCGACTGACCCTCGCAGAAGCCGAGGTCCAACTCGCCCAGGACGACCTCGACCGGGCCAACCGCGCCGTCCGTGAGGGCGGCGGCATCCAGGTCGATATCGATCGCGCCGAGGCCACCCTCAAGCGCACCACCCGAGAATCGCTGGCGATCCGTCAGTTGCTGGAAACGGTCGTACCCCGGCGCGCTCGCCTCGCCGCCGAGCGCCTCGCCGAGGAACGCAACCAGGCGATTGCCCAGGCCGATCTCGACCGCACGACGATCACCTCGCCGATCGACGGCTTTCTCCAGAGCGTCGACGTGGAGACCGACGAATGGGTCAACGTGGGCCAGCGGATCGCGCGCGTCGTAGCACTGGATCGCCTGGAGGTGCCGCTGGAGATTCCACTCGCTGCGGCGAGCACGATCCGCGTCGGCGACACCGCCGAACTGACCGCCGACTCCTCCTCGCCCTCGCTCTGGTCGGGCACGGTTTCGCGCATCTCACCCGAGGCGTCATCCTCGACCCGCTCGATGGTCGTCTTTGTTGAGATCGATCAGAAGCTCGATCCCCAGAGCGGCTTCATCGACCCCGAGCGCGGCGCAATCCTGCTGCCCGGGCAGTACGTCGTCGCCCGCGTGCGTTCGCGTGAATCGCCGATGCAGCTCATCGTGCCGCGCCGGGCCATCATCGACGATCACGTCTTCGTCGTGGAGTCGATCGCGACCGACGCCGGGCCGGCCAGCGTCGTCAAGCTCCGCCCGATCACCGTCGCCGAGCACATCGAGGGATCGTTCCCGCAGATCGACCCGCGCGAGACGCAGTGGGCGGTGATCGCCAGCGGCATGCACGAGGGCGACCGCGTCGTGGTCTCGAACCTCGACGAGCTGAGCGACTCGCTGGCGGTCGACGTATCTACCCCCACCCGTAGCCAATCCTCGAAGGCACCCACGCCATGAGCCTCGCGAACTTCGGCGTCCGCAAGCCCGTCGTCGCAAACCTGGTCATGTTCGCGCTGCTCGCCGCGGGGCTTCTCTTCGGCACCAATCTCCGGCGCGAGTTCTTCCCCGAGATCCGCCCCAGCCAGGTGACGATCACCGCGCCCTACCCCGGCGCGTCGCCCGAAGAGGTCGAAAAGTCCCTCGCAATCCGGATAGAGGACAAGATCGCGGACCTGAGAGGGATCAAGGAGGTCCAGTCCACGGTCAGCGAGGGACTGGTGTCGATCTTCATCGAGTATGAAGACGGCGTGCGCATCGAGGACGCCGTCGCCGAGATCAAACGCGAGATCGATTCCCTCGAAGACCTGCCCGAGGAGAGCGACAACATCGTCGTCGACAAGTTCGAGCCCAACCTCCCGGTGATCGTCCTGTCTGTCTTCGGCGACGCCGACCCGCGCGATCTGAAGAACACCATCCGTGTGCTGCGCGACGATCTCAGGACGCTCGAGGGCATGGGCGACATCGCCATCGACGGCGCACGGACCGACGAGGTCCGCGTCGAGGTCGACCCCGCCAGGATGCTCGAGTTCCGTCTCAGCCTGCCGCACATCACCAGCCTGATCCGCGAGCACATGCGCGAGCTTCCCGGCGGGACGGTCCGCTCGGCCACCTCCAACACCTCCATCCGAACGGTCGCGACCGAAGACCGCGCGGCGAGCGTCGCAGACATCGTCGTCGTGTCGGCACCGGGCGGGCGGGTCGTCCGATTGCGCGATATCGCGAGCGTCGAAGACACCTTCAGCGACATCGACCTCTCCGTCCGCCTCAACGGCAAGCTCGCCGTCTCGCTCACGGTCTTCAAGGTCGGCGAGCAGGACGCGATCGACATGTCCAACATGGTCAAGGCCTACGCCGCGGGCCTCAAGGGCGAGGGGTTCTCGCTTACCTGGCGAGAGCGCCTTGCCAGCGTTTTTCAGCGCCCGGGCACCGACGATCCTCCCTCGGAGCGAGTCCGGGCCTACGAGTTGGGCCGCCTGCGCGCCGCGACCACGCCCCTGCCCGTCGACGTCGCGCTCACCACCGACCTCGCCCGGTTCATCGAGGGGCGCCTCAGCCTGCTCACCCGCAATGCCCTCTGGGGCCTGATGCTCGTCTTTACGACGCTGTTCCTGCTGCTCAACTGGCGCACGAGCTTCTGGGTCGGCGTCGGGCTGGTCGTCGCCATCGCCGGCACGCTCGCCGCAATGCGCTTCCTGGGCGTCACGCTCAACCTGCTCACCATGTTCGGGCTCATCGTCGTGCTCGGGCTGCTCGTCGATGACGCCATCGTCGTCGCCGAGAATATCACCAGGCGCCACGAGCGGGGCGAGAAGCCGACCGACGCCGCCATCCGCGGCACCAACCAGGTCCTCTGGCCGGTCGTCGCCACCGTCCTCACCACCGTATTCGCCTTCCTCCCGCTCGCGCTGATCGAGGGCCAGCTCGGCGACATGCTCCAGTTTCTGCCCATCGTCGTCGCCATCGCTCTGGGCGCAAGCCTCGTCGAGAGCCTGCTCATCCTTCCAAGCCACGTCGGGCACTCGCTCGAAGCCGGCGACCGGCGCAAGCGCGAGGGGCACGTCGGTGTCCTCGAGCGCGCCGAGTCCAGGTTTGACGCAGGACGCGAGCGCCTGCTCAACCGCGTCCTCCTGCCGGCCTACGTCCGCCTGCTCGGGCGTGCCATCCACGCGCGCTATCTCACCCTGACCTGCTTCGTCGGTGTCTTGATCGTCTCGGCGGCGATGTATTTCGGCGGGCGACTCCAGTTCACCCTCTTCGAGACCGACGACGCCGAGGTCATCAACGCCACCGTCCGCATGGCCGTCGGCACGCCCGTCGAACGCACCGACGAGGTGATCGCGATGATCGAGGCCGCCGCGCGACTCCAGCCGGAAGTCCCCGTCATCTGGGCCGTTGCGGGGGCCCAGGGGAACATGACCGGCGAGCTTCCTGACACCTCCCAACCCCACCTGGGACAGGTGGTACTCGAACTCGTCGCTGTCGAGGATCGCCCCGAGCCCAAGCGCACCAGCAAGCAGATCATCGACGCGATCCTCGCGGAGGTCGGCTCGCCCGCGGGCGTCAAGTCGCTCCGCATGGAGGGTGTCGGTGCCGGCGTGGGCGGCCCGCCCATCACCGTCGGCATCACCGCCGAGAACCTCGCCCTCGCCGCCATCGTCGCCGCCAGGGTCAAGCAGTTGCTCGAATCCTACGAAGGCGTCTACGGCATCTACGACGACGCCGACCGGGGCCAGCGCGAGCTGCGCATCGAGCTGCGCGACGGCGCAAGCGAGCTCGGCTTCACCGTCACCGACCTCGCCCAGCAGGTCCGCGCCGCGGTCGTGGGTCTCGAGGCATACACGTTCGCCGGCGACCGCGAGAACGTCGATGTCCGGGTCACCCTGCCGCGAGCCGTGCGCCGCAACCTCGCGGCCATCGAGCAGATGCACGTCTTCACGCCCGCCGGCGACCCTGTTCCCCTCGGCGAGATCGCCCGCCTCACCGAGCGACGCGCCAACGCGACCATCCGCCGCCTCGACCGCGACCGAATTATCACCGTCGCCGCCGACGTGACCGAGGAGACCAACCCCGACCAGGTCTTCGCCGACCTCCGTCCCCAGCTGCGAGTCCTCGAGCGGGAGTACCCGGGCGTCCAGATCGTCCAGCGCGGGCGCCAGAAGGACATGGCGGAGTCCTTCGATTCGCTCCCGCTGGGCATGGTGGCCGCCGCGGGGCTCATCTACTTCGTCCTCTGCTGGCTGTTCGGCAGCTACACGCAGCCTCTGATCGTGATGTCGGCGATCCCCTTTGCGACCATCGGCATGATCTGGGGGCACATCCTGTTGGGCTACACCATGACGTTCCTCTCGCTGATCGGCTTTGTTGCGCTCTCGGGCGTGGTCGTCAACGACTCGCTGATCTTCATGCAGTTCTATAACGAGCAGCGCGCCGAGGATAAACCGATGGTCGAGGCCCTCCTGCACGCCGGGCGCAACCGCTTCCGCGCGATCATGCTCACCACCATCACGACGGTCCTCGGCCTCAGCCCGCTCATGCTCGAACAGTCCTTCCAGGCCAGGTTCCTCATCCCCATGGCCATCACCATCAGCTTCGGGCTCATGAGCGCAACGGGGGTCATTCTCATCGCCCTGCCCTGCATCGTGGTCATCTTCGACGACATCAAGCGCTCGGCCCAGTACCTCTGGACAGGCTCCCCCGCCGAACTCCGCGTCCACGCCTCGCCCGAATCGGTCCTGCCCCCGCACAGAAACGGGATGAACGCGAAGACCCAGAGGTAGCGCCGAGGACGCAGAGTCCATAGAGCGGTTTCACTCCTGGTGGAGCGATTCGCTCACGTCCCCCGCGTGTTGCCGAACAGCGCGATATGCAGCCTCGGGCAGTACCGCCAGCCCCGCTCCACGCACGCCTGGACCACCCACCGGACCGCGTCGGCGTCGGGCACGCTCACCCCCTCGGGCATGAGCATCACGTCGCCCGCCTCGACCCCCACCTCCGCGACCACTGTTTCGATCTCGCTGAGATCCGCAGGGCCGGCGACCACGAACTTGAGCTGGCGGTCTAGGCCGCGCTCCAGCACGGCGCGGATCGTCGCGAAATCGAGGCGGCGCTCCTCGTGGCGACGCGCCCACACGCCCTTGGGATCGCGTGGATCGTCCACCGGCGTCGAGTTTGCCAGCTTCGGGCTCACGCTCATCAGATCGCACGAGAGCGTGCGATCAACCGTCCCGGCGGTTTCGATCGTCACATGGACTCCCGCCTCGCGCAGGCGCTCGCACAGATCCTCGACGCCCGCGAACAGCATCGGCTCGCCCCCGGTCAACACCGCGTGCCCAAGACCCGACTCGACCGCCTCTCGCACCAGAGAATCGACGCCTCGCGGTTCGCCTTCGGGATCCCAGCTCGCGTACGGCGTGTCGCACCAGACGCAACGCAGATTGCACCCGCTCACCCTGCAAAACCAGCTCGGCGTGCCCGCCAGCCTGCCCTCACCCTGGATCGAGACAAACGTCTCCGAAATAGGCAAGTCTCGGCGATCCTCGGGCAATGTGCTCATCCAAGACAGCAAACGCAGAACGACTGCACCGGTCCACCAGGCACTGAAAGAATCAATCCGCTGGCGTCCAAATGAGAAACTCCGGGCAAAAAAGCACTTTGGGGAACATTCCCCACACTCACTCCGTATACTGTGGTCTCGTAGGGTGGGATTGGACGAGGAGCCCCACCTGTGAATCGTGCCATGGCTTTGATTTGTGGAGAGGTGTTCGCGCTGACGCGTGAGCCGCGTTGTGCACAGTGACGAGAGAAGGAATCACCATGAAGAAAACGACAAGCATCGTGGCGATCGGCGTGATCGCCTCCGCCGGTCTCGCCCAGAGCTACTCGATCATCGCGTTCGACCACGCCGATCAATCGCTCAACCTCATCGACGTGCCTGACAGCGACCCGAACCAGGTCACGGTCTCGAACCTGTTCAACTTTGGCGACCCCGACACGCGCGTGCTCCGCATCGATCGCGCTCCCAACGGGCGGTTCTACATGGACAACAGCCCCTTCCCGCCGACCGATCCAAACGAGGCGGGTCTCATCCAGATCGACCACCTCTTCAGCGCGCCCAACATGTCCTTTCTCGCCCAGGGCGACGCGCGATTCTCGATCGGCTCCTCGGTCGACTTCGACGCGGCACGCAACCAGGTCTTCATGATGCAGATCCCATCCTCCAACCACGCGGACCCGCGCTACTTCGGCGTGCTCGCGATCGACCCGGGCAACGGCAACATCACAAACGTCTTCCAGGAAGACCGCGACAATCATCCGCGCCGCCCCCGCTGGCAGCGCGGCATCGAGATGGTCAAGGATGTCAATACCCAGGACTACTTCGCCCTCGCGGTCAACGGCGGCATCTTCGAGGATCTCAACGGCCCCGGCGATCCGCCCGATCGTAACTTCGGCAGCACCCTCCACCGCCTCAGCATCGATGGCAACCTCGTCGGCACCGAGACCCTCATCGTCGACCTCTCCGACACCGGCGTCACCGGCCTCGATCGTCCCATCACCTTCGCCAGAGGCATCGACATCAATCCCAACTTCGGCGACATCTACATCGCCGACGGCGAGGGCTCCATCTTCACACTCACCCTCGACCGCGAAGGCAACTTCGCGAGCATCACCGAGATCGTCTCCGGCCTGCTCGAAGAACGCCCAGACGCCCTGCTCTACAACCCCTTCAACGGCAAACTCCTGTTCAACACCGCTCGCGGCGACAACATCTACCAGGTCAACCTCGACGGCACAGGCCTCGAAACCGTGATCGAGAACTTCGACGGCGGCGGCATCTTCGTCATCCCCTCGCCGTCCACACTCACCCTGATCGGCCTGGGCACGCTCTTCGCCGCACGCAGGCGTCGCGCCTGATCGCCTCGCTTCAGTCCCAACACCCCAAGAGCCCCACGATTCGTCGCGGGGCTCTTTCAGTTGGTGGGACCGGCTTCCAGCCGGTCGTGTGGTAGGAACGGGTGTCCGCCGGTCATCGCGCAGCAGCCCGACGTGCCACCAACCGCTGCTCTGAGCGGTTGGTGCTCCCTATCTCTTGCGTGTGCCTTTGCCCCCGTCAATACCCCGCCGGCCTCCCACCCTTGTTCGGATCGCTCGCCGCTTCCCACCCGTCCTCACCCCGACGGATCGCCTGCACGTTCCCGACGTTGTTGATGCTGCGAATCTCATGGCCCAGCCCGCGCAGATAGTCAAGGGATGAGTACCACCCGCCCGTCCGATCGAGCACATCCTGCGGATACGCCATGCGAAGCTGGTTCGGCATCCACTGATGATGCACCCGAGCTTCCCACAACGCCGCCTCCGCGTCGTTCACTCGCAGCCCATTGCCCAGCAGCATCGAGATCAGCACCTGGGTCGTGCCGGTGATAATCCGCGGCCCGCCGCTGGCGCCCGCCAACGCAACCACACGGCCATCGCCATCCAGCGCAATCGTCGGCGACATGCTGCTCAGCGGGCGCTTGCCCGGCGCGGGCACGTTGAGATCGCTCTGACGCAGCCCAAACGCGTTGGCCTCGCCCCGGCGCGTCGTGAAATCGTCCATCTCGTCGTTCAGGCAGAACCCGAACTCGGGCACCGCGATGAGCGAGCCGAACCCGAAGTTGATCGTCTCGGTGCAACTGACGGCACTGCCCCATTCATCGACAACGCAGAAATGGCTCGTCCCGCGGTCTTCTGTCGCGGGTTCCGCCGGTTCGGCTCCATCCAGCCCAGCCGATCCATAGTGCGCCGGCTCGAATGTCCGGCGCATGTCGATCCGATCCGCCAGCGCGTCCAGATACTCCGATGACAGCAGCCGCTCCACCGGCACCTCCACAAAATCACTATCGCCCAGCCAGCGCGCACGATCCGAAAACGCGTGCTTGAAACTCTCCACAAGCAGGTGCGTCGCCGGGCCATCCGGGCCGAACATGAACGGCCAAGGTGAACCTCGATACCCGCGATAGTCCCAACGCTCGAGAATCCCCAGGATCTGCCCCATCGCCACGCCACCGCTCGACGGCGGCCCCATCCCCAGGATCTCATACCCATAGAACGAGAACCGCAGCGGCTCCATCTCGCGCACCTTGTACCCGCGCAGATCCTCTCTGGTCTGATCGCCCCCATCGCTCTGCAGCGCGCGCACGATCGCCTCGCCAACCTCGCCCTCATAGAACCCCGACACTCCTGATGCCGCGATCAACCGGAGTGCCCGCGCCTGCTCGGGCACATGGATCAGATCGCCCCGTCCAACCTCGCCCTCAAGCAAGTACCGCTCCCACACGAACGCGAACCGCTCTTTCCATTCCGGATTCTCTTCGAACTCTTTGATCAGCCCCTGCGCCGAGTTCGCGTAGTGCGCGTCGGCCTTGAACCCTCGCTCGGCGACGCGAATCGCCGGGGCCATCACCACCTCACGATCCAACGTCCCGTACTTCTCCAGCGCATACAGCAGCCCCGCGACCGTTCCCGCCACCCCCACCGACTTGCCCCCACGCACACTCAGCTTCGGATCGTCCAACTTCTCGAAGTAGTCCGCGCCCATCGCCGTCGGCGCGGTCTCGCGATAGTTGATCGTCGTGTCGATGGTGCCGAACCGCGGATCATCCTGGAGGTGGATGACCATGAACCCCCCGCCCCCGATGCCGCAGGAATACGGGCGAACGACGCTCAGCGTAAAGCTCGTCGCGACCGCGGCGTCCACCGCGTTGCCGCCCATCCGCAGGATCTCTACCCCGGCCTTGGAGGCGATCTCATGGTCGGCGGCGACCGCCGCGTGCTCGAACACCCCGCTGCCTTGATTGCCGAACGTGCAACCGCCGAGCCAAAGCCCGCCGAGCACAAGCGTGCCACAAAGTCTGATCCGTCTCATGCTGTCTCCTGGCGTGTGAGTCACAGCCATTATGCGCCGTCGCCGGGACGGGAGTTGGAATGCCGCTCGACACCCGCGCGACCGAGCGACGCTACCACCTAGCCGCAGACCCTATCCGGATTTCTCACCACACCGCAATCTTCCGGCCGATGCAGGCTTCATAACAACTCGGAGACACACGTGAAGCCACTCGATGCAAGCGTCCACGCCCTCGGCGTCGCCCTCGCCCTCACCACCGCCGCCAGGGCCCAGACCATCATCCACATCGATGACGACGCCCCCGACAACGGCGACGGCTCCACCTGGGAATCCGCCTTCAACGACCTCCAGGACGCCCTCGCTTCGCTTGATCTAATGCCGTTTGACTCGGTGGAACTCCGAATCGCTGGTGGCACTTATCGCCCAGATAGCGGAACAGGCGATCGCATGAGGTCGTTCGAGATCGACCAAGAAATGCTCCAAAGTGCCACCATCTTGAGAATCAAGGGTGGATTCGCCGGGCTCGCCAAGCTCACCGACCCGGATCGTCGCGATATGGGCCTGTACTCCTCGGTCCTCGATGGCGATCTCAACGGCGACGACCTGCCCGGCTTTGGAAACCGCGCCGACAACAGCCACAACATTCTGAAACTAGACACTGGCTTTTCATTTATCTTCGTTGATGGTCTTGTCGTGAGGGGATCATGGGGATCTCCTTGCGTGAGGGTTGCCGGACCAAGTGTATTCCTATCAAGGTGCACGTTTACTGACAACGCTGGCGGACCGACTGTTCATGCGGAGCCGAACGTGTTCTTCACCAACTGCTCGTTCTTGGGCAATGACACCGGTTTGAGCGGTGTTCTATCTGGGTCGGGCTCCGAACTCGCCGGATGCATCATTGCATACAACGACGCGGGACTAGGAGCCGCCGACGACACGATTATCCAGCAATCGTTGATCTACGGAAACGCCGAGTTCGGGATCGCTGCCAACATCACGCCGTTGGTCATCAACTCGATCCTCTGGTCAAATGGGGATGAGTATTGGCGTGATCAGTTGGGCGGCGGGGTGCCCTTGTTCTGCATCATTCAGGGGTACGGCACGCACGGACACGGCAACCATTCGCGGGATCCCAGGTTCATTGACGAACTCGGACCCGACGGCGTTCGCCTCACCGGCGACGAGGACCTGCGCGTCCGGTATCACTCACCGGCCCGCGACACCGCTCTCATGGGACTGCTCCCACACGATTACACCGATCTCGACGCCGATGGCGACATCTTTGAACCGATCCCCGTCGATCTCTCTCACCAAGCCCGCATCCTCAACCGCTCGCTCGACATCGGCCCCTACGAAATCTGCCCCGCCGACATGACCGGCTCCTCTCTCCCCGGCGACCCCACATACGACATCCCCGACGGCGACATCGACGCCGACGACTGGTTCTTTTTCCTCGACGTGTTCTCGCTCATCGACGAGCGCGCCGACTTCACCGGCTCCTCCAACCCCGATGACCCAACCTGGGGTATTCCCGACGGCAACATCGGCGTCGATGACTACTTCTTCTTCCTCGACGCCTTCGCCCGAGGCTGCGCCCCCGAATAACCCTCACACGTTCACGCCGCCGAGAGCCCCGCGCATTGCGGGGCTCTTTTTCGTTTCCTTCGCCGAGCGACCCGATGCATCGTGTACGATGGGCGCGCCCGAGCACGCGAACCCCAGGAGAACGTCCATGCGCCCGATCATCGTCCTAGCAGCGGTTGCGATGTCCGCTCCACACGCCCTCGCCCAGATCGACGGCGAAGCCAAACGCCCCTACGAGGGCTTCCAGCTCGTCCAGGTCGTCACCCAGGACCAGGCCGAACTCGACGCCGTACTCGACGAGGCGGACATGCTCTGGAGCCACGGCGTGGGCCTCGGTCCCATCGAAATCGTCGTCGATGACGATTCGCTCGCCGCCCTGCGCGACATGGGATTCGCCCCGCTGATCCTCGAGGACGACCTCCAGGGGGTCATCGACGCCGAGCGCGCCGAGATCGACCGCAGGAGCCTCCTGCTCGACCTCGAGTGGTTCGAGAACTACCACCCCTACGACCAGATCATCGCGTATCACAATGGGCTCGCCAACGACTTCCCCGACCTCGCCAGTGTCGCCACCATCGGCACAAGCCGCCAGGGGCGCGACATCATCACGATCGAGATCACAGGTCCCGGCGACCCCACAGGGCGTCCGGTCATCTTCTTCAACGGCTGCCAGCACGCCCGCGAGTGGGTCAGCCCCGCCACCGTCACCTATATCGCAGACCGCCTGTGCAACCTCTACGCCAGCGACGCGCGCGTCGCCGAACTGCTCGACAAGGCCGTGGTAAAGATCGTTCCCATCGTCAACCCCGACGGCTACAGCTACTCCTGGACCAACAACCGCTTCTGGCGCAAGAACCGGCGCGACAACGGCAACGGCACATGGGGCGTTGATCTCAACCGCAACTGGGACATCAACTTCGGCGGCGCAGGCTCCAGCGGCGACTCCTCCAGCGATATCTACCACGGCCCCTTCGCCTTTAGCGAGCCCGAGACCGCCGCCGTCCGTGACTACGTCTTCGCCGACGACAACATGGTCGCCCACGTCGATTTTCACAGCTATTCCCAGCTCATCCTCTACCCTTGGGGCTACACCGCCACCCGCGTCCCAGAGCCGGACTACTCCTTCTTCGTCGCTTTCTCCCAGCTCCTCTCAGACACCATCCGCAGCGTCCACGGCTTCTTCTACACCCCCATGCAAGGGATCGATCTCTACGCCGCCAGCGGCATCGCAAGCGACTGGACCTACTCGGTCGGCCTCAAGAGCTGGACCATCGAACTGCGACCCAACTCGTCCAACCCCGGCTTCGACCTCCCGCCCGCCCAGATCCTCCCCACCGGCGAGGAGAACTTTGAGGCCGCCCTCGCGATCATCGACTACTTCGACGACCCGATCCGCCTCAGCTTCCCCGATGGCGAGATCGACACCGCGTTCGATCTCGAACCCACGCCCATCCGCGTGCTCGCCGACGGCCTCATTGACGAGATCGAATCGCTCACCCTGCGCGTCCGCCCCGATGTCTCCGGCGGATTCATCTCCATCCCCATGGGTGATCTCGGCGACGGGCTCTATGAGGCCTACGTCCCCGCGCTCTCCTGCGGCAGGAGCTTCGAGTTCTACGTCGAGGGCCAGACCCAGAGCGGCGCAAGGCTCCGCCTGCCCGCCGACGGCGATCTGGATGTTGGTGTCATCTCCGAGGAGATCGCCTTCGAGGACGACGCCGAGACCGACCTCGGCTGGACCGTGGGCGCACAGGGAGACACCGCCACCACCGGCATCTGGAATCGCATGAACCCCCAGGGCACCGCCGCCCAGCCCGAGGACGACAACTCGCCCGCGGGCACCGACTGCTGGGTCACCGACGGTGCCGCAGGCAATGGCCTGGGCGATCGCGACGTCGACGGCGGCGCAACCACGCTCACCAGCCCCGCCTTCGACGCCTCGGTCATCGGCGACTGGCTCAACGCAGAGGCCTTCATCTCCTACGCACGTTGGTATTCCAACGACCGCGGCGCAGCCCCGAACACCGACCACATGCCGATCCTCATCTCCAGCGATGGCGGCAACACCTGGTCCGAGTTCGAAGACGTCACCGAGAATGCCAACGCCTGGGTCCAGGCGACCTTCCGCATCGCCGACTTCGTCTCGCCCACCGACAACATGCGCCTGCGCATCGTCGCCCGCGATGATAACTCCGGCTCGATCGTCGAGGCCGCCATCGACGACATCCGCGTGCTCATCCGAGGCTGCCAGTTCCACCCGGCGGACCTCAACCGCGACGGCACGACCGACGCCGACGACTTCTTTGCCTTCCTCGACCTCTTCGTCGCCCGCGATCCCAGGGCCGACCTCGACCTCAACGGCACGATCGACGCCGACGACTTCTTCGCGTTTCTCGACCTGTTCGCCCGAGCCTGAGAATCCCAGGAGTTCAACCCTCGCCGGGACCCTTGCACAAGGGTCCCGGTTTCTCATATGCTGAGTCCATCGAGCGGATCGCCGGCAAGCCGCCCGCTCGCCCGCGCAGCTCGCAACAGGGAGACCCCAGATGCCGATCCCAGGACAACCGCTGCCATCCTCTCCGACCGCCCTGTCACACCAGGCGATGATCGCCCAGTCTCTGCGATTCGCGGGCGTGGACGGCGCGACCGCCGGACGCATCGCCCAGCACGGACCGAGCGGCGTGCATCCAGACCTCTCCCAGGTCTTCGTCCACGACTCGCCGGCACAATCTGGAGCGATCCACGGACACACGCCCCAGGCCGCCCACAGCCTCTCGGCAGCCGCGTACTCCAGTGGCACCCAGATCGCGATCCGAAGCGCCCCTGACAGGCACCTACTCGCCCACGAACTGACCCACGTCGTCCAGCAGGGCCAGGGAATCAGATAGCCGCTCTGGTGCGAGCGCAAACGTTGTGTAGCGCTTCAAGGCGACCGGTGGTATCGCAGGCCCGACTGTCAAGGAGGGCGTCTACCAGCTCTTCTCGCCCTTCCATGCTCCATCTCTGTCCTCACAAGAAAACAACCCACCCTCTCGGGCGGGTCGCTCTGAATCTGATAGATCAATGCCGCTTAGCGCCGGCGCCGGCTCGCCAGAGCCGCGAGCCCGCCGAACGCGACCAGCGTCGCGGGCGCGGGAACGTTGATTCCCCAGGCGCTGTCGCCGTCATCGCCGCCGATGCCCTGGATGTGCGTTGCGATCCGCAGGCCGCGCGGGTCCGAACCCAACGCGTCGACCACGTCGCCAAAGCCGATGCCGTCAAGATCGAACCGAATGGTCAGCGTCTCGCCGACGCCCGCGTTGATGCTGAACTCCTCGCTCGGGGATTCGGCGTCGGCGTCGAAGAGATTGCCGAGCCACGCGCCGCCGAAGCCTGCGCCCGGAGGTGCCGGATTCATGGGGTCAGCGCCCAGCTCGAAATCCACGCCAGCCGATTCGTTCTGAATCAGGCCGTTGACGAGGCCCGCAAAGGAATCCTCAAAATACACCGCGCTGACGAACATGGGACCCGTCGAGTCGTTGTGGAACTCGAAATCGATCGCACCGCCGACATCGAAAATCTCGAAGTAGATCTCCATGCCACTCATGTCGGCGTTATCTTCGTTCTCATAGACGAACAGGTCGAAACGCTGCGCGCTGGCAACTGTCGCCGCGGCACCGATAATGCAGAGCATCCTCAACTTCATGTCGATCTCCCCAACGGCTCCTCCCAGAACCGAATGCCCTAGGGTACGGGAAGCTCGATTCGACGATCAAGCAAAAAGCAACCAATTTTCAGATGAATATGTCTGGTCTGAGCCCGCAGTGCCAGAGTTACCTTTGATTCCGTCCGATAACAACTAGCGCGCCGAATCCTCATCGCCGCCGGCCTCAGGCCCCGTTGTCCTGTGCGGCGACCCGCCGTCAATCCCGTACTCATCCCCGCCACCCTCATGGGGATGCTCATCGAGTCCCACGGCCTCGGCCTTGGCCCGCCGACGCCGGACCTCTTCAGCGCTCAGCAACTCGCCCTCGCTAGCCGCGATCACCGTCGCCACCATCGAATCGCCGGTGATATTGCAGACAGTTCGGCACATGTCCAGGATCCGATCCACGCCGAATAGGATCGCGATGCCCCCGGCCATCACCGCCTGGTCGAAACCAAGCTGCTGGAGCACGATCACGAGCATGATGAGCCCGGCGCTGGGCACCGCCGCCGTCCCGATGCTCGCCAGCGTCGCCGTCAAGATGATCATGAGCTGATCGGTGAACGTCACGTCGATGCCGTAGAGCTGTGCGATGAAGATCGCCGCGACGCCCTGGTACAGCGCCGTGCCGTCCATGTTCACCGTCGCGCCCAGCGGCAGCACGAAGCTCGACACCTCCTCGGAGACGCCCAGGCGATCCTCGGCGCACTCCATGGTCACAGGCAGCGTCGCCGCCGAACTCGAACTGCTGAACGCGACCAGCTGCGCCGGCGCGATCGCCTTGAAGAATCGGGCGTAGCCCATCGGCGAGAAGAACCGCAGCACGAGCGGATACACGACGAGCATCATGATCGCCAGACCCGAGATCACGACGAATCCGTACACGATCAGCGATCCGAGCACCTCAAGGCCCATATCCGCGACCACCCGCCCGATCAGCGCAAACACCGCGTACGGCGCGGCCAGCATCAGCACCTGCACCAGCTTGATCACCACCTCGGTCATGCCGTCGGCGATCGCGATGATCGGCGCAGCCTTCTGCTTGGGGATCATCGTCAGCCCCACACCGATCATCAACGCCGCGAAGACCACCTGCAGCATCTTCGCGTCGGCGAGTGCCTCAAAGGGGTTCTGCGGCACGATTTCTAGGATCTGATCCCACGGGCTCAGCTCACGCGCCGTCTGCTCGCCCTTGGCACCAATCTTGGCCTGATAGGTCCCCTCGCCCATCGCCGCCAACCGATCGCGCGTCTCCTGTGGCACAAACGTGCCCGGTTGGATGATGTTTGCGAGTGTCAGCCCGACTGCGATCGAGACCGCCGTCGTGCATAGGTAGATCACGATGGTCTTGCCACCGATCCGGCTGAGCTTGCGCAGATCGTTCAGGCTGCTTGCGCCCATAACCAGGCTGAACAGCACCAGCGGGATCGCGATCAGACGCAGGACGCGAATGAACATATCGCCCACGAGCTTGTTGACGTTGGCGATCACCCTCGGCACGCCGGCAACGAACCCCGCCTCGCTGTTCGCAGAAGACGCCTCAACCCCCGTCGCCGGATCCAGCGACACCTGCTCCAGATCGCCGACCAGCCAACCCACGTCGTGCGCAAGCGCCGGGTCCGTCGGCGCGACGATCTGCGCGAGAACCATGTCGGTGTCCTCGGACCCCTCGGCGTCGAGGATCTCGAGCGCCCGGGCAACCTGATCTCGCAACCAGTCTCGCGCAGCGCCGGCGTCGCCCGCCTCGCCGGGCTCGCCCGCGAGATCCCGTGTCAGCCAGTCGATCACCCGCCCGCTGTAGGCATTGCTCGGCGGCGCAATCGGACCCGCACCCACCGCCGGCGAGTACTCGTCCAGTGAACGCTGCAGCCACCGGATCGCCCGCCCCGGATCGTCGGGCAACTCATCGGCCCGCTTGGCGTCCTTGCTAGCCCGATAACTCGCCGGATCACCAACCTTCAGCGCACCCCACGTGTAGGCGTCCCAGGTGAGGTTGATCACCGCCCCCACCACGACTCCCGCAACCAGACCGATCAGGATTTTCCAGTGCAGCGCCATCGAGCCTCGCTCGCCCATGGAATCCCCTTTCCGGCGTCAATCCGCCGAGCCGTCACCTTAGCGGACTTTGTACCCCAGGGCTAATCGCCAGCGGTGGGTCTGGAGGGTCTGGGCAACCCCGATCAACTGGGCGAAACGGGAAGCGACTGGGATCGCCCGCGGGCGTTCGTCATCTTTGAGCGGTCCAAGCACTTGTCGAAGGGATGCACATGTTTGCTTTGATTGATCTCGCCGAGCCCCTGGGGTCCATGCCCGCGTTCGTCACGCCCATCGTGGCTCTGGCACTGCTGGTCTCGCTGCTGGTCTGGCGTCGCAAGGCGCGCGAGTCCGAGGCCTGATCCGACCACGCTCATCCAACCACACAGATCGAACCAAGCCGGTTGAGCCCGCGGCTACCATCGCTCGATGGGTTCGATCACAAGAAGCAGCGAGCGTTTTCGGAGCTACAAGCGCGAGCGCAGCGCCAAGAAAGCACACGAGCAGGTCGGCAATGACGCGCCCAAGAGGCCCTCGAGCCGGCGCACCCGCTCGTTCACCGGGCTCTTCCTCGCGTTCTGGCCGCTGCTGCGAGGGCACCGCACGATCCTCGCGCTCAGCCTCCTGACCGTCTCGATCGCAACCATCCTGGGCCTGGCCAGCCCCGCCGGCATCAAGATCGCCATCGACTACATCCTGCTCGATACCCCCGGACCCACCGCGCTGCCCGAGGCCCTGCCGCGCGATCGCGTCACCCTGCTCTGGATGCTCTCTGGTTCGCTGGTTGCGATCTCAATCCTGAGCGTCAGCGTCGGCCTCTGGGGTCGCTGGCAGGCCACACGCATGACCAAACGGGTCCAGGTCGCCATGCGAAGGCGCGTCTTCGCGCACGCCATCCGCCTGCCCCTCCACCGCGTCCACGATCTCAAGTCCGGCGGCGTCGCCAGCATCCTGCGTGAAGACGCCGGGGGCGTCGGCGAACTCCTCTTCAGCATGATCTACAACCCCTGGCGAGCGATCATCCAGCTCACCGGCACCATGGTCATTCTCGCAACCGTCGACTGGCGATTGCTCGTCGGCGCGCTCCTGCTGCTCCCGACCGTCTGGTTCACCCACCGCGCCTGGATCAACCGCCTGCGCCCGATTTATCGCGATATCCGTCTGACACGCCAGGGAATCGACGCGCACTCCACCGAGAGCTTCGCCGGCATGCGCGTCGTCCGCGGCTTCTCCAGAGAACGCGCCGAGACCCAGCGATTCACCACCAGCAGCCACTTCATGGCACGCCAGGAACTCCTCGGCTGGTGGTGGAGCCGGGGCATCGAGATCGTCTGGATGCTGCTCATTCCCATCGCTTCTTCGGCGGTGCTTCTCTACGGCGGGTGGCAGGTCGTCAAGGGCACGCTCACTCTGGGCGATCTCATGATGTTCAGCACCTACCTGCTCATGCTCCTGGGTCCGCTCGAATCGCTGGTCTCCAGCGCAACCAACATCCAGAACCAGCTCGCCGGCTTCGACCGCGTGCTCGACCTGCTCGATGAATCGCGCGAGTTCGAGACCGATGATGACAAAGCCCTGCGCACGCTCAACCCCACTCAGGCCCACGGCGAAATCGCCCTCAACAACGTCAGCTACACCTACCCAAACTCCACGACCCCCGCCATCCGCAACGTCTCGCTCACCGTCACACCCGGCGAGCACATCGCCCTGGTCGGACGCTCGGGCGCGGGCAAGACCACCCTGTGCAACCTCGTCGCCCGCTTCTTCGACCCTACAGATGGCTCGATAGCCATCGATGCGGTCGACCTCCGCGATATCCGCGTCGACAGCTACCGGTCCCTGCTGGGCATCGTCGAGCAGGACGTCTTCCTCTTCGACGGCACCATCCACGAGAACATCGCCTTCGCCCGGCGTGACGCGACCGATCAGGACGTCCGCGCCGCCGCGACCCTCGCAGCCGCAAACGAGTTCATCGAGGCGACCGACAAGGGCTACGACACGATCATCGGCGAGCGCGGCGTACGCCTCTCGGGCGGTCAAAAACAGCGCCTCGCCATCGCTCGCGCCATCCTCGCAGATCCGCGCATTCTCATCCTCGACGAGGCCACCTCCAGCCTCGACGCCGAGTCCGAGGCCCTCATTCAGATAAGCCTGCGCGAGCTGATGCAGGGGCGCACGACATTTGTCATCGCCCACCGCCTCAGCACCATCCGCCACGCCGATCGCATCGTCGTCCTCGAAGCCGGCGAGATCGTAGAAATAGGCACCCACGAGGCCCTGCTCGCCCAGAGCGGACGCTACGCCTCCCTGCTCAAGGCCCAGCTCGAGCCGGAGACCAGGCAGCCGCCCAAGCTCGCGGGCTAAGACGCCCAATGCAAATGCAGGTGTGTGCGGTGGGCCGCGGCGCTGCTACCGGCTATGCGATCGGATCGTCATCTGCTTGCTCGCCAACGGGAGATGTCGGGATCTCATCCTCAAACACCGTGTCGTAGATGTCCTGAGCAATGAAGAGCATGGGCTTCGACCCTTCGGATAAACGCAACACGCCGCTCTCCACCAAGTGCTCGACATCGCTCCTTGCAGTCGGAAACGTGACGCCGGTCCGTTCCATCACATCACTGATGTGAAGCAGTGGAAACTCAAATAGCGAATCCACGATTACCGGTAGTCTCGCACGCTTGCAGATCGGGAGCGAGTGGTAGAACTGCATCAGCTTGATAAGCCGGTCACTTCTGGCGATAGCATCTCGGCTTTGCTCCAACACACCTCTTAGGCAAAACTCGATCCACTCGGTCCACGCACCCGTTGTGCTGACCCCGAACAGCTTGCCGAAATATTCGTCCTTGTACCGCTCGAAATACGGGCTCAAGTACAGCCACGGCGAATGGTGTTCATGAAGGTGGTAGATCATCAACGAGAGCAAAACGCGGCCCACTCGCCCATTGCCGTCGATGAACGGGTGAACTGCCTCAAACTGGTAGTGGACGACAAAGCACCGAGCCAATCTCTCAAGCTCATCGCCGGGTTCATTGATGTAGTTGACCAAGTTCTCGAGCAGTTCATTCAGGAACTCGGCTGGCGGCGGAATGAACCGTCGATCGGATCCAATGTGGACCTGGTTCGGTCGGAACGCGCCGGGTGACTTGTCTCGACCTCGTACACCGAAGAGGAGCGCATGGTGCATCTGCCGGATGACTCCGAGAGAGAATCGGTTCTGCTGACGAAGACCCTCGCCACCAACGATCAGCGACTGTTCGTAGTTTGAGACTTCGAGCAACGCATTCGCCGGATCCCGTGCCGACATCGGATCTCTCGGGTGTCTTTGGTACAGAAGCAGATCAGCAGGGTCGGCCCATGTGCCCTCAAGGCTCGATGAGCGAAGAGCCTCGCGCGTGCGGAGAGGCTTGAGGAGGAGATACGGGTTTGGTAGAGATCTGCCGATGCCGTCCAACTTGCCAAGCACCGCGCGAGCGTCTGCGAGGAGTGGCCATAGACTCGCATCGAACTCCCACGTCGGCGGCAGGAAGTCGGGGACAAATGCTACATCCCGAAATGGATGGCTGATCCGGACCAGTTTCCCTGTCTGGTTTCCTTTCAAAAACAGGTCTTGTCTCATTTTTGGTCTTCCTGCGGTGACTAAAATATACGGCCTGTATTTTGACTTGTCCATTGTTCGACTAAAATTTTACACCATTGATTTTAGCCCGCGGCACTAGCATAAAGCCCCATAACCAGCCTTCCAGAGCACATGGATAGCGGCTGCTGATGTGGATGGCCAACAATTGAAGCGACCCAGGAGGCCGCGAACATGAAGCCGTTCGCGCAGTAACACCGCGACGGAGAAGGACCGCTGTCCTGCGCGCAGCAGAAAGCCGCAGGAGAGCCCCCGCTCCCCTGCGGCCAAGCTGATTTCACTCACGACCCTCGCCCTACCGACCGCCCTCGCCCGCCAGCGCCTCGATCCGACCCACCGCCGTCTCGGTGTTCCACAGACCGTTGGCCATGAACCGGAAGTTCACGTACGCTGCCTCGTAGCCGTCGTACCCCGCCACCTTCGCCGCCGCGGTCGCGTCGGCGACCACGATCACCTCGAACCCCTGCTCCAGCAGCTCGCGCATGTGCGACTCGGTGCACAGATTCGCGCTCATCCCCGCCAGGATCACCTGGTCGATGTCCTGCTTGCGAAGCTGGAGCACCAGGTCGTTGGTCTCGGGGCCGTACATCTTGTGCGGGCTGGTCACCGTCGTGTTCTCGTTGTCGATGTGCGGCTTGTACTCCTCCAGCCAGTCCGCGCCCGAGCCCTCAAACCCCTCCAGCGAGAGCGGGTCCGCTCGATCGAACATGTTGACGTTGTGCATCAACTGTTCGAGCGCGCCCTCGAACTTCCACCCGTGATCGTGCGGGAAGTAGTAGTGCGGGCTGATGAATACCGGGATGTCATTCCCGTGGGCCGCCTCGAAGAGCTGACCGATGTGCTCGACCGTGCCGTTCTCGGTCACGCTCTCGCCCACGACGCCCCAGGTGACCCCGCTGGGGCTCAGAAAATCGTTCTGCGGATCGGTCACGACCAGCGCCACGCGCCCCGGTTTGAGCGTGACCTCCGGCTTGGGCAGCGGCGCGTCCGCTTTGCCCCGAGAATGGGCGCTCTGCCCGCCCTCGGGCTGTGTAGTTGTTTTGGGAAGCGCCGCCAAGCCCATCGCAATACCCGCGCCGAGCGTGACAATGGCTGTAGTTGAGAGTCTCATCAGAATCCCCTTTCGTGTGGCGGCACCTTCCGCGCCGCACAGGCTGCCGGCCAGACCCTCGCACGGCGCGAGCGTCACCCACCGGCCGAGATCCCCCCATCCACGGGCACTACCGCGCCCGTGATCCACGTCGAACCAAGCAAGAATAACACGGCCTCCACAACGTCAGAGATTTCCCCGATCCGCCCCAGCGGGTGCAAACGCGCCAGGTCAGCCATCGTCTCGTCGCCAAGAGCATCGTGCATCGGCGTGCGCACGATCCCCGGCGCCACAGCGTTCACTCGGATGTTCTTGGCTGCCAGCTCGATCGAGAGATTCACCGTCAGCGCCTGCACGCCACCCTTGGCCGCGATCGGAGCGCTCGATGGGATCGCGCTGACCCCTCGCGTCGTGAGATTGGTCGTGATGTTGACGATCGAGCCGCCTCCGTGCTCTGCCATCCATTTGGCCGCGGCCTGCGTCGCCAGGAACGCCCCGCGCAGGAAGCCGATGTAGCCATCAAACTCCTGGAGCGAGTAGTCATTCAGCGGCTTGGCGTCGAAATGGCCCGCGTTGTTCACCAGCGCATCGACCCGCCCAAAGCGTTCAACGCCCAGCGCAACCATCCGCTCTGCCACCCCCGGCTCGCCGATGTCGCCCTGGACCCACGCGACCCGGTCCTCACCGCCCAGCGACTTTGCCGCGCGTTCGAGGCGCTCGCCGTCACGTCCGTTGATGACGACGCGTGCGCCCGCCTCGATCGCGGCCTTTGCCACGCCCAGGCCAATGCCGCTCGAACCGCCCGTAATGAGCACAACCTGATTCTCTGCTTTGGTAGCCATCACAAGGCTCCTCTTACTTGATGTGTGTTACTTGACCTGGGAAGGTCACTTCTCCCCGCCCGCTCGAGCCGCGGGTACGACCCGCGTCTCCATGAACTCGCGGATCAGTGATGCGATCCGATCCCCGTCCTCCTCGAGCGCAAAGTGCCCGGTATCGAGCAGGTGCAACTCCGCGTCCGGCAGGTCGCGCAGGTACGGGATCGCGCCCTCACCCGGGAAGATCGGGTCGTTCTTGCCCCACGCGATCAGCGTCGGCGGCTGGTGCTCGCGCAGGTACTCCTGCCACGCCGGATACCTCGGCGGGTTCGAGCCGTAGTCCAGGAACATCGCGAGCTGGATCTCCTGATTCCCCGGACGATCCAGCAGCGGCTGGATGACCAGCCAGTTGTCCGGGCTGATCGCGTCGGGCTCCCGCACGCCGGCCGTGTACTGCCACTTGGTTGCCTCGATTGTGAGCAGCCCACGCAGGGCGTCGGCGTGCTGGTCGCTCGGATCGGCCCAGTATTCGCGGATCGGATTCCAGAACTCCTGCAGCCCCTCCTTGTACGCGTTCCCATTCTGGACGATCAGCCCCTCGACCCGATCGGGATCATCGACTGCCAGGCGAAAGCCGACTGGAGCGCCATAGTCCATGAGGTACAGCGTGTACGACTCTGCGCCGACCTTATCTAGCAGCTTGCCTACCACGCCGGCCACGTTGTCAAACGTGTACTCCCACTCATCGACCGAGGGCGCAGAGCTCAGGCCGTAGCCCGGGTAATCCGGCGCGATCACTCGGTACTTGTCCGCGAGTTGCGGGATCAGGTTACGGAACATGTGCGACGACGTCGGGAAGCCGTGTAGCAGCACGATCACCGGCGCATCGGCCGGCCCGGCCTCGCGATAAAAGATCTCCAGCCCATCGATCTCGATCGTGCGATTCCAGACCTTGACGGGGCTCGACTCGACGAGCCCAGCGCTCGTGCTCGCCGGCACATTCGCACCGTGAACGACAGCCGCCCCGCCGAGCGCCAAACCCGCGATCGCGACTCCAACTCGTGCACCCTTCCACATGGCATGTCTCCTTTGTTTGATGCCAACGTCTACTTGTCCGCCAAGCGCGGCAGTGGCCCGCTAAGGCCGCTCCGCGCGGAGAGAGGCTTCACGCGATCGTGGGCTCAGCAACTTCCACGCGGGGGAAGTCGATCTCCGTCTGCGCAATGTGGTTGACGTAGTTCGTGAACGTGTTGACCGCGACCGTCGCCACGATCTCGACGATCTCGCCATCGCCGAAACCCGCCTCGCGGATCGCCGAGTAGTCCTCGTCGGAGACCCAGCCCCGCTTCAAGGTGATCGCCCTGGCGAACCGCAGCGCGGCGCCAGTCCGCTCATCCTCGGACTCGCTATTGAGATTGCGGGCCAGCTCCGCCTCGTCCACACCCTGCCCCTTGCCAAGGGCAGTGTGAGCGCTGGCGCAGTACCCACACGAGTTGGCCCCGGCGACACTGACGGCGATCTGCTCTCGCAGCTTACCGCCCAGCGTCCCACCCGAGAGTGCCTGCCCGAACCCCAGATACGCCGCCAGCGACGCCGGAGAGCGGGCAAGAGTCCCCATCAGATTCGGGACCATGCCCAGCGCCTTCTCGACGCCGCCAAGCAGTTCCTGGGCCTTCACGTCGGCCTCGTCTCGATTGACCGGATTGATGCGTGCCATGTTCGTTCTCCTGTGCCAGGACCCGGCGGGCCAGTTCTCGTTGCTGCTGGTCACGTCACCAGCGACAGTGATACATACTGACCGATCAGTCGGTATATTTCATTCGTATTCATTTTTCTCAAAAAACCGCCGCTGATGCAGCCATGAGGGGTATCAAGGAATATACTGACTGGTCAGTCTTGTTGGTGGATGGACCGCCCGTGTGTAGCTCACACGGGGATCGGAGCCGATCGGAGACCAGATATGCCTCCTAGCAGACGAGACGACCTCATCGACGCCGCCATGCGGGTCTTCTACCGCTCAGGCTTCCACGCCAGCGGCCTGGACAAGATCCTCAAGGAGGGCGGCATCAGCCGCATGACCCTCTACAACCACTTCAAGTCCAAGGACGAGCTCATTGTGGCCGCCCTCCGCCGACGCGACGAGACCTTCCGCGAGGAGCTGATCGAGTTCGTCGAGGGCAAGTCCGACGACCCGATCGAGCGCCTCGACGCGGTCTTCGAGTTCGTCGAGCGTTGGTGCGCCTCATCGGAGTTCGCCGGCTGCATGTTTGTGAACGTCGCCGCCGAGTACCCAGACCCCGCCTCGCCCATCCGCGAGGTCGCCGCCGAGCACAAGCTCAAGGTCCTGCGATACCTGCGGGGACTCTGCCGCCAGGGCGGCGTGAGCGACCCCGATGAGCTCAGCTCACAGCTGGCGATCCTGCTCGATGGGGCCGCGGTCAACTCCTACGTCGTCTGCCAGGGCAACTCGTCGATCCCACCGACGCATCCGGTGGCGCTCGCTCGCTCGGCTGCCCATGTGCTCATCGAGAGGGCCCTCGATGCACCCGGGCAGCCTCAGGAGTCAGTGAACAAAGACCGATAATATCCGGCAAGTAGGCTTGCAACACACTCTTGACACGCTAGCTATTACTGAAATACAGAAATACTGATAATCAGCCGATCAAACTGGGTGTGAGAACCGTACTGTCAAGTGGCGCATTTGGCGTGGTTTGAAAGGAGGCTGGCATGAGGCAGGCCATCCAGGTAGGCAAGAGAGGCACCATCACGATCCCCAAGCGGATTCGCGAGGCGATCGGCCTGGAAGAGGGCAGCATTCTGGTCTTTGAGGTTTGCGAGGAGGGGTTGCTGATGAAACCGGCGATCGCCACGCCCATGAAGCCCGAGGAATACTCGACCTTGCGAAAGGCAGAGTTCCTGTTGAACAACGCCGTGGACGCGGGCGATTACCAGCGTGCCCGAGAGGAAGTGCGATCCCTCGGGCTCGACCCCGATGAGATCCCTCACGACAACCCCTAGAGCGGATCATTGCGTTGGGATGTCCCGTTGGCCCATCGAACAGCGCCCCCGTCGGAGGTGTCGTAGGCTGAGATCGTGGACAGGGTCTTTCTGGACGCCAACGTGCTCTTCTCAGTCGCCTACCGGGGCGATTCTGGCCTCGCCAGGATCTGGAGTCTCAGCGAGACCGAGCTTGTCACATCGGACTATGCACTGTGCGAGGCGGCCAGGAATCTCACCGCCAAGGATCAGCATGATCGGTTGCAAGCGTTCATGAGCGCCGTGGCTCTCTGTGCAGATCTGCCATCAACGGGCATCCTCTTCAGCAAGATCACACTTCCCGAGAAGGACTGGCCGATTCTGCTGGCCGCACTCGAGAGCCGCTGTACCCACCTGGTCACCGGCGACCGTCGCCACTTCGGGCACCTGTATCAGACCAAGGTGGAGGGCGTGCTGATCCAATCACCGCGACAGTATCTGGATTCGGTGTCAAAGCGCCCCAAAGACGGGCAATCACACTGACCCTCCAAGAGCGCCGCGCCAAGAAAAAGCCCTCGCGATTCGCGAGGGCGTTGTTCAACTCGGGATACAGGACTCGAACCTGTACTAAGGGTACCAGAAACCCTCGTGCTGCCAATTACACCAATCCCGATTCTGTCAGTCGGCGAATCCTACCCGTCCCACGTTCGCGGGCAACTTCGCCCAAACCCGCCCCTAGCCTTGAACGCCATGAAAAATCGAGCCGCAATCGTCGTGTTGGCCCTCGGATCGCTCACGCTCAGCGTGCCCGCTTCATTCGATCAATCCCAGAGCGCCCAGAAGATCCAGCCCGCCAACTCCGACGCCCGCAATCCAGAGCTCCTGGCGATCTTCGACGACTACCTCGATTTCACCCGGCGTGAGAGCCCGGTCTGGGCGACCCTCCAGGGCGACCTGCGCTTCAACGACAAGCTCGCCGACGCCAGCCCCGCCGGCGTGCAACGCCGCAAGAGCGCGACCAATGCGTTCGTCCAGCGCCTCGAGGCGGTCGACGAGCAACCGCTGAGCGACACCGACCGGCTCGACCGCGCCCTCCTGCTCCGCAGACTCCGCATGAGCAAGGAATGGGACGCGTTCTATCCGGAGCAGACGCCCATGACCTCTCGCGCCGGCCCGCAGTTCGAGCTGCCCCAGCTGCCCGACCGCGTGCCGCTGGAGACCCGGGCGCAGCTGAGCGACTACGTCGCGCGCCTCGAGGCCATCGAGAACCTGATCGATAAGTACATCCAGCAGATGCGTTTCGGCATGAACGCCGGTCGCGTGCCGCCCAAGGTCGTGATGGAGGGCACGGTCGAGCAGTGCCGCCAGATCGCGTCCAACCAGGCCCTCGCGGACCCGACGACAAGCCCGTTCTACAAGCCGTTCCTCGGCGTGCCGGATTCCGATCCTCTCGGAGCGCGAGCACGCGGCGCGATCACCAACGCCATCCTGCCCGCGTTCGAGCGCCTCGCGGGCTTCCTCGAACGCGACTACATCCCCGCGTGTCGAGACTCGATCGGCGCAAGCGACGCTCGCGACGGCGAGGCCCTGTACGCCCTCGCGCTCCGCCAG
Source organism: uncultured Phycisphaerales bacterium (assembly GCA_965371965.1). GTDB lineage: Bacteria > Planctomycetota > Phycisphaerae > Phycisphaerales > UBA1924 > S146-42. The sequence continues at coordinate 25,945 of CBDVAM010000022.1, forward strand.
CACACCACCACCGACCTGAGCCCCGATGCGATCCACGCGATCGGCCTGCAAGAGGTCGCGCGCATCCGCGCCGAGATGCTCGATGTCATCCGGCGCAGCGCCTGGTACGCCGACAGCACCGGGCGCTGGGCCGGCGAGCCCGACGAGCAGACACTCTTTTCTGAGTTCGTCGGGTTCCTCCGCACCGACCCGGGCTTCTACCACACCGACCCCGACGCCCTGATCAGCGAGTACCGCGCGATCGCCAAGCAAGTCGACGGGCAGCTCGCCCGCCTCTTCCGCCTGTTTCCCACGGCCCCCTACGGCATCCGCCCCCTCCCCCTGCTCGGGTCCGAGTACGCCCCCAACGGCTACTACTACCAGGGCTCGCTCGACGCCGGGCTTCCCGCGAACTTCGTCGTCAATATCTCCGGCCTCGACCAGCGCCCCCGCTACGAGATGATCGCGCTGACCCTCCACGAGGCCATGCCGGGCCATCATCTCCAGATCGCGCTCGCCCAGGAGATCAAGGGCCAACACCCCTTCCGGCGTGAGATCCAGTTCACCGCCTTCGAAGAGGGCTGGGCCCTCTACAGCGAACGCCTCGGGCTCGAGATGGGAGACAACCCGCTCAGTAAGGGCGGTCGCGGCCTCTACGAGAACCCCTACGACGACTTCGGACGCCTCACCTACGAGATGTGGCGCGCCTGCCGACTCGTCGTCGATACCGGCATGCACGCCAACGGCTGGACCCGCGACCGGGCGGTGCAGTTCATGCGCGACAACACCGCCCTCAGCTACGCCAACATCGACTCAGAGATCAACCGCTACATCGGCTGGCCCGGCCAGGCCTGCGGCTACAAGCTCGGCGAACTCAAGATCCGCCAATGGCGCGCCCACGCCGAGCAGACGCTCGGCGAGAGCTTCGACATCCGCGCGTTCCACGAGATCCTGCTCAGTAACGGCGAGCTGCCGTTGGACCTGCTCGAAGAGCGCGTTCATGCATGGATCCAATCGTCTCGCCTGCCACCGGGCGGTTGACCGATCGAGGCCTTAGACATCACCCACGATCAGCTGCTGGCAGAGCCGAATATTCACGAATGGGGCGCATAGTCCGTAGACACATGGCCACTTGCCGCCCATCCTAGGCTCCATGCGATCTAGCGACATTGACTTGAGCTTGGGTGCCCGCATACGTGCGCAACGGGAGCACTTGGGGTTGAGCCAAGAGCGCCTAGCCCAAGAAGCACGAATGGACAGAACCGCGATCGGGAAAATTGAACGCGGCGAACGCAGTGTCACCATTCGGACTCTTCACCGGCTCGCAGTAGCGCTTGGAACGACCATGCCGAAGTTGCTGGAGGGGTTGGAATGACCAACCGCCTCACTGAACGACGCCAGGAGTTTCGGCGGTTTGTCTGGAATCACGCGGAGGACCAGTTCCAGGCGAAGTTCGATCATCGAACGGAGCTCGATACGAATGAACTCAAGATACTAAAACAGCTATTGACACCAAGATCGTTAGATAGCCTAGACGAAATGTCTCGCGCCATAATCGACTGTATCCAAGCCGACCAAACGAGACTACGACTCTTGCTTCAAATGACAGGGCTAACTCGTAACAAGATCGTGCAGGATATCAAAGCGTTTGCACGAAATGCTGATCTGTCGATTTCCACATCCTCGCCAGAATCACTATTCAACTCTCCCCAAGGACGACATGCTGCATCGAGTTATCTGGCTAGGCAACTCATCAGAGTATTTGGACGCACACGAAAGCCCATGACCACAGCTCTATTGGAAGCAGTCAATCAGGCGACGTGGCTCGGGTATATTCGGCAGGAGCGAGCCAAACGTATGGGTCACGAAGCGGAATACCGTCTTGCGTGCATGCTAAAGGGTTGCGGGGTGCCGTTCGAGCCTCTGGAAAAGGCTGAAAACCCACTGTGCCGTGACGCTCACGTGGATGGAATATCCTATGACCTAGTCGTCCCTGATTCGTCATCCGCTTTGTTGCGCGTAAAGGCGACGGTGCATACCGCGAATATCGGGCAATACGGACAATCTAAGGACCATTTGGAAATGCAAGAGGCCGCTGCTTCAATCAGGAAGGCCGCGAATCGAGAGCAAGTGGTGCTTCTCGCATTCATCGACGGAGTTGGCTTCGAGTCGAATCGAAGGGGTCTCGATGGGGTTCTCCGGAACGCCGATGAGTTCTGCCAGTTTCGAACACTCTGGAAGGCCGCTGGTATCGCTGCTAGCGTTATAGGTGTGAGATTAGACATTATGTTGCCGCCCAAAGATCACAAATTTTTTGCAGTATTCTGTGAACGATATGATATCCGAATAGCAAATCGTAAACACTCAGACAAACCGTTGGCCGGTTGGGTCGAAGCCGGCGACGCGCGGGTCAAGATTCGCTGAACAAGGTGTGGGAGGTAGACTTGCGCGCAAAATGCGCCTTGCGGGATCCATTGGTTCCGGTCGCCATCGTTGAAGAGTGAAGGATATCAATTGATTTCCAGTCTGGCACCGCCCATTCCTCTTCAATTCGGCTCGAGATGAGATCCGTGAATTGGGCGTTTGCTTCGAAGCCAATGCCGCAGCGGCCCATCGCTCTGCACACCTTTAGGGTGGTCCCCGAGCCGAGGAATGGATCAGCGATGGTATCTCCAGGATCCGTGTAGCACTCCAAGAAGAACGATACAAGTTCTTCAGGGTACGCTGCCACATGGTAGCCAAGCTGCTTGATATTTGGTGGGCGGTACGCAGGAATGCGAATAATATTTCCAAGACATCGCCCGTTTTGATTCTTCTTATTGGCGCGCGGGTCGGCCTGTATGTATTTTTGTGGGACACGTGGTTTATGGAACTTAAAATTGGAGGAACCGTCCTTCGTAAAAACAAGGCAAGACTCGTACTTATTATCGAGAATCCGTTCCATGTAATGGTTGGGTTGCGGTAGGGCGTTCGGGATGTACCAGATCACGTGGTCCCACAGCTTCCAGCCTGACATCCGGCTCGCGATGTCAATAGCTATTGGATAGAATCGCTTCTTCACGCGTCGGCTATTAATGTTTATCACCAGAACCGCATCTGTCGCTGCGCATCTGTAGCATTCATCCCAGACGCGGGACATTTCGTCTAGGTAGCACTCATATGAAGACTGTCCTATTTCGTTAGGTGATCCGTAGTTCTTGAGATTCCAATACGGCGGACTGGTGATGAAGAACCGCACACTACCATCGTCAACACGGCCCATGTCCCGGGCGTCGCCGATGAAGACCTGCTGCCCTTGGCGAGCGAGCCGCTGAAGCTTGAGGTCTCGATTATCCCGTTCCGCATCGCTCATGGGTCGTATTCTATTAGGGTGACCAAGAGCAGTCAAAGACCCCGCGGAGTCGGGCGTGAAGAGGGCCAGTGGGTATTGTCCCCAGGAGGGACAACTGGCGCGACTAAAACGCCCGCACATCGGCGGGCGCTCGAAGACCAGATTGAGTGTCAATCTCAGGAAGACCGCCAGCGGGCCGCCTCGTTATTGGGACGCAGCGGGCGGGCCTTGCCGTATTTGCTCGCGCCGGGTCTGGGCGTGCCGGCCACGCCGTTGGGCTCCTCGCTCGGTGCGGGCTCGGGCTCGCGCCGGATGGGGGCGGGCTCGGGTCGATCGCCGTGCAGCCGCTTGTCGCGGGCGTCGTCGATCGAGCGGTCCAGCTTCCCAAGAAGCTCCTTGACCTCGTTGTATGCGCGACCTTGATCCGCCATGGGGCACCTCCAGCGCTTGTCTGGGCGATCATCGGACCATCGGCGGGCCTACTTCCCTCTCAGATAGAGAAAGATTGCATCCTGAGGCCTCGGCGCCGCTGGCTATGCCGACTGGTCAAGCCTCGGATAGGCTCAGGGGCCTGCCATGAGCGACCTCACCCTCTCTAACGTCCGCAAGGTGTTCTCACACACGGTCGCCGTCCGTGATCTCTGCCTTGAGGTCGCCGCCGGCGAGCTGGTGGTCCTGGTCGGGCCCTCTGGCTGCGGCAAGTCCACGACCCTCCGCCTGATCGCCGGGCTCGAGATCCCCACCGCCGGCGAGGTCCTGATCGACGCCAAGCCGGTCACCCGCCTGAGCCCCAAGCAACGCGACGTCGCCATGGTGTTCCAGAGCTATGCGCTGTATCCGCACCTGACCGCCCGCGCCAACATGGCCTTCCCTCTCAAGATGCGCAAGACGCCCAAGGACGAGATCGATCGGCGTGTACGAGAGACCAGCGAGCTTCTGGGGATCACCCCTATTCTCGATCGCAAGCCCGCCCAGCTCTCCGGCGGCGAGCAGCAGCGCGTCGCCCTGGCCCGCGCGATCATCCGCAAGCCCCGCATCTTCCTCCTGGATGAGCCCCTGAGCAATCTGGACGCCCAACGCCGGGTCGCCACCCGCGCCGATCTCAAGGCCCTGCACAAGCGTCTGGGCATCACCACGATCCACGTCACCCACGACCAGGAAGAGGCGATGGTTCTCGCCGACCGCCTCGCTGTGATGCACGAGGGCTCGATCCAGCAGATCGGCAAACCCGTGGATATCTACGCGAGGCCCGCCAACCGATTCGTGGCGTCCTTCATCGGCAGCCCCACCATGAACCTGATCGATGGGCGTCTTGGCAAAAAGGACAACAAACTCCACTTTGAGTCAACCCACGCCGAGGGAATCCGCCTTTGCCTCGATCACCCACGATTCCGCCCCTTGCAACGCTTGGACGGGCGTGAGGTAACCCTGGGCATCCGTGCGGGCGACCTGAGACCGACGGACGCCGATTCGACGCACTCTCTTACGTTGGACATCGAGTCGATCGAGCCCTTGGGCGATCGGATGGATCTGCGGGGTCGAAGGGGCAACGATTCGCTCGTTGTTCGCGTGCCGTACGATGCCAAGGCGTCTGCGGGCGAGCGGGTGCGTTTCGAGGTGGACATGGAGCGGGTCCACCTGTTCGAGTCCGGGGCGTTCGGCAAGGACCTGCTGGACAATCCAGAGACCTGAGGCTCCATGACCCGATGGCTGAGGATTCTGCTCGCACTCGCGGCGATTTCGCCCGCTGCGCTCGCGCAGTCTTCCCAACCCCCGGCGCGCGTCCTGCACGTCACCATCGAGGGCGACCTGGATTCGACCAAGCTCGCGACAGACTTTGCCGACCTCCTGAGCGGCCCGATACCGATCCGAGCCGTGATCATCGAGACCGGCGCCAATGCCTGGCGGCGCGACGTGATCTGGCACATCGCCGACGCCGTGAGCCAATCGCAGGCCCGCATGATCGTTCTGCTGCATGATCGCAAGGACGGACGCTTCGGCATGGGTGCGATGCTGCTGGCGCTGCTCGCAGACACCGGCGCCATCGGTCCTCGAACGGTGCTTGCGATCGAGCCCAGCGACGACGGGACCGATCTGGCCCCGCCCACGACCGACTGGGAGCGCGTCGACCGCGAGATGAGCGGGCTCGTCTGGGTCGCCCTGAAGCGTCGTGGCCTCGACCCGGCGATGGGCGAGGTGCTGTTGCGAGGCACGAGTTCGCTGTGGGTGAGCGATAACCCCGCCGGGTTGCCGGAAATCGTCGCCGAGCCCCCCGTGGGGAATGCCCAGCGTCTCTTGGAGCTTCGCCCCGATGGCACGGTGCGGGGCGGGCTAGAGGTCGCGGACCTGCTGGCCCTGGGGCTGATCGACGCCGAGACCCCCGACGCCCGGCGATTGCTGCGCGACGAGGGGCTCAGTGGCGTGACGGTCGAGCGTGTGCGCCTCATCAACGAGGTCAGCCCGACACGAGCCCAAATCCTCCGGGCGATCGCTTCGTTGGACGAATCGATAGCGGACGTGCAGGGGCTCCTCGATCGTGTTCGGTTTCCGCCCGACGATCGGGTGGTGCCCCCGTCGGAGTATCGCAAGGCAGCCCATCAGGCCGCGACTGCCCTGGCGGCGATCGAGAGGCTCTTGAGCAGCACCGAGAGGCTGTTCGACGATCATCCCGAGCTGCTGGCGACGCCGGCACCGCAAGGAACTCCCGTCGGTCGGACCCCCGAGCGGAATGTTTCGGACTGGCGGCGGGTTTTCCTGGACCGGCGCCACGAGCTGGCAAGGCTGGAGGATCGAGCGCGCGGGTATTCGCGCCGGTAGGCAGGGGGCTACGGTTTTGTCTGATGAGTGAGATCACCGAAAGCAAAATGAACGACGCCGTCCAGACCGCGGGGCGGTTCTCGAGCCATGATCCGAGGTCCACGCTTGCGTTGCGCGAGCTCTTCTGGCACAACGTGATGCGCGAGATGCTCACGTCGCTGAGCGTGATGGCCATGAATCGCAGCCAGGAGCCGTACGACCCCGCGATGGAAAAGGCGATGCGCGAGACCTTCGATGGGCGCCTGGCGATCATCACGACCTACGGCGCTCGCATCGCGATCGCCGAGGTCCATCCGGTGTTCGCGTGCAGCGTGCCCAGCTCGCAGGCCGACCGCGACAGGTCCGCCGCCGTCCAGTGCACGGTCTTCCAGATCCGCACGCCCAACGGCGAGGCCCACACGCTGCCCCTGCACGAGATCCGGGGCTTCCACGCCCTGACCGAAGAGCTGATGCAGAAGATCGAGCAGATGGCGCTCATGCACCAGCACGGCGAGGGACCCAAGGGCGAGGAGCCCTTCGGGTTCGCGGCCTTCACGTCGCTCGGGCGCGACAGCGGCGAGTTCGGACTCAACGACGACTTGGCAGGGGGGTCGGGGAGTTGACCACCAGCGGCGACGCAGAGAGAACTGGAGAACCCGTGCGCACACTGATCGCGATTCCTGTCTTCAACGAAGAGAAATATGTCCGGCGCGTGCTCACGCGCGTCGCCGAGTACGCCGAGAACATCCTCGTGATCGACGATGGCTCGACCGACCGGACGCCGCAGATCGTCGGCGAGTTTCCGGTGCGCAAGATCCGGCGCGAGGGCAACGAGGGCTACGGCCAGAGCGTGCGAGACGCGTTCGGTTACGCCCGCCAGCACGAGTTCGACTGGCTCATCACGATGGATTGCGACGAGCAGCACGAGCCCGCGTCGATCCCCGATTTCCTTGAGCGTGCCCAGCGCAACGACCTCGACCTCATCAGCGGCTCGCGCTACCTCTGCCGCCAGCCGACCGCCGACAGCCCGCCCGCAGAGCGACGCGCGATCAACGCCCTGATCACCCGCGAGATCAACGACCGTCTGGGGCTCGAGCTGACCGACGCGTTCTGCGGCTTCAAGGCCTACCGCGTCGAATCGCTCGAGGGCCTGTGCCTCACCGAGAAGGGCTACGCATTCCCCATGCAGTTCTGGGTCCAGGCCGTCGCCCGTGCCATGCGCATCGGCGAGATCCCCGTGCGCCTGATCTACAACGACCTGACGCGCAGCTTCGGCGGGCACCTCGACAACGCCGACTGCCGCCTGCACCACTATCAACAGGTCCTGCACTGCGAGCTCGAACGCTGCGCCCAGCGCCTGCCTCGCGCGGCGCTCGAGGGCGTGGACGCGGGCTGCCGCTGCGGCTCCTAACCTCTGCACGCATGTGCGCCCCGCCAGTGCTGATTGAACCGGACCCCGGGACCTGGCCCTCGCTGCTGGGCAAACGCTCAGACCACGCGCCCCGATTCCGCGAGCAGATGGGCCTGCCCACCGACCGCCCGATCGTCATGACCGGCCACCAGGTCGCGCTCTGGCACCCGGGCATCCTCGCCAAGCTCCTCGCCACGAGCGCGTTCGCAACGTCCATCCACGCCGACGCCGCCTGGCTCTGGGTCGATCAGGACGACAACGACCCGACCAAGCTGCGCGTGCCGACCCAGGCCCGCGATGGATCGGTCGGCGTGAAGACCTGGGACCTTGCGCCGCACATCATGGCCCCTGGCGGCACCCCCGTCGCGGCACGCCCCGCGATCGAGCCGACGCACTTCGATGACCACCCGCACCAGGCAACACGAGAGGGAGCAGCCGAGGCCATCGCCCGATCGCTTCAGGACCACATGAACGAGCCCTCGCTAGCCCGCCAGTTCGCCAAAGCAACGTTCGATCTGCTCAACGGGCTCGTGTCGGAGCCCGTTCAGATCTTTGCGAGCACGCTGCACAGAACCGATCTGTTCGCCGAGCTGGTCGAGTCGATGGGGCGCGAGCCGCGCACGATGGCAGAGGCCTACAACGAAGCCTGCGCTGCGTTCCCAGACGCGGGCATCCGTCCGCTGACGATCCGCGAAGGGGCGATCGAGCTGCCGCTGTGGCGCATCCGTCCCGGCGAGGCGCGCATGCCGGTGTATTCGACCCAGCTCGAAGACATCCCGCGCGACCAGCTCGCCCCACGCGCGCTGCTCATGACCGCGATCGTCCGCCTTGCCGGCTGCGACCTGTTCATCCACGGCACCGGCGGCGAGGCGTACGACCGGATCACCGAGCAATGGATCAAAGCCTGGCTCGGCGCAGATCTCGCGCCCATCGCCGTCGCCAGCGCCACGCGCACGCTCGATGTCTCTGACACCGTTCTTCCGACCGAAGACGAGATCGCCGAGGCGAGATCCCGTGCCCACAGCGCGAAGCACGACCCCTCGATCGTCGGCGACCAGGCGACCGCCGACCGCAAGGGCGAACTCATCGCCAGAATCGAACACGCCAAGCAGGCCGGTGACAATCCCGCGCAGTTGTTCCGCGAGATGCAGGGCCTGCTCGCGGACTATCGCGAGCGATCGGCGTCGGCGATCCGTGAGATCGAGGAAGACGCCGAGAAGCTGGATGCCATGAAGGAACTCGCCGCCATCGCCCACGATCGCACCTGGGCGTTCGCGCTGTACCCTCTTGATGTGCTCGATGACATGAAGCGCCAGATCGACCACGCATTCGAGGAGATCCCGCGATGACGGGGCGTTCCAGAGTCCTGGCGATCGTGGGTCTGCCGCTCGCGGTGCTCTTGGCGATGGTCCTTGCTTCGTGCGAGCGATCCGATCCTCAGGGCGACGCATCAAGCGACGCCAACGCCGGAACATTCCGCCTCGCCGTGCTCAGCCCTGCGATCTCGGCGACGCTTGTTAAAATGGGCATGGGCGATCTGATCGTCGCCCGCCACGCGTACGACATGGTGCTCGATCGGTCGGTTCCGTCGGCGGGCGATGAGCGTGCGCTCGACGCCGAGGCCCTGATCCGGTCCCGCCCGACGCACGTGCTCATCGACGAGATGTCCCGCGAGAGCCTGGCGTATGTGCAAGAGCTCGCCGAGAAATCGGGGTGGGAGGTCCGTTCATTTGATCTGCGCACGCTCGATTCGATCGCCCAATCCGCCCGTGATCTGCGCGACCTGTTCGCACCCGCCGACGCGACCGCCGCCAAGGCCATCAGTGATTTTCAGCTCGCCATCGCAAGGCGAGATATCGGGTTCAGCGGGCGGTTGCTGCTGCTGGCCCAGACCGATCCGCCCGGAGCGATCGGCCCGGCGTCGTTCCACGGCGAGATCCTCGATCGCTTTGGCGTCCGCAACGCCCTCGCCGATGGCGACCGGTGGCAGGAACTCGACGCCGAGGACGTGCTCCACCTCGCGCCCGACGCGATCATCGTCATCCGCTGGCGCTCGCCGGGCGAGATTTCCGAATCGTCGCTCGATTCCAATGATCTGCGAGCGGCGCTCGGCCCGCTCAGCGAGTTGGACATCCCCGCGCTCCGCGAGGGGCGCGTCGCGCTGATTGACGATCCGCTCGCCCTCACGCCCAGCCTGGCGATGGGCGACTTCGCAACCCGCCTGGCGGAGATCCTGGAGTCATTCGACGACTAGCGCCCCCAGTGGCACGGGCGTCCCGCCCGTGCGAATGCCGGATGCACCATGTCCAGGTGCTCTACGATCGACCCGTGCAAGATAGCCAGCCCCAGACAGACCCCATCGACCGCATCGCATCCGCCCTGCGCGACGCGGCCCGCCGGGCGTTCCCCGAGACCGATGGCCAGATCGATCCGCTCGTCACCCGGTCCCGCCGGGCCGAGCTGGGCGATTTCCAGTCCAACGCCGCGATGCCTCTGGGCAAGCGTCTGGGCAAGAACCCGCGTGAGGTCGCCATGGCCCTCATCGAGCACCTCGACGCCGGCGACCTCCTTGAGCCGGTGAGCGAAAGGAACATCGCCGGGCCCGGGTTCATCAACTTGAGGCTCAAGGGCGAGGCACTGGCGGGGCTCCTGGAGGCGATGGACGACCAGACCCTGGGCCTTGAGCCGCCGCCAACTCCCGAGACCGTCGTGGTGGACCTCGTCGGCGTCAACCTCGCCAAGCAGATGCACGTCGGGCATCTTCGCTCGATGATCATCGGCGACGCCGTCGCCCGGATCTTCGAGCGCCTGGGACACACAGTCATCCGCCAGAACCACGTCGGCGACTGGGGCCTGCCCATCGCGATGGTGACCGCTCGCCTGATTGCCCTGCGCGACGCCGGCGAGATCGATCTCGACTCCCTGAGCCTCGGCGATCTGGATCGCCTGTACCGCATGGCCCAGCTCGAGTGTGCCGCCGACCGGCGCGGCCTCGAAGCCGTCAATCGCTTCGACCTCGGCCCCAAGGCCCGCGCCGAGCTCGAAGAACAGATCGCCGGCGCAGAAGAGGCGCTCGCGCGCGCAAAGCAGACGTTGGTCGCGCTGCAATCTCATGATCCGCAGACCGTCGCGGTCTGGAAGCGGATCAGCGACGTGACCATGGGCGAGTGCCTGGCTATCTGCAAGGAGTTGGGCGTCAAGGTCAGCGCCGCCGACTCCGCGGGCGAGAGCAGCTACGCCGAAGAGCTGGGCCCTCTGGTTGAGGACCTGCTCGAGCGCAAGGTCGCGGAGGTAGACGATTCCGCCGTCGTGGTCCGCGTCGACAGCTTCGAGCAGCCATGCCTCGTGCGCAAGAGCGACGGCGGGTTCCTCTACGCCACCACCGACCTCGCGGGCATCCGCCGACGCGTCCAGAAGCTCGGCGCCGATCGCCTGATCTACTGCGTCGATGCCCGCCAGAGCCTGCACTTCGATCTCGCCTTCGCCGCCGCCACCACCGCCGGCTACGCCACCAAGCTCGACGCGAGCGAGCCGTCGGTGCTCCGCCACGCGGCGTTCGGCATGGTCCTCGGCGAGGACCACCGCCCATTCAAGACCCGTTCGGGCGAGAACGTCAGACTGAGAACCCTGGTCGCCGAAGCCATCGAGCGTGCCGGTGATATCGTGCGACAGCGCGAGCAGCAAGCCACGGCGAACGGAACGCCGACCCCCGCCGACGAGCAGGCCACGATCGCGCGCGCCGTGGCCGTCGCCGCGATCAAGTACGCGGACCTGTCCAACGATCGTGTCAAGGACTATCTGTTCAGTTTCGACCGCATGCTCGCGTTCGAGGGCAACACCGGGCCGTATCTGCTCTACGCCGTCGTGCGTATCCGCAACATCTTCCGCAAGGCCGCGGCGGCCGGCATCTCGACCAGCGTCGCCAACGCTCCGTTCACGCTGGACGATCTCAGCGAGCGTGCCCTTGCGATGCTTCTGCCCAAGTACGCCGCCACCGTCCGCGGCGCGGGCGAGCAGCTCGAGCCGCATCGCATCTGCGCCTATCTCTTCGAGCTGGCCACGACGTTCAGCACGTTCTACGACCGCTGCCACATCCTCAACGAGTCCGACGAGCAGGTGCAGGCGAGCTGGCTGCGACTCAGCGGCCTCACCGAGCGCGTCCTCGCCGACGCCCTGGAAACCCTGGGTCTGCCGGTGCTCGATCGCATGTGATCGACTTCCGCCGCCCGGCCAACACACCCACCGCCCGAATCGCAACCCCGGCTTTGCAGTTTTTCGCTTTTCGCTTTTCGCTCTAGAAACTGACCCCAAGCTGCACCCGGATCACCACCTGCCCGTTGTCGGCGTCGAGCAGGCTCGCGCGATACCCCGCCTCGCCAGGAAACACAGGGTCGGGCGTCGAGAGGGCGGCGGAGGCAACGACAAGCAATGTGCTCAGCATGTGCGGAGATTAGCGATCACACGGCCCAGAGTCAGCCCGTCTCGCGCTAAGGAAGCGCGAAGTCCCCCGCCGAGAGCGCAATAAAAAAACCGGCCGGACGCGAGGGCGTCCGGCCGGCATGCAAAGTCGATT
>CBDVAM010000023.1:0-36165 GCA_965371965.1 uncultured Phycisphaerales bacterium
AACGCGCCCCCGGGCGTCCGGCTGAAGGCCTCCAGACCCTTCTTGAGCAGACGGACGATCGTGCTCTTGCTCGAACCCACCGGCCCGTGCAGCAGCAGGATCCGCCGATCCGTGCCGTAGCCCTCGGCGGCGGATCGCAGGTACCCGACCAACTGCATCAACGCATAGTCGAGCCCGAAGATCCCATCGGCCCCGCCGCCGAACGGGTCGCTGAAGAAGTTGTATCGAACGACCTCTTTCTTGAACTGCTTGTACGACTCCGTCCCATGGTCGAGGATCGCGTCATAGAGGCGCTGGTGAGCATTCCTGCAGACGCTCGGCGTCTTCTCGCAGATCGCCAGATAATCCCAGAACGTCCCCGCCCAATGGCTGTCCTTGTACGCCGGCCGGTCCAGACAACCCTCGATCAGATGGGCGAGTTCGGATTGACGGCTATCGGACATGGCGCGGCCTCCTTTGTCGGAACCGCTCGCGGAAAACCCGCGAGAGTCCCGTCTCAGAAAGCTCCGGTCGAGGCGGCGAAGCGCTCGCCGGCGGATCGGCGTCCCTGTCGATCCCCTGCGTGCCATCGGCACGCGCGGACACCCAGATTGTCCTATCGGCCCGCCAGCCTGTCAACGCGATCCAAAGCGGGCCTCATGCCAGATCACTGTACGAACAAACCAACCCCGCGGATCGCCCCGCTGTTCCAATCGTATCGGCGTTTGTAAGGCAATCACCCCGCGCAATCACACCCCTGTCGCAAGCCACCACACGCTCAACCACGCGAGCCACGAAGCCAGCCACCCATAGACTCCGCCGTGAACAAGCACGCACGCGCAAAGCTCGACATCGCGCCGGGAATGGTGGCCATCAGCAGTGACGAGCTGCCCGCGTTGCCCGATGACCTTCTTGCCAACCCCCGCTCCGCGTGGCTCGATGTCCGCGACTGGTTCTCGGATCCCTCGCGCGATCTGGAGATCGAAATCGGCTCGGGCAAGGGCACGTTCCTTGTCCAGCAGGCCGCGCTCAGCCCCGAGACCAACTTCCTGGGCATCGAGTGGTCCGGGGAGTATTTCGCCTACGCGGCGGACCGAATCCGCCGAAGTGGTCTCGCCAACGTCCGCCTGTTATGCGCCGACGCCGTGTCGTTCCTGCGATGGCGCGTGCCCGACGAGACGGCACGGGTGATCCACCTCTACTTCTCTGACCCCTGGCCCAAGAAGAAGCACAACAAGAACCGGGTCGTTCGCGACGAGTTCCTGGGCGAGGCCTGGCGGGTGCTTGCGCCCGCCGACGAATCCCACCCGCCGGGCGAACTCCGCATCGTCACCGATCACGAAGACTACTGGACGTGGATGCAGGAACATTTCGCACGATGGACGTCCGACGGCGGCGTGCGCACGCAGGCGCCCTTCGCCCTTCGCGAGTTCGTCGCCCCGCAATCTGCCGGCGAGGGCGAGCTCGTCGGCACGAACTTCGAGCGCAAGTTCCGCGTCGAGGGGCGATCATTCCATTCGTGCGTGCTCGTGCGCCAGGATTGACCCCGCCCCCACTCCAAGCAACTGGCGAGGTCTCACCCCATAGACTCCCCGCTCTTCGTCAATCGCCAGGAGGATCAGATGTTCAAGGATGTTCGCGTCGGATCGGGCAAGGCCCGCGTGCTCGTGCTGGGCCAGTTCCAGGACCACCACCTCGACGAATACTCGCTCGATAGCGATGCGGATGGTTCGATCCGGGCCGCCGGCGAACGCGACGAGGCGACCGGTGCCCTCGCGAGCATGGTCGAGGCCTATCCGAAGAGTGGATTCTCGCGGGTCCTCATCGTCGGCCTGGGACAACCCGACGCCCTGGACCTTGCGGGTCTGCGACGGGTCGCGGCGGCCGTCGGCAGGCGTCTGGCGAGCGTGAAGGAATATTCGGTCGAGTTCGCCCTCGAAGCTCCCTTGGACCAAGCGGAGATCGACCCAACCCAAGCCGGCGAGGCCCTGGGCGAGGGTCTCGGGCTCATCGCCTGGAACTGCGACGACTATCGCGGCAAGGCCACCACCACCCAGGCTCGCAAACGTCTGAAGGTCAGCGCACGAGGCATCGCCATCCAGCGAGGCCTGCGCACGGGTGTCGCGCTTGGCGAGAGCACAAACTTCGCACGGACGCTCAGCCAGCAGCCGCCCAACATCTGCACGCCCGACTATCTCGCCAGGCAGGCCCGCAAGCTCGCACGCGACACAGGCATGACCTGCCGCGTCATCCGCGGAGCCGAGCTTGCCAAGCACGGGCTCCAGGGCCTCATCAACGTCGGCAAGGCCAGCGAGAACGCGCCCTGCATGATCCGCCTGGAGTACAAACCGGCCAAGGCAACCAAGGACAAACCGCTGGTGCTGGTCGGCAAGACCATGACCTATGACTCGGGCGGGCTCAGCATCAAGGTCGGCGGGGGCATGAAGGGCATGAAACGCGACAAGGACGGCGGCTGTGCCGTCTTCGGCGCCATGCACGCCATCGCCACCACGATCAAACCAAAGCGCCGCGTTGTCGCGCTCCTGGTTTCCGCCGAGAACTCCATCAGCGACGAGGCCTACCGCCCCGACGATGTGATCACCTTCGCCAACGGCGTGACCGTTGAAGTCACCAACACCGACGCCGAGGGGCGCCTGGTGCTCGCCGACGGCCTCTGCTGGGCCTGCGCCAAAGAGAATCCCGCCGCGATTATCGATATCGCGACGCTCACCGGCGGCGTCGTCGTGGCGCTGGGAAAGGTCTATGGCGGGATGTGGTGCGATGACGACGCGTTGCGCGAGAAGGTCGAATCCGCCGCCGGCGCGACCGGCGAGCGCCTCTGGCGACTCCCCCACCACCAGGACTACCGCGACATGATGAAGAGCCCCATCGCCGACATCGTGAACTCGGCACCGGTCCGCGAGGCCCACCCGATCCAGGGTGCCGCGTTCCTGAGCTACTTCGTCGACAAGAACATCCCGTGGTGCCACCTCGATATCGCGGGCGTCCACGCGGTCGACAAGGACCAGGGGCCATTCATCGCCGGCCCCACAGGCTTCGGCGCTCGCCTGCTGGCGCGCCTCGCAGAACAGATGTGACCACGAGCCCCATCACCCAGGATCCGCAGAAACAGCTCCCACCGGGGGTGCGCTTCGCGTTTATCGCCGGTCACCGGCGCAGCGGCACCACATGGCTGTGCCGGATGCTCAACAGTCACCCCCGCGTGCTGTTCCGCAACGAGGGACGGTTCTTGCGCGACGAGGAATACTCGATCGAGCACTGGCTCAACGATGGATTGGTCGAGCGCTGGACCCAGACGCCCGCGGCCAAGGGCGGGTGGATGCTGAATATCGAGCCCGGCGAGATGCGCTGTCTGCTCATGCGGGGCATGATGGAGGGCGTGATGCGCGAGGCCGCCCGCCGGGCGCCCTACACCGACCCACAGAAGCTGGACATCATCGGCGAGAAGACAACGGTCTATCTGCTGACCAAGATCGAACTCTTTTATTCGCTGTTTCCCGACGCCGCCGCGTTTATTCACGTTGTCCGCGACGGTCGCGACGTTGTAGTCAGCGATCTCTTCCAGCATTTCGCGCTGGACCTCTGGCACGACCTGCCGGACCAGGAGCATCTTCAGCGGGCGTATCGGTACCACGTCGAGGGCGAGGGCGAGCCGGTGCCCTTGTTCAGTGAGGGCGTCCTGCGAGAGTTGACCTGCCAGTGGGTGCGCTCGCTCGAGGGGGCACGCCGGGCGAAGGAACTGTTCGGCGATCGGTTCCTGGAGATCCGTTACGAGGCGTTGCGGGAGGATCCGAGCTTGATCGGCGGAATCTTTGCCCATCTTGGCGTGGCGGATCGACCCGAGATCGTCGAACGCAGCATCGAACGCAACACCTTCGAGGCCCACTCCGGCGGGCGTCAGCCCGGCGAGCACGATCCGCGCCATCACGCCCGCAAGGGAGTTGTCGGTGACTGGCGGACATACTTCATGGCCGGCGATCGAGCGGTCTTCGAGCACGCGGCCAAAGACTGGGGCGAGGAACTGTCCCATTGGGGCTGATTGGCCCCAACCCACTGTGCGATCCGGGCCGATGGCGATCGGATCTCCCGTGCCGATGCGAGCGGATGGCGGGTCGCCCTGTACCCCGCCTCGTAGAATGACACCGGCGGCGTTCATACGCTGAGTGTGACGAGTGGATGGTCCATCCGCTCACAGGGTGTTTGGTGTTTGGATGGCAAATGCCTCGGGAGTATTGATGACAGCGATCCCCGCCTCGCTCGTGAGGGAGAATGAGGCGACGGTCGTCCGGGACGGTCGGCGCTACAACGTGTTCTTCCTGCGCGGGCATATGCGATCGGGAACCAACTGGTGCGCCCGTCTGCTCAACCTGCACCCGCGGGTCGCTGTCGAGGGCGAGTTCCATCTGGAAATTGTCTCCAGTGCAATCCGGCGATTCACGACCGAGAGTTGGTCGATGGGTTCGAACGAGCCGCTGAGATCATCGGCCAGAGCGCTGCTCAAGGATTTCGTTCGAGAGGCGATCGCGACGCTGGCGATCGAGCATCCGGGGGCGACCTGGCTGGGCGACCAGACGCCGGCGTTGATCGACCCGCTTCTCGATGGGGCGCGGCACATCGTGATAGTGCGCGATGGACGCGACGTGTTGGTGAGTTGGACATTTCATCAGTTGCTCCTCGGCGGACCTCCGGATGAGCCACATCGCAGCGACATGGCCCACCTGCGCGACGCGTTCCAGAAGAACCCGACCCACTTCAAGAAGCACCCCGAGCAGTTGCTTTCGGTCGAATCGTGGGTCCGCAGCCAATGCCGCTGCTGGAAGGCGTACATCCGCGAGCACACCGAGACGATGGCCAAGGCGGACGCGGGCGAGATCGACGCGCGGATCCTGATGGTCAAGTACGAGGATCTGCACGCGGACACCGAGGCCTGGCGTCGGCGGATGTACGATCTCCTCGACGTAGACCCCGACGAGGCCGCGCCGCTTTCCGTGAAGACCCGCACGATGCCAGGCTTCAATCGCGACGATCCGACGAAGTTCTGTCGCAAGGGGGAGCCCATGGACTGGCTGAACTACTTCAACGACGATGTCGAGCGATGGTTCTTCGAAGAGGCCCGCGAGGAACTCATCGACCTGGGCTACGACGTGACGCCCGGACGGCACGAAGGGCATCGCTCGCCCGCGACGGGGATCCCGGCATGAAACCGCTCGACTACGTCGTTGCAACGACCGGGAGGACCGGAAGCAATCTCCTCCAGCGTCTGCTGAAGAACAACGGTCTGAACGACCCGCACGAGTGGTTTCACCCGACGCTCTTTGGGTTCCAAGAGGCCGCAGATTCCGGCGTGACCTGTGAGCATTGGCTGGCGAGAATGCGCCGCGAAAAATCGGCGGACGGGGTGTTCGCCATCAAACTCATGGCAAGCCATCCGCCGATGATGATGGAGCACATGAAAGGGCCTGTGAGCGACGAGTCCGAGTTGGTGCTTCGCCTCTTTGACAGGGCCAAGTTCATCTACCTCTGGCGCGACGACGTGGAGCGTCAGGCCCTGAGCTTCTGGCGAGCGCAGACCTCCGGCAAGTGGGCGCGGTGGCGCGATGAGGCGTCCGCGAGCCGCGATGCCCCACTACCGCTTGACATGAAGACCGTCGAGTTCCACATTCGCGGCATCGAGAAATTCAACAAGTTCTGGCAGCGGTTCTTTGATAGCAATGGAATCAGCCCATACCGAATCAGCTACGAAGCTCTCGACGCAGATCGACGCACCTCGATTCTGGAGATCGCCGCGTTTCTCGGGCGACCGATCAGCGGAGAGCCAAACCTGGACATCGACATCGTCCGCCAGGCGGACGAACAGACCGAGCGTTATCTCAAGGAGATCAGGGCCGCCCGCCAGGGCACCGCGGCCCATTAGAATGTCGTCATGACCACGATCTCTCGCCCCATGGTGATCTCTGCGGATGGGCCTTCGTTCTGGACGTGGCTGAATCCGGTCTCCTTTATCCGCACGATGGTCGGGCATCGCGCCCTGATCTGGCAGTTCGTCAAGCGTGACCTGCGCAACCGCACCCGAGGCACGCACCTGGGCATCGCGTGGGACGTGCTCAACCCCCTGCTCATGCTCACGGTCTACACGCTCGTGTTCAGCTCGATCCTCAAGGTCCGCCTCAGCGGCAGGCCGACCGAGGGACCCCTCGAGTACGCGCTGTACCTCTTCGCCGGGCTCACGGCGTTCCAGATGTTCGCCGAGCCTTTCGGGCGTTCGGCGGCGTTGATCACCTCGAAGCGAAACTTCGTCAAGAAGATGGCGTTTCCGCTGGAGATCTTCGCGATTTCCAGCGTGCTCACATCGGTGATCCACGCGATCATCGGCTTCGCCCTGGTCCTTCTGGCGGCACTGCTCATCACACGCGCGATGCCGTGGACCGCGGTCCTGCTGCCGGTGCTGCTGCTGCCGGCGGTCTTTCTCGCGATCGCCGCGGGCTGGGCGCTGGGATCGCTGGGCGTCTACTTCCGTGATCTTCAGCAACTGCTCGGCACGTCCATCACGCGCCTGCTGTTCTTTGTCACGCCGATCATCTATTCGGTCGAGATGGTGGACGAGCACCTGCGCTGGATCCTCTATCTCAACCCGCTGACCGTCGTCGTCTCGGGTGTTCGAAGCGTCGTGCTCCTCGGCGAGCAGCCGAGTTGGTCCGCGTGGGGCATATGGTGCGCGATCGGGCTGGTCGCGATGCTCGCCTCATACGCCCTGTTCATGCGCACGCGCCGGGGGTTCGCGGATGTCATCTGAAGCGACCATCATCCCGCGGGGCAAAGCCCAGGGCAAGCCCGCACCCAGCCCGTCTGCGCCCGACGCGGACGTGGTGATCGACATCCGCGAGCTCAGCAAGTGCTATCGCGTGTTTCCCAAGCCGTCGGACCGCCTCAAACAAGCGGTATGGGGCTGGAAAAAGCGGTATCACCGGGACTTCTGGGCGTTGAGGGGGATCAACCTCCAGATCCGTCGCGGCGAGGCCATCGGCGTCATCGGACGCAACGGCTCGGGCAAGAGCACGCTCATGCAGATCATCGCCGGCGTGCTCATGCCGACAGAGGGCGAGGTCAGGGTCCAGGGGCGGGTCGATGCGCTGCTCGAACTCGGCAGCGCGTTCAACCCCGAGTTCACCGGTCGCGAGAACGTCTACCTCTACGGCGCAATCCTGGGCCTCAAACGCAAGGAGGTCGAGGACCGGTTCGACGAGATCGCCTCGTTTGCAGACATCGGCGACTTCCTCGACCAGCCGGTCAAGACCTATTCCTCGGGCATGAAGGTCCGACTGGCGTTCAGCGTCCAGATCCAGCTCGATCCGGAGATCCTCGTGATCGACGAGGCGCTCGCCGTCGGCGACAACCTCTTTCAGAAACGCTGCCACCAGCGCCTGCGCCAGCTCCGCGAGGATAGCGGCGTGACGCTGGTCTTCGTGAGCCACCAGCAGG
Organism: uncultured Phycisphaerales bacterium; assembly: GCA_965371965.1. Taxonomy (GTDB): domain Bacteria; phylum Planctomycetota; class Phycisphaerae; order Phycisphaerales; family UBA1924; genus S146-42. Next base: position 7,480 of record CBDVAM010000023.1, read on the forward strand.
AGGTCATCCGCACCGTAACTACCCGCGCGGTGCTGCTGCACGAGGGCGCCGTTCGGGCGGTCGGCTCGCCCGGCGAGGTGGTGCTGGAGTATCGGCGCCTGCTCCACGATGAGGAGAAGCGCTGGGCCGTCGGGCACGTCCGCCAGTTGGAACGCCAGGCGTCGAAGACTCGCGAAGCGGCCCGCCCGGACGTGGCGGCCAACGGCGCTGTGGCATCCTTCGGCGACTACGACGCCGTCATCGAAAGCGTCGAGATTCTCGATGAGATGGGCGATCCCGCGGGCCAGTTCGGCGCGGGAGAGCCGATGCGCATCCGCGTGCGCGGCGAGGTCCACAAGCCGCTCACCCATCTCAACGTCGCCATCCGGATACGCAACAAGGAAGGTGTCAAGATCTACTCCTGGGGCACGCTGAACCAGGACATCGACTCCTGGGCGGCGACCGGTTCGAGCAGCGATGCCGAGGCGTTCTGGGATCGTGAGTTCACCGGCGGGGAGACCTTCTGCGTCGAGTTTGCCTGCGACTGCCGCCTGGGCGCGGGGTTCTATGAGGTCCAGGCGATGGTCGCCGAGGAGCGCGACCAGTACTACGAGAACGAGCGGGTGCTGCACTGGCAGGATGAGGCCGCGTTCTTTACCGTGCGGGTGCGCAAGGACGAGCACTTCTTCGGCGGGGTGTGCGATCTCAACATGCGCGCAGAGTTTGGCGATGCCTGAGACAGATCCCAAGGCCGGCGGCACCAACGCCCGCACCGACTACGCCGCGATGTATCGCGAGTACTGGGCACGCGACGATCGTTGGGGCACCCACTCGTTCAAGGACGCCGACGCCATCGTCGAGCAGATCCTCTCGACCTGCGGGGGCGGACCGATTCTCGACGTGGGCTGTGGGATGGGTCTGCTGGTGCGCTCGCTGGTGCGTAAGGGAGTCGATGCGCGAGGCGTGGATATCGCCGAGGCGCCGATCGAGGAGGCCAACCGCATCGCATCGGGGCGATTCGAGGTTGGCTCGATCCTCGCCATTCCCCGTGCCGACGGCGAGTTTCAGACCGTCATCTGCACCGACCTGCTCGAGCACGTCGCAGAGCGGGACGTTCCACGAGCGCTGAGCGAGTTGTACCGCGTCTGCTCGCGATTCTGTTATGTGCGCCTCTCGGTCGAGCCCGACCGTGACAATCGCTGGCACCTGACGGTGCGCGAGCGAGACTGGTGGCTCCAGAGGTTCTTCGAGGCGGGATTCTCCCGTCACCCACTCGCGCAGTCGGTCGTGCCCTATGACGCGATGCGGGGCGAGGGGTGGCAGATCACACTGGTACTCGAGAAGGCGGGTTCGCACGGCGTGTGCCCGGCGGGATCGCCCATGCACGGGGCATTTGCCCGTGACATCACCCAAGAAACCGGGGACGACGCCGAGCGTGCGATCGCGATGGTCGTGCTCGCGTCACGGTTCGTTGCCTCTCGCGATCGCGTTCTTGACGCGAGCCGAGGCGTGGGCTGGTCGGCATCGATGCTCGGCGCATGCACGCCCGCATCAGAGATTCTCGGTGTTGTCCGTGAGGGTGCTGAGGAGTGGGCGAGCGATCGGTTTGGGTCTGACAGAGTGCGATTTGTGGAATCGGCGAGGCTGGATCTTGGCAACGAGCGCTTTGGCACGATCGTCGCGCTGGGACGATATCGCGAGACCGATGACCTCAATCGCGATCTCGAATCTCTCGCCAAGGCCCTCGATCCCGGCGGGCGACTCATCGTCGATCTTCCCGGCGCGGTGTCGGGCGACTCGCTCGCCTTGGACCGCCAGGGAATGCTCGTCGACTCGGTTTACACGATGGACGATCCGATCTCGTCCGCCGACGGCGCAGGGAGCCTCCTGCGCCGGGTGCAGAGCGCCGATGCGCCCGAGACCGCGCAACGGACGGTTCTGGTCCTCATGCGAGACCCGGTCGGCGCGACCTCGCAGGGCTACGTCGAGCGGGTGTTTCCCGAGCACCTGGACAAGCAGGGATTCCATATCGCGAACTACGCGCGGGATCTGGACAATCCCTGGCTTCTGCGGGCGATGGTCTCGGTCGGGATGCGGGGCTCCAACCCCGATCTGAACGCGCACATCGCCCAGAGCACGCTGGAATCGGCCCGTGCGGGCTCGTCGGACGAGGGGGCCGCGCTGTGCGTGCTCGCCTACCGCGTGCTGGACGCCGACACCATCGACCCCGAGCGTGCAACCGACCTGATCGCGCGGATCGAAACCTATCACACGCGCGCAGACCAGACGCCCTACGCCTGGCGCTGGCGCATCAGCAACCAATACGCCGGGGGCCTGCTGCACTTGGCCCTGGGGCAGCTCGATCGCGCTCGCGAGGCCTTCATCGCGTGTGCGGGGATGGACCCCACGCCCTACAGCCCGCTGCTTGCCAGCAAGACGGTCGACGCGTGGTTTCGCGCGGGTCTGATCGACGCCTCGGCGGGTCGGTCCGACCAAGCTCGCCACTGCTGGACGCAGAGCCTCCTTGCCCTGGAGCGGGCGATCAAGAGTGATTGGCTCAATGTCTGGGGATCGCCCGAGGAACCTCTCAGCTTTGCCATGGCGGATCTGGCGATCCTCGTGGACCTCGGCTCGCGGTCCGCCGCGGCTCTGGGATCGCTGAAAGACTGGTCCGATCGTCCGGGTCCGGCGTGGACCAACGCCCACCGCCAGACACTGGCGGACATGCGCCGGGGCATGGACCGTCTCGAGCGAAGTCGGGATTGGATGGATAGCCAGCGCGTCTGGCTGCGCGGGACGATCGAGAATCGCGACGAGACGATTGAGCAACTGCGGACTCGGATCGAGAATCTGGAATCCACAAAGACACGCCTGGAGGAGACCCGAGAGCATCTGCTTGAGCGTCAGCGGTTGATGGCGGCGCGAGATCAACAGCTGGCGGACCGCGTTGGGGACATGCGAGACAAGCTCGATCGGGCCGGTGAGCACGCCGACCGCCAGCGTGAGCGGATCGATGAGCTGCGCGAGGCGACACGGCGTCTCAGCGAGGCACGGGAGTTTCTTCGCTCGCAGATCGTGTCCCGGGATGCGAGGCTGGAGGCAGCCCGCCATGGCGAGATTGCCCGCAAGGAGAATCAGGCGTGGCATGAGCACCGATTGAGGGCTCAGGAGGAGCGATTCGCCGAGGTTGAACGCTATCTCCAGGACCGCATCGCGAGGATCGAGACGCAGATTAAGGCCGTCCGTCAGGGATCCGAGTTCTGGAAGGCCAGATTCGATGAGACCCGATTGGCAGGCGTTCAGGCCCGCGAGCAGATGACCCTCCAGCTCGCGAAGAAGGATGAGACGATCGCCCAACTGCGGGCAAGATTGGATCAAAAGGGCGGCCCAAGCCGACCTAGGAATGACCGTAAGGGGGAAGGGTCAGGCAATAGGAGCGGCGGCGGTTCTGACACACCATCGACGAAGGCACCAGTTGATGGGCCTACGATCGCGCCTAAGAAGCTCTCAGAGAGGGTTGACCGCGTGCATGATCCGGCCCAAGGCCTAGCGAAAGATGGGCCGGACAGCGACGAGCAAGCCGGAGGGACCGATTCATGATCGATCCTGCCAATGCGAACTATGCCAACGAGCCCGGATCGCCCGATGCGCCCGAGTTCGGGTATGCGCCAACAGGTGGCGAGCCCCAGGTCTCGATCGTCACGCCATATTTCAACGCCCGCCCCGAGGAGTTCGACCGCACGGCCCGCAGCGTGATGCGCCAGAGCCTCGCGCATTTCGAGTGGCTGATTGTCAACGACGGCACGACCGACGCCGAGTCTCTGGAGAATCTCGACCGCTGGCGGCACGCCGACCCTCGCGTGCGAGTCATCGACATGGCGCACAATGGCGGGCCCTCGGCCGCACGCAACCGCGGCTACGAAGAGGCCCGCTGCGAGTATGTTTTTCAGCTCGACGCCGATGACCTCATCGAGCCGACCACGATCGAGAAATGCCTCTGGCACGCCCGGACCCATCCCAACGCCCACTTTGTCAATACCTGGGAGGTCGGTTTCGGCGTGAGCGAATACCTTTGGCGCCGGGGTTTTCAAGAGTCGCACAAGTTTCTCGAGCAATGCCTCGTCGGAGCCCACATGGTCCTCGTCCGCAAGCAGACCCACGCCGACGTGGGCGGATACGACGAGTCGATTCGCGGCGGCATGGAGGACTGGGAGTTCTGGCTCCGCTGCGCCGACCACGGCTATTGGGGCGCGACGCTCCCGGAGTTTCTGAGTTGGTACCGCAGACGCGATAACCACGCCGAGGCATGGGAGAACTGGGATGGCGGCGAGCGCCAGCGGGCGTTCGGTGAAGGACTTCGGCGGCGCTACGCCGGGCTCTACGCCAACGGCATGCCCCGCCTCAAGCCCCGCGTCGCCCAGCGGATGGCGGGCCTGCCCGACGCCCCGCCGATCTGCAACACGCTGGCCAAGGCCAAGCGTCGGCTCTTGATGATCGTGCCGTGGATGCGCATGGGCGGTGCCGACAAGTTCAACCTCGACCTCGTCGAGCAGCTGACCGAGCGGGGCTGGGAGGTCACGATCATCTCGACGCTGCCCGGCTGCGACGGATGGCAACCCGAGTTCGCGCGATTCACGCCCGACATCTTCCCGCTGGCGAGCTTCTGCCACCCCGCAGACTACCCGCTGGCGATGCGATATCTGATCGAATCTCGCCGCCCCGACGCGGTGATGGTCACCAACTCCGACGCCGGGTATCAGTTCCTGCCCTACCTGCGGAGCGTGTGCCCCAAGCCGGCGTATGTGGATTACAACCACATGGAGGAGATGTACTGGCGCGAGGGCGGACACCCCCGGACGGGCGCCGCGATGAGCAGCCAGCTCGACCTGTGCATCACGGCGTCCAAGCACGTCCGCGAGTGGATGATCGAGCGCGGCACCGAGGCCGATCGGGTCGAGGTCGCCACCATCAACGTCGAGCCCAACACCTGGAAGCCCGACGCCGCGGCCCGAGCCAAGGCCCGCGCGAGTCTGGATATCGACGCCGACGTGCCGGTCATTCTCTACGCCGGGCGCCTGTGCGAGCAGAAACAGCCCGATGTGTTCGCGCTGGCGATGCGCGAGCTCGCGACGCGAGCGGCGTTCGCCGGGCGAGAGTTCGTTTGCCTCGTCGCCGGCGATGGAGAGCTCCGCGCCGATCTCGAGAGCGATCTGGACAGGTTCAAGCTGCGCGACCATGTTCGCATGCTGGGCGAGGTCACCAGCGAGCAGATGGTCGAACTGATGGCCGCCAGCGATATCTTCTTTCTGCCGTCGCGCTGGGAGGGGATCGCGCTGGTGTTCTACGAGGCGATGGCCTCGGGCGTTGTCGTGGTCGGCGCCGATGTCGGCGGGCAGAGCGAGCTTGTCACGCCCGAGTGCGGCGTCCTGCTGCCCAAGGCTGAGCCGGGGCGCGGGCAGGCCGACGAGCCCACTCCGTACGCCGAGACTCTGCTTCGCCTGATCAGTGATCGCGACTATCGCAAGTCGATGGCCTCGGCGGCGCGCCGGCGGATCTGTGAGAGCTACACGATCGAGCAGATGGGCGACCGCCTGATCGAGCTCCTCGAGCGAGCCATCGCGTTGCACGACGAGGCTCCTCGCCCGAGCCTGGTGCCAGAGTTCGTGCATGAATCGGCGTTGCGCGCGATCGATCTGATGCGGATGAACACCCACAGCGACCGGCTCTGGAAAGAGGTCGGCCGCCTGCGCGAAGAGCTTTCGACACACACGAATCGACCGCACGCCCACGCAAAGCGCAAGAGACCTCCCGAGAATCCGACGCACAATGCGCGAGCGAAGGCGCGCCGTCAACGCCGTCAACGAAGACGCGCCGCACGACGCAGACGCGAGACCCGCGCCCGGCGCGAGCTTCGTGCGATAGAACAGTCTCGTTCCTGGAGGCTGCTCACGGCCCTGAAGCGCAACCCCGCCTACGCCGCCCTTGCCAGACTCAGGTGGGGACCGGCGTGGCGCGACGAGGTCGCATCGGGTCCGCCGAGCGAGCGTCTGGAGAGGATCCTGCACAGCCGCGGATACCGCCTGATCCAACTCGCCAAACGCCTGCGCCCGTCGCGCCGCAAGATCACCTCTGGCGAGACCATCCAAGAGATGAAGCCGGTGGCGACTGCACGCGTACAAGCATCGAACTCGCCTCACGCCAGCGGATCGCTCAACGGACTCGCTCACGCCAACGGCTCGCTCAATGGACACGCGACCCGCACGGTCAGCGCTGACCGCGAGCCGACTTCCGAGCCCGCTCGGCCTGACTAAGCAGTAAACGTAATGACACGCTCGCCCGCTGAGCGAGCTCCGGGTGCTTGGCGAGCAGGTACGCGTGCAACGCGCCGTGGTTGGGCTTGCCCGCCGACTGCATCAGCGAACCGGAGCTCTGGCGATAGCGGATCAGGAACTCGGGCAGCACCTCGCCCACATGCCCACGCTCGCACAGCGTGCAGAACAGATCCCAATCCTCGTACGCCGGGATCGCCTCGTCGTAACCGCCTACTTCCAGCAGCACCTCGCGCCGAATGAACGCGCCCGTACCCGCCGACGCCACGTTCATCACGGCGAGGATGTCCGGATCGAGCCCCAGCGGGATCCACCCGCCGATGGGCGCACCCGGCTCGTCCTCGAAATCGGCGATCAGCGGCGAGACATAGCTCGAACCGGGATTCCGCCCAAGAGCGTCGACGCTCTTGGCAACCAGCGTCGGCTCAGCGATGTCGTCGGCGTCGAGCATGAGAACGAACTCGCCCCTTGCCTCTGCGATCGCACGGTTCCGCGCTGACGAGACGCCGGCGTGCGCACTGCGCACGACCCGCGCGTGCCCGTCGCGCTCGATCCGGTCCAGCGCCGCCAGGCTCGCCTCGTCATCGGACCCATCATCCACGACGATGATCTCGGTCGGCGCGTACGTCTGTGCCACAGCGCTGGCGATCGTCTGCTCGATGAATGCCCCGCCGTTGTAGTGCGGCACGAGAATCGAGACGAGACCGCCGCCTGTCTCGACGCGCGTCGGCGAACGCCGGGGAGCGCTTTCCATCGCCTCCAGCCATGAATGCGCGGCCCGCGCTGGGTCGAGCAGGATCGCCGCGCGAGCCCTTGCCCCTGCGCCGAGCGTTGCGCGGAGGTCCGGGTCGTCGATCGCCCGGCGAAGCACCCGCGCCAGATCCTCGGCGTCGCCGGACCGGAACAGGAGCCCGGACGTGCCGTCCTCGATCAACTCGGGCGTGCCTCCCGCGTCGCTGGCAACCACACATCGCCCCAACTGCATCGCCTCGCCGATCGCGTAGGACTGGTTCTCGTAGCGCGAGGGCACGACGACGACCGAGGCCGACGAGATCACCTCGAGCAGTTCGTTACGCGCCATCGGCCTGTCGAAATCGAACCGATCTCGCAATGGCGTGTCGATCGACTCGCGCAGGAGCCTGCGGACCGACCTCGCCGCGGGTGAGTTCGTCGTATCGCGACCGATCAACCGACAACGACACTCTAGACGTTCGCGAAGCAAGCTCTGCACGCCACGGACCAGCAGGTCAGGACCCTTGAGCCATTCCAGGCGTCCGCTGAAGACGATCTCAACCTGCCCGCTCTCGCTGTGCGCCATGTCCTCATCCATGCATCCCAAGGGATTCGCAAAGACGGGTGCCCGCCGGATTCTCTCGTGCAGACTCTCCCAGTGGCGTGCTATCTCCTCGAACACCGCGCGGCTCGGCCCGCTCAAGAAATCCGCCTCGCCCAGGCAGAACCGCTCCATGTGCTCGACGATCACGTCGCTGCGATTCAGCCGCGCGTCGCCCTGGTAGGTCTTGCACACCGCGATCGGCGTGTGGCAACGGATCGCGAGGATGGCGTTCTCGAAACACCCGAACGCCCGGCGGGCGCGCATCGAGAAATACCCCTCGCCGCCGAAATCCGGGAACTCGATCGCATCGAACCGCTCGCGCTCGTGCAAAGGGCGCAACGCCTCATAGACACCCATGCTGTGGCGCAGAGCCCGGCAGTTGTACGCCGGGTACGCCGCGGCACCACGCTGGAGATCGACCATGTGCAGCGCGACCCCGTCGAGCCCCCGCAGGCCCTCTCGCTCGAGCCCGGGGCGGGGAAAGGTCAGCAGGTGGACCTCGGTGCCCGCGTCGCGCAATGCCCGGGCCATCTCGAAGGCGTAGGTTCCGGCCCCGCCGGGAATAAATGGGGCAAGTTCAGCGCTCACGAGACATATCTTCATAGGACCATCCACGCACTGAGCGTAGTCCCTCGCGCGCGTTCGGCGCGGCCTCGGGCCCAATCAGGTCTCGTCGGCCTGCCCAGGTGTTCGCGCGGCTCGGATCGCCCAGCCGACGACAAACGTCAGCACATCGCCGCTGATCGTCGCAACGCGCAGCGCGATCGCCGCGGCTGCGGCTTCTGCATCGCCCATCGCCGGGCCCAGATCCTGCACGATGACCGCCTCTCGAACGCCCGCTCCCGCCGGGACGCCCGGGGCGAGTGTGCCGATGGTCCACGCGAGCGCGTAGGCCCGGATCGCGTGGACGAGCGAGACCCGCCCGGACGATGGCCACCCCCAGTTCGCGATGATCCAGAACAGCACGCCCGTGCCGCAGAGAAACGCGACATGCATCGCAACGGCGGGAGTCAAGAACGCGGCGAACTTCCTCGCCGACAATCGCGGCAACGACTCGACCCGCTCGCGGATCCAGGGCAGGCGGCGCGCGATCCGATCCGCGACGGGCCACGCCACGAACCCCACGATCACGATCGCAAGAGCCACGGGTAGCACCGACTGAATCGTCCCTTCTCGCAATGCGGGATCGACCGCCCCAAGCAGCGCCATCACGACCACCGCCGCCGCGACGATACTGAGCAGCTCGAGCAGGCTTGCGCCGATGAGTTCGTGGTGCCCGATCCCAAGGCGACGCCCGAGCACATGACGCCCCAGATAGTGCGCGACGTTGCCGGGCAGGTATCGCCCGATCTGCGTTCTCGCCCACACCTCCACGCCCGAGAGGAGTTTCGGGCGCTTCCCGAACACGCCCAGCAGCCACCACCACGGCGTCGCCAGAAACGAACAGGTGAGAGCGCAGTATCCCGCCGCGGCGACGATGATGGCGATCGCCAGCGGCCCCAGCGAGGTCGAGTTCCCCAGCTCATCGAGCTGGCCCACGATCAGCGAGACGACCCAAGCCGCGGACCCGATCCAGAGGATTCCCATCAGGACCCGTAGAGCGAGCGGCGCACCCTTGGATCGATCGTCGGCTCTCTCGGTCTCTATCACGAATCGGCACGCATGATGATGAGCTGGTTGGCACCCATCAGAAACCGGCGGTATCGCTCGATCTGCATGCCCGCATCAGACGCGACCCGGTTCGCGAGCGATCGGTTGAAGAGCACGTTGTGCTCCTCGGCCCCGGATCTGCTGAAAAGACCAACCCGGGCCCCGAGGTTGTGGACCCACTCCAGGCTCGCGTGCGGGGTCGTGACGAGGATCCGCCCCTCGGGCAGCAGACGATCACGCATCTGCCCCAGCCACAAAGTCGGATCGGGCACATGCTCGATCACGGCGAGCGCGACGATCACGTCGAATCGTTCGGTCGGATCGTGGCGCTCGAACTCTTCGAGCGTGAGGAAGCGGTATTGCGGGTGCTCTTGCCTGGCCTGCTCAACGCTCTCCTGATCCAGGTCGAAACCCAGATAGCGGTCCGCCTCGACGAATCTGGTGAGCTGTCCGATGCCGCAGCCAACGTCGAGAACGTGCCCATCGGCCAAGTAGGGTCTCGCGGCGTCGAACCTCCGCTCTCGTAGGAACGGGCTCAGCAGCCCATTGATCTGGTCACCCATCGAAGCTCCCTCTCGCCGGGCCCAGCCGCCTCATCCGCTCGTCGGCTTGCGAGCAGCGACGATGATGTTCCAGCTCAGGGGGCGCAGCACCGGCCCGAGCAGCGTCTCCAGGACCGAGTCCACCGCGCACGCCGCGCGTGACAGCGGAGCGGTCAAGAACGAAGGGCCGATCGGCACCTCCGCAAACGGTGTGGACAACACACCCTGAGCCCGCGTGCGGATATCCGTCAGGCCCGCCGACCGATACAGCTCGCGGATCTCCCCGCCAGAAAGCTCGTCCTGCTCATCGGAATAGGTGCCATCCAGGCGAGCGCGAATCCGGCGAGCCATGCTGCACACCGGATTGCCCGGCTGCGGCTCGTTGACAACGACCCAGCCCCCCGGCTTGAGCAGCTCCACCATTCGCGCCACGGCCGCGGCACGCTTGGGGATATGGTGCAGCACTCCAATCATGAATACCGCATCGAAACGCGTCTGCGGTTCGAACGTCATGAGATCGTCTACCTCGAAGCTCGTGGCATCGGAGGCGTTGTGCTCGTTGGCAAACTCGATCAGCTTGCTGGAGTAGTCGATCCCCACCAGGGTCTGGTATCGGCCTTTGAGCTGGCGCGCCGAGAAGCCGCCCCCGCAGCCTACGTCGAGCATCCGCCCCCGGGCGTCCCGTGGGATCGCAAGGATTGTTCGGCGGGCGCGATGCGTGCGCGCAATCCCAGAGCTCGCCGACAGGTCCTTCTTGCAGTATTTCGCCGCGATGCGATCGAACAACTCGCGATCGCGCGACTCACGCGACGACGCGGCCCGGTTCGTGCTGGGCGCCAGAGTCTGGCTCATCGCACGCCGGCCTCGCTGGACACGAGTTCCGGCTTCGCCTCGACGAGCCGCCCCTGGAGCGCCGCATCCTTGTGGCCCTCAGCCTGACGCGACCGCTCGATATACCGCAGCTCCTCGAGCAGGCGTCGGTTGATCGCCAGCAGGTGGGCGACCACACCGATCATCGCCGTGAACACGCCGCACAGAAAGAGCGCCGCGCCGACGATCACGGACTGCACGTGCCCCTCGCCACCCATCGCGTACACCAGCACGACGTAACGGATCGCCAGGGCGGCCGAGGGAATGAAGAACAGCAGCGCCAGCAGCCCGAAGAGACGCTGGGGCGCGTAGATCACATAAGCGCTCACCATGTTCATCCCGTTGCGCCGGATGTAGTGGCTCGTGCTCTTCATCAGCCGGCTCGGGCGGGTGGGACCGTTGACCCGAATCGGCACGTTGACCACGCGCAGGTTGCTGCGCCCGGCCTGGATGAGCGTCTCTAAAGATGGCGAGAAGTTGTTGAACAGGTTGAGGCGGAGTATCGACTCGCGGGTCATCGCACGAAAACCGCTCGGCGCGTCGGCCACTTCTGTCCCGCTGAGCTGCCTCACGGCGCGGCTGCCCAGACGCTGCAACAGCTTCTTCACCGGCGACCAGTGCGCGATCTCCATCACCGGACGCTCGCCCACAACAATGTCCGCACGCGCCGCAAGGATCGGGCCGACCAACGCCGCGACGTCCGCCCCGTGATACTGATTGTCGCCATCGGTATTGACCACGACATCGGCACCACGCCTGATGGCCTCGGTCAGGCCGGCCATCCAAGCCCTCCCATAGCCCTTGTTGCCGTTCATGCTGAAAACGCTGGTCCCATGCTCGCGAGCGACCGCCGCCGTCCGATCGGTGCTCCCGTCATCGACGACCATGATCTCGACCTCATCAAACCCCTCAACCTCGCGGGGGAGATCGCGCAGCGTCTGCGGGAGGTGTTCCTCCTCGTTGTAGCACGGGATTTGGATGACAAGTTTCATGTCGATGGCTCGCGGAGCAGAGAGCAAGTGTATCCTCCGCCACGATGCCCGAGCAGAACGCGAGCATACCGACACCCGAGCGTGCATCCGCCCTCCGCCGAGTCCACCCGGCGATCTGGCTCTGCGCGGCGTGGGGCCTGCTGCTCGGCGTGCTGCGGGTGGCCCGCCCTGGCCTCGAGATCGGGCACGGCTGGATCGACGCAAACATCCTCAACGCCATGGCCTTCTTCGATCGCTTCGGGTACGCCCCTACCAAGGGCCTGCCCACCGTCCAGACCGCATACGCCCTCGATGGCGAGCCGAGCATCTACTCGACCTACCCGGCGGGACCTTATTGGGCCTGCGAGGCCCTCGACCGCATCGGGATCGACCAGCTTTGGCAGCTGCGGCTCGTCATGATCGTCGTTTCGATGGCCAGCGTCTATCTGCTCTGCCGCATCGTTGAACGCATCTCGCAGAGCCGGTCGCTGGGCCTCTTCGTCGGCGGGTTCTACGCGTGCAGCGTCCCGTTCGTGTCGCTCTCGAGTTCGTTCAATCTCGTCACCTGGGGCCAACTCACGCTGTTCTTGGCGATCTTCACCTGGCTGCGCGCCGAGGACGCAACCACCACCAAGACTCGGATCCGGTGCACCATCCTCGCGTTCCTCGCGATCGCACTCGATTCATTTGTGGCACTGGAGCATATCCCATTCATGGGTGTGTTCATCGGGGTGCGCGTCCTGATGCGCCGTCGCTGGTCGATCGCATTCTCCGGCGCCGGGGCACTTATCGCACCGCTCCCCGTCATGGGGATCCGCCTCGCGCACAACGCGTGGGCGCTCGGCGGATTCGACCGCGCACTGAACGTCTGGATGTCAAAGGGCAGGCAGCGTGCCGGGATGTCCAGCGGAACGGATCTGACCGACCTCGCGTCGGTGTGGCCCACGCGCGTCGGATTCCCGCCCCTCGATACCGATCCGCTGACGGTGAGGTCCCTGGTCCTTCCCCCGGGGACATTCGATCGCACATGGTCATATCCCGCGATCGACTTGCTCGTGCTTGTTCCGGCCCTCGCAATTCTGGCTGTTGTCCTCGCGAGCCGATCGGACACCCGAAAAAATCTCGCCCGCTGCCTGCTCCTGGGCTCGGTCTTTCTGCTCGCTTGTGCGCCATGGTTTCTCTTCATGCGAGAACATGCCAATAAGCACCTCTATCTCATCATGTTCATCATGCCAGGCCTCGCGACAATCGTCGGCGGCATCGCGTGGTCCGCCCTCGCCGGTTCCCAAAGAAGACATGCCTGGATCGCGCGCGCCCTCGGCATTCTCATGATCGCCGGCTTCGCGTTCGACCTGCGGAGGGCCGACCTCTTCAATGCCTTTGTGACACTCGACAAGCGGACCGCACGGGCCGTATCGCGAGACGCCGAGGCGAAGATCCACATCGCAAGAGTAAGCGACCGTACACCCGATGAGCTCACTTTCCTTGTGTATCCGCGATCGCCAGAGACAGGTTACGGGCTCGCGCATCCGTTCATCCACGTCAACGCCCCCCCGAAGCTGCCCCTCCCCGAAGGCTACGCACTCTGCTTCGAGCCCTGGACAACCTCTGATCGGGCCTATACCGCAGACGTTGTCCGGATGCACGGCCAGCCGCGCGTCCTGACCCCGCCGCCGAGCCGCACGATGTTCTTCCGCGCCGCGCACCGGTTCCGCCCCAACGCATCGGTCGCCATTATCGAGAACCTGCGCCTGACCGACATCCGCTTCAAAGAAACCGCCGATGGTGCCTCATGGTCGCTCGGTTGGGTCCTTGAGGGGCAACTCAGTAGGGAGGTCGCCAGCCGTTTCGTGCTCCGGGCTGTCCTGACCCAGGGCCGCATCGACAAGCGCCAGTTCCCCGCCCGCCTCGCCTGGACACGCACCTTCGACGAATCGCTGGGCTTCACATGGGCCGTCTTCCCCAAGGAGGCCTTCGAGCCGGGCGACCCCGTCCGCCTGGAGATATGGGACACCGAGGAGGGAGGCCTGGTCACCTTGGATGCCGAGCGTCTGCCCCCAGGCGCGACCCTCACGCAGGGCGGTCGGGCGATCCTCTGGCATCCTCGGGCCTCCGATGGACCCTGACCTACCATCGCCCCATGCCCTTCACACTCAAGCCCGCCGAGACCATCGGCGTAGACGCCGACACCACCGACTACATCGACCAGCACGTCGATACCGGCGACCGCTGGGTCCTCAACTTCGGCCCCCAGCACCCCGCAACACACACCACCCTCCGCCTCGTCCTCGAACTCGACGGCGAGCGCATCGCCCGGTGCACCCCCCACATCGGCTACCTCCACTCCGGCTTCGAGAAGCTCGCCGAGGTCCTCGATTACAATCAATACGTCACCATCGTCAGCCGGATGAACTACCTCAGCCCCGTCTCCAACGACATCGCCTGGCACGGCGCCGTCGAGACCCTGTTCGGCATCGACATCACCCCCCGCTGCAAGGTCCTGCGCACCATCATGGCAGAGATCGGTCGCATCCAGGACCACCTGCTGAATATCGGGGCCACGGCACTCGACCTCGGCGCCTTCACCGGCTTCCTCTTCGGCTTCAACCCCCGCGAGAAGATCTACGACCTCTGCGATTACATCTCCGGCCAGCGCTTCCACCCCGACTGGACCCGCGTCGGCGGCCTCATGCAAGACCTCCCCGATGAGGAGGTTTTTAAACGCATGGTCAAGAACTTCATCCGCGAGGACTTGCCCGGCGCGATCAAAGATATTGAAAAACTCCTCGAGCGCAACCGCATCTTCATGGACCGCACCCAGGGCATCGGCGCGATGACAAAGGAGCAGGCCATCGCCTGGAGTGTCACCGGCCCGCTCGCACGCTCGGCGGGCGTCAAACGCGACGTCCGCAAGGACCAGCCCTACCTCTGCTACAAAGACAACTGGGACGGGCAGGGCGCAGAGGCCGTCAAGTTCAAGGTCCCCATCGCCCACGAGGGCGATGTCTACTGCCGCTTCCTCGTCCGCATCGAAGAGGTCAAGCAGTCCGTCGCCATCATCGAGCAGCTCATCGACAACATCCCCAGCGGCCCCATCGACGTCTTCGCCGACAGCAAGGTCACCAAGCCCCGCAAGGAAGACGTCTACGGCTCCATCGAGGGCCTGATCCAACACTTCGAGATCATCATGAGTAACCGCGGCTGGGAGCCCCCCACCGCCGAGGTCTACGACTGCCAGGAGACCGCCAACGGCGAACTCGGCTTCTACATCGTCTCCGACGGCGGCCCCCGCCCCTGGCGCGTCAAGACCCGCCCGCCGAGCTTCATCAACTACCAGATCATGCCCCTGCTGACCGAGGGCCACATGCTCGCCGACATCGTCGCGATCCTGGGCTCGCTCAACATCGTCGCGGCGGAGCTGGATCGGTAGGAAAAAACAAGCCCCGCGACTCTCATCGCGGGACTCGTGCTCTCACCCCGTCTTCGCTTCTCGCCTAATCAGCTACCGACCTCCAGCAGCACGCCCAGCGCCAGGCGCACGGTCGGTTCGATTCCCGTCCAGCGCAGATCGGGTGCCATGACGTTGCTCATGGCGTTGCAGCGAGCTGCCCCGCTCAGAACTCCTTCCGTCTATTCACTGGGCGCGACCGGACGCCTCGATCATGATCGTCGCGGCCATTGTCGCGCCCATTGTCGCGCCCATTGTCGCGCCCATGGTCGCGCCCATGGTCGTCGTCTCCATCATCATCGTCGTCATCTCCATCATCATCGCCGCGGCCATTGCCGTCGTTTCCATCATCGTCGTCGTCATCCACATCGCCGCCTTTGATGTCCTCTGGGCCAAAGTCCCGCCACTCGCTCTCGTCGCCGCGGAAGATGTCAGAATCCTGTCCGCCGAAGAGTCGATCGACGCCGAGGCCGCCGAAGAGATCGTCGGACCCCCAGTTCCCGACCAGCAGGTCCGCGCCGGCGCCGCCTCGCAGCAGATCGTCACCGATCCAGCCCTGGACGAAATCGTCGCCATCGCCGCCGAAGGCCGAGTCGTCGCCATCGCCACCCAGGATGCGATCATCGCCGTCGCCACCCCGCAGGATGTCGTCGCCGCCTGCGCCGTTGAGCTCATCGTCGCCTTGCTCACCCATCAGCAGGTCGTCGCCCGTCCAGCCGTTGAGCAGGTCATTGCCCGCACCGCCCCACAGCGAGTCGTCACCTGCGGCGCCGAAGAGTTGGTCATCGCCATCGCCGCCGCGAAGCAGGTCGTCGCCATCTGCACCCTGAAGCAGATCGTTGCCCTCTCCGCCGTCGAGCAAGTCATCGCCCGTCCAGCCATTGATCTCGTCGTCGCCGGTGCCACCGAAGATCCTGTCGTCGCCCGTGCCGCCGAAGAGCGAGTCGTTGCCGTCTCCACCCTGAATATCGTCGTCACCGCTCCCGCCGCGAAGCACATCATCACCACTACCACCGTCGAGGACGTCGTCACCCTTCTGCCCATCCAGGCGATCGTTTTCGGCACCGCCATGGAGTTCGTCGTCACCCTCGTTGCCGGCGAATCGATCTCGAGTCTCTCCACCGAGCATCGTGTCGTCGCCCTCGCCACCGCTCACGTGGACGCGCATCGTCTGGCCTTGGGTATCCAGGATGAGGCCGTTCACCTCGAAGGTGTCATCGCCCTTGCCCAGGAATCCGCGGACCCTGGCGACTCCCTCAAAGAGCGTCCCGTCATCGATGCCGGGGATGCCGACGACGACCACGTACCCGGCCTCGTCGCCTGCCTCGATGATGATCACTTCGCCCTTATCAGAGCCGAAGAACACAAACGTGCCATCATCGTCCACCGACGCCGAGAGCAGGATGCGCGCCTCGAGGCGTTCAAAGGAAGCAATACGTCTGAACTCTCTGTTGGTCATCTCCCAGGTCCTCCCATAGTTGGTGGGACGAACAGGTCTGTGCCGCATCCAACAGTTCGTATCTCCCTTCCAACAGCGCGCCCATCGCCAGACGCACGTCGATGCTTCTCCGCGCCCTCACCTCTAGCATGCCAAATGTTGCCAGTGGATTCAAACGATGAAACGGCGCAGACGAGACACCCGCCCGAACGGGCGGGGCGCAACCGGGGTAGATTGCCCCAGTTCACGCGCTTCGAAGACAAAGGCCCGAGAAGTGGACGACATTCCTGTCCCGGTCCATCGACAACTCGGGACACCGGTCCAACCCCTCGCCACCGGTCGATCTCTCGACAGGTCATTGGATCATGACCGTCCGCGAGATGGATCAGAAGCTGTACGTCTCGCTGAACCAGGTTCCGGCCTTTGATTCGCCGCCACTGCCATGATCAAAAAAGACAAGCCCCGCGACTCTCATCGCGGAACTCGTTCTCTCACCCCGTCCTTCGGCTCTCTCCTATTCAGCCACCGACCTCCAGCAGCACGCCCAGCGCCAGCCGCACGTCCGCATCGATCTCCGTGCCGAGCACGTCGAGCAGGTCCGGCGTCAGCCTCTCGCTCATGCCGCTTTCGGCAAGCCACGTCGCGAGATCCTCGTACGAATCCCGCACGGCGTCGGGCAGCAGATCGCCCAGCCCTTCGATCAAACCCTCGAGCGACTCGACCGCGCTGTAGACCTGCGCGAGCGATGCCTCGTCGAGCAGCATGAGGTCGCTGACCAGCGCCGTTGCGCGCCCGCCGGCCCCGGCGTCCTCCAGGCTCTGCCACGCACCCAGGAACTCGCCCTCGGCGTCGCCCAGCAGGTCACCCACCCGAGCATCAAGGCGTGCGATGGTGATCCGGGCCTCGCCCGGGTCTCGCAATGCCGACGGGTCGTCGGTCGGATCCTCGCCCGCGGCGTCCTCATCGCCGAAATCTCGCCACTCATCCATCGGCCCACGGAAGATGTCGCCCTGCTCGCCGCCGAACAGGCGATCGCGTCCCTCGCCGCCGAACAGGTCGTCCGCCTGCTGGTTGCCGGCGAGGATGTCGTCGCCATCGCCGCCGCGGAGGATGTCCTTCCCGCGCCAGCCCTTGAGCCAATCGTTGCCCTCGCCGCCGAAGATGATGTCCGGCCCCTGGCTGCCGATGAGCAGGTCATCGCCCGCGCCCCCGTCGATAAAGTCGGGCGCGGAATGCCCGCGGATCTCGTCATTGCCGTCGTCGCCAAACAGGATGTCCTGCCCGGGCCCGCCGAAGATGAAGTCGTCGCCCGGGCCGCCAAACACGGTGTCCTTGGCAAATCCGACGTTGATGATGTCGTCGCCGGCGCCGCCGTCGACGGTGTCACGACCCCGATTGCCCATGATGAAGTCGTCGCCATCGCCGCCGAGCAGGATATCGTGACCCTGTCGCCCGTGGATTCTGTCGTCGCCGGCACCGCCGTCGATGAAGTCGTTGCCGGATCCGCCATTCAAGTGATCGAGCGAGTCGCCGCCAATCAGCACATCGTCGCCGGATCCACCGCTGGTCCTGACCACCATGGTCTCGCCGGAGGTATCCAGGAGCGAGCCGCGAATCTCGAAGCGGTCATCGCCGCCACGCAGTTCGCCTCGCACTCTATCAACGCCCTCAAAGAGCGTCCCGTCCTCGACGCCCGCCACGCCGAAGAGCAGCACCTGCCCGAACTCCTCACCGGCCTCGATAACAACCGAGTCCGCTCGCTGGGTGCCTTCGTAGCTCAAGACCCCATCCTCTATCGCCGCCGAAAGCAGCGTACGAGGCTCGAGATGATCAAACTGTGCGCACTCATTCATGTCTGTCATTGTGTTCTCTCCTCACCCTCACCCCCAGCGTGCCCCGAGATGCAGACAGTTTCAAACGAATAGGCCGCGCAATCGCGACATCCGCCCGAATGCACAGAGGCGCAATCGGGACAGATTACCCAAGTTCACATTCTCCCATGAGCAAGGCCCGAGAAGCGGTCTGGTGCGCGCCGGGGCACCCGCCGAAGAGCATCGCAAGAAAAAAACCCACGCCGAGCGTGGGGGATTCCAAGACTCTTCGTTATCCACGCGCTCCTAGATGCCCAGGAGCACGGTGCCCAGCACCTCGGTAAACGCATCGGGCAGGTCCGCGTCGCCGGACGCCCGCACCGCGTCGGTCAGGCTGGCAAGGGTGCCCGCCTCGCTCTGCACACAATCGATCAGCCGCTGGAAGGCGCGCCCGACCTCGCCGGGCATCACGCCGCGGATATCGTCGAGCAGATTCTCGATGTCTTGCGGATCGATGTTTGCCGGGTCGCCTCCGAAACTGCTGTCGAAGTTCTCGAACACTTCGATCAACCCAAACGCGATGGCCTCCAGCTCGCCATCAGACAACGCCTCCAACTCCTCGCCGAACCGCTGCACCGCCCGCCCGCATGTGGCCATGAAGTGCTGGGCCGCATCGACCGCATCCCACACCGCGTCGGGGAAGTCATCGAGGAACTGCGTGTCCAGCTCATTGAGCACAACCCAGAAGTCGCTCCCCAGCGTGACGGCCTCGGGGTTGTTGGCGAATCGGGCGGAGAAGAACGCGTCGCTCTGGCGGAAGTCTTCCCACTCCTCGAAGTCGCCGCGGAACGTGTCCTTTCCGCCCATGCCTAGCAGGCTGTCGCGTCCGAACCCGCCGAAGAGGTCGTCGTCGTGGCGTCCACCGATGAGCTCGTCCGCGCCGCGTCCACCCCGGAGCGTGTCGTTGCCGAGCCCGCCCCGCAGCAGGTCGTTGCCGGCCTCGCCCATGAGAAGATCGTTGCCGATGCCGCCGACGAGCGTGTCACCGCCCGCACCGCCGGCGAGCACGTCATTGCCCCTGCCGCCCACGAGCTTGTCGCGGGCGATGCTCCCAAAGAGCGTGTCGCTCCCGAGCCCGCCCACGAGCTTGGCCGGCGCCGTGACCGACTCGAGGGCATCGCGTCCCTTTGCCCCCAGCATGATGATGGTCATGGCGTCGCCATCGGGCGTCAGCGGGTTGCCGTCGATGCGGGCCTGATCGTTGCCCCCGCCGAGCTTGACGCGCAACTTCTGCACGCCCTCGAAGACCGTCCCGTCGTCAACGCCCGGCACGCCGAAGACGGTCACGCTCCCCGCAACATCGCCCTCCTGGACGATGATGATGTCGTCGCCGCCATTGCCGAACAGGTCGAGTGTCCCCGAGTCCAGCAGCTCGGCCGAGAGCAGCCGCCTGGCCTCGAGAGCCTCAAACATCGTCGTCCGTCCGAGAAGTTCGTGTGCGTGCATGACTCAGCCTCTCCATGCTTGCGAGCCCCGCGCCACCACAGACTCCTGTGAGACCCCACGCGGCCCGTCCAAAGGACAATGCCAATGAATCGGCCAAATGGCGAGCTATACCCCAAACAGAAGATCATTTACCAAGGCCGCAAACTCCGCCGGAAACTGCCCAGTCGCCATCTCCTGCACACCCAGCACAACACTCTCGAGCAGGTCCTGATCGCCCTGGATCGCGTCCACCAACGCCTCGAACGCGCCGCCGACCTCACCCGACATCAGGCCCGAGAGGTCCACAAACAACCCGCTCAGATCACCCGAGTCGATGTCCGAGGGATCATCAAACCCGTCGAGAAAATCCGTAAAAATGCCCAGGGCATCCTGCCCGAGCGTGTCTCGATCGTCGTCGGAGAGCTGGTCGAGCGCGTCCTGAAACGCCGCGACCTCCGCCGGTGCCGCCGCATAGACATGCTGGATCGCGCTGACCGCCAGCCACACGTCATCGGCGATGCCGAAGTCGAAAGCCGCGTCGATCGCGTTCATCTCCGCCCAGAACGCGTCTGGAAGGGTCACGGCCCGCGGATCGGTGTCGAACAGGTCGCTATGGAACCTGTCCTCGCTGTTGAAATCCTCCCACTCGAAGAACGTGCCGCGGAACGTGTCCGAGCCGGCTAATCCACTCACCTGATCCAAGCCCGAGCCTCCGAACAGATCGTCGTCCGCCGTCCCTCCAAAGAGCGTGTCATTGCCCGAACCGCCGCGGAGCAGATCGTTGGCCCGCCCGCCGCGAAGCAGGTCATCCCCGCCCTCGCCGAAGAGCCGATCACGACCGGTGTTGCCCACGAGTATGTCGTCGCCCCCACCGCCGGCGAGGAAGTCCGCACCCGGACCGCCCACAAGCTTGTTCTCCCCCAGGCCGCCGAAGAGCGTGTCGTTGCCCCTGCCTCCGATCAGCCTGCCGTCGGTCGAGACGATCTCAAGCTGATCTCTGCCCGCGCCGCCGAAGATCCGGATCTCCATGATCCCGCCCTCGGTATCCAGCGGCGTGCCGTCGATCCGAGACAGATCATTGCCGGCCCGCATTCTGATCCGGAGCTTTCGAACGCCCTCGAAGACGGTCGCGTCCTCGACGCCGGGCACCCCGAAGAGACGCACCTGCCCGCCCGCACCCGCGACCTCCTGGGCGACGATCGTCTCGGAATCACGCGAGCCGAAAACATCCAATGTTCCGTTGTCCAGCAACTGGGCGCTCAGCAGCGTCCTCTGCTCAAGTGGCTCGAAAAGGGTTTCGCTCGCCCGAATCTCGGATTGGCTCTGTCTGTTCATCGTGCGCCTCCTGGGTGCGAGTTTGTGTATGGGCTTTGGCAGGGTGCGGCCTGTCCGTGGGGCTTTGTAGGGGATCAAAGCGCTGGTACACTGCCGCGGTGTCCACAAGCATCCTAGCCCTGTCGTGCGTCGCGTCCTTCGGATCCACGCAACCCTCTGACGCCACTGAAGCCTCCGCTCCCACCACGCCGCTCCACCCGCTCATCACCGAGGTGCTATACGCGGTTCCCACCTACGAGGGTGACGCCAATCTCGATAACTCGCGCTCTGCCGCCGGCGACGAGTTCATCGAGATCATCAATCCCCACGACACGCCGATCCAACTGCGCGGCTACACCCTCACCGACCGCAACCCCGAGGACCTCGGACAGTTCCGATTCCGCTTCCCGGACCTCCTACTCGCCCCGGGCGAGATCGCGGTCGTCTTCAACGGGCATGAGTGCAAGTGGGTCGGCCCCGTCGGCGATGACCGCAAGGCCCCGCCCGCCAAGCACGACCTCTTCCACGACGCCTGGGTTTTCACCGCACGCAACGACTCCAATCTCACCGGCCTTGCCAACGCCGGCGACTGGGTGCTGCTCACCGCCCCAAGCGGAACGCCCATCCAATGCGTCCGCTGGGGCGAGATGGCGGAGTTCCCGCCGATGCCCGAGGACGAGCTCGACGAGGCGCCAAAGATCTTCAGCCAGAGCGTCGTGCGTGACCCCGACGGGCGGTTCCGTCCCCATACCACCCTGCTGTCCCCGCTGCGATTCAGCCCCGGCGTGCATGAACTGAGGACCAGCGCGAACCCGCCACCCGATCCCGACGTGAGTCCCAAGAGCGATCCGAGCGAGGATCGGCCCTGAGGCTCAGAACAGGTCGCCAAACAGGTCGTCGAACCCGTCGCGGACATCGCCGATCAGATCGTCGGCGAGGTCATCGAGATAGTCGTCGAACTCCTCGCCCAGTTGGCGCATGACATCCGAGAACGCGTCCATCGCCGCGTCCTGGACCTCCGCATCGCTCAGCGTCTCGCTCAGCAGCGCAAAGTACGCCTCGGCGTTCTCGTCCACCGCGATCTCGAGCTGGTCGAGCTCGACCTCGAGATCGTCGATCGCGTTGTCCCGCAGCGCGTCGCTGGAAATCGCCAGCGCATCCCAGAACTCATCGCTGAAGGAGTCAAACGAGACCTCGTTGCCGTCGCCATCCACCCAGAGCGCGTCAAGCTCAGACCGGTCCTCGACCTCGCTGACCGCACCCAGCAGCGTGTCGCGCCCCAAACCGCCGATCAGGCTGTCCTCGTCCTGCCCGCCAAAGAGCCAGTCCTGTCCGATGCCGCCAAAGAGTTGATCGGCGCCCGCATCGCCGTAGATGCGATCGCCCCCGAGCCCGCCGCGAAGCAGGTCAGCCCCCGCGCCGCCATGGATCAGGTCTGCGCCGCCCCCGCCGATGACCACGTCGTCGCCCATGCCACCCCAGATGGTGTCCAACCCCGACCCGCCGACGAGGCGATCGAATCCGAGCCCGCCGAAGATCGAGTCCGCTCCACTCTGACCCCGCACAACGTCGGCGTTCTGCCCGCCGTGGAGAAAATCGTCACCCAGCCCACCCGCGAGCAGGTCGTTGCCGAGTCCGCCCAAGAGCCGGTCGCGCCGCAGCCCGCCTCGCAACACATCATCACCGGCGCCGCCGAAGAGTTCATCGAGCGCGTTGCCGCCACGCAACACATCATCGCCGGCATTGCCGAAGACCCGCACGGGCATCGCCATGTCGTCGCTCGTGCGCATCGCGCCGACGAGCTCGAACCTGTCGTCGCCTCGTCCCAGCGCCACTCGGATCCGATCGACGCCCGAGAACTCCGTGCCGTCTGCGACGCCCGGTACGCCCGTGACCAAGACCACACCATCAAACTCACCCGCCTCGATGATGATCGCGTCGGCGTCCTGGGATCCCTCGATCCGCAGCACGCCATCCTCGAAGCTTGCCGAGAGCATCCGGCGTGCTTCGAGTGCTTCAAAGCCCGAGAACCCGATCGCGTTCCGATTGCCCGTCCAAAGCCGCCCGTAGCCCGTGCGCATGAGAAACCCCTCCGTTGGATCGCAAACCCCTGCCTGTGCAAACACTCGGTTTCGATCCAGAGGTCGCCCAGGTCTCTTGCCCAGCCTTCTGGCGTTCACGCCATTGCCCAGACGACAAAGCCCGCACACAAGTCACCATCGGTCGCAGCCGCGTCTTGCCAAGAGCGGAGCGGGTCCGCTATCGCCGACGACGCCACAATGAAAGAAAAAGGGCCCGGGCCGACTCCTCGGCCCGGGCCCCGAAATACTGATGTCACGCGCTCAGGTACCGAGCACCAGATCGCCCGCCAGGTCCCAGAGAATAAAGAACTCATCGGGCATGGCGACGCCAATAGCATCGACGTTATCGAAGAGCTTCTGCTCAACTATGTCGGCGAGGTCCGCACGACGCGCCCCCTCAGCGAAGAGCACAAACATCGCGTCTCGGGTCTCCGCGCTGACACTGTCGATCATCGCGATGAACTCAGGATCGAGCTGAGCGATGAAGGTCTCGACGACCGAATCGTTGTCTGCGCGATACCCGAGATCATAGAGGAAATTGTTGATGTCAAGAATCGGGAACGCGAGCTGCTCCTGCTGGGCCTGGTCCAGTGTCGCCATGACCGCGCCGAAGTTGCCCGCGAACGTGCCAACCGACTGCACCAGCAACTCGACATCGACCCAGAAGTCCGGCGGCAACTCGCTCGTCAGCACCGCCTGAACAACGTCGATGGCGTCAAAGAACTCCTGCGGCATCACGCCGTCGAGCCCGACCAGCTCGTCCACGCCGCCGCCATGGTCGCCACCGTGGTCACCGTCGGTGAAATCAAGGGCGGCCTCCCAGGCATCGAGGACCTCCTGCGGAACTTGGCCGCCGAACAGCTCGCCGAGCAGCCCAAGCACGCCGTCCTCGAACTCATCGGCCCGGAACTGCACCTCCACCAGCTCGCCAAGAGCGCCAAACGTCTCCTCGCTAGCGCTCTCGAACCGCGACGCCAGAGTCTGATCGATCTGCGCCATGAACGACGCAAAGTCGGCGCCGGGCGTATACCCCGCGGCGAGCATCGCGTCGACAAGATCAAACACGAACGGCAGCAGCTCGAACTGCTCGTCATCGGTCATCGACGACAGCACCTGGTCAAACGCGAATCCCAGGTCTCCCATCGAGAACAAGAACGCGTCGAAACGATCCCAGAACTCGCCCGGCAACTCCACGCCGAGCACGTCGGAGATCAATCCGATCACCTCATCGAACTGCGGCGGGAACACGCCGTGCACCAGGCCATTGGCCTCGTCACCCGCACGCTGCCACGCATCCCAGAACTCCGGGGGCAGCTCGCCGCCGCCAAGCTGAAGCGCGAGCGCCTCGAGCTCCGCAACGGCCGAGTCGCGCCGGATGCCCGCGCGGATCACGCCCTCGAGCGCGTCACGCTGCTCCCGGGTCATGTCGGCGAACACGTCGGCGAGCCGGATCTCCAGCTCGGCCTCGAACGCCTCCAGATCGACCCGCGGATCAAACCCGTCGTTGAACAGGGACTCCATGAACAGGTCCACACGGTCCTTCATGCCGACGAGCTGGTCGGGATCAAGCAGCGACGTGAACTCGCTAAGGCGGTCCATGAATCGACCCTGGTTGTCCAGCAGCCTGCTGGCCAGATTCCAGAAATCCTCGGGAAGCTCGCCACCGACCTCAGCCCTGAGAATCTCGACCGCCTCAATGAACGACGGCGGGACGCCCGGCTGGTACAGGAAATCGAACTCGTTCGAGAAGTCGTCCCCGGCATCCTCCCAGGCATCGACGAACTCCACCGGCAGCACGCCGCCCAGCAGATCCAGCACAACCTCGAACACCGCCTCCTCAAGCTGATGCTCGCGGAAGTCCGCGTCCAGCAGCACGCCGACCGCAGCCATGGTCGCGTCGGTCGCGCCATCAAACCGCGCGGCGACCTCCGGATCGATCGTCGCGATCAACGCCGCGATGTCGCCACCGGGCTCATAGCCGGCATCGATCAGCTCATCGGCGAAGTCCCAAAGCCACGGTGCGAGCTCTAGGCGCTGGGCGTCGTCCATCGACTCCAGAACCATGTTGAACGCCTCGTTGGTGTTGTCGATGGCAATCCTGAACGCGTCGAATCGATCCCAGAACGTGCCGGGAACCTCGCCGCCCAACAGAGCGGTCAGGATCTCGATCGCCCGCTGATACTCGTCGGGGAACTCGCCATCGACGGTGCCGTTGGCCTCATCGCCCGCACGCTCCCACGCCTCCCAGAACTCTGTCGGCAGCACGCCGCCGCCAAGCTCCAGGGCGATCTCTACGAGGTGCTCCGCCGCCGAGTCGCGCCGGGCGCCGGCGAGGATGGTGTTCAACACCGCGTCGCGCTGCTCGCCAGTAAACTCGCCGAACGCGTCTGCGATGCGGACCTCAACCTCCGCCGCGAACCCCTCGGGGTCCACCCGCGGGTCAAACCCGTCGGCGAATATTGCCTCCATGAGCACATCGACGCGGTCCTTCAGCCCATCGAGCAGCTCGGGCGACAGCATCGATGTCAGCGTCTCGATACGGTCGATGAATCGATCCTGGTTGTCCAGCAGTCGCCGGGCGCTCTCCCAGAACTCATCGGGAAGCTCGCCCCCGACCACGCCCTTGAGAATATCGATCGCCTCAAGGAAACTCGGCGGAACATTCTCGCCCTCGAGGAACGACAGGTCGAATGTCGATCCGCTACCACTGTTGTCGCCACCCTCACCGGCATTCCCGTCGTCGTCGCTGTCGCTCGAATCATCGACCACCTCGTCAGCGAGCTCCTCGAAGAACTCCTCGACGCCGTCAGCAACTTGCGAGACCGTCTCCTGGAACTCCGTGAACGTGTCCTGCTCGACCGGAGCGTCATCCACGATCTCGCCCAGCAGATCGAAGAACGCCTCGGCCTGCTCTTCCAGCGCGCCGGCAAGTTCATCCAGCGTGCTGTCGATGCGATCGACGTTACCGCTTCTCAGTGCGTCAGAAACCGTGCCCAGTGCGGTCCAGAAATCGTCGGTGAACGCGCTGAAGTCCAGCTCGTTGCCCGCTGAATCAACCCACTTGGCGTCCTCGTCGGAGGCGTCCTGAACCTCCGAAGGGGGCGCGAGGATGGTGTCGCTGCCATCACCGCCGGTGATCGTGTCGTCGCCCTCGCCGCCGAAGAGCCAGTCCTGCCCGATGCCGCCGAACACCTCGTCGGCGCCGCCGTCACCATGTATCTCGTCTGCGCCACTGCCGCCCCGGATGACATCGTTGCCCCTGTCACCGTGGATGGCGTCGTTGCCCGCGCCGCCGACGACGGTGTCCGCGCCCCAGCCGCCGAAGATGACATCGCTGCCCCCGCCGCCGACCACGGTGTCGAACCCGCGTCCGCCCAGAAGCTGATCGACGCCGTCATGCCCGCGCACGACGTCGCCGTGCCGTCCGCCCTGAATGAAGTCGTCGCCATCGCCGCCGAAGAGATCATCAAAACCGGCCCCGCCGTACAGGAAGTCGCCGTGGCTCCCGCCCTCGAGCACGTCATCGCCCGGCCCGCCGAGGAACGTGTCCAGCGAGTCGCCGCCGAAGAGCTGGTCGTCGCCGAAGTTGCCGGCGATGCGGATCGCCATGATGTCCCCGTCGGTCGTGCGCATCGCGCCCAGAATGGTCGCGATGTCATCGCCATCGCCCAGCTTCACGCCGATGCGATCAACGCCCGAGAACACGGTCCCGTCCTCCACGCCGTCAACGCCGCTCAGCACGACCTGCCCGTCGCCCTCGCCGGCCTCGATCACGATCACGTCGTTGGCGTCGGTGCCCTCGATCCGAAGGTTCGACCCCACAAGGTCCGCCGAGAGCAACCGACGCTCCTCAAGGGACTCAAGACCACTGAAGAGGCCCGAAATGGGCTCCGGCGTACGGCTGTTCTTGTGCATTGCTATCCCCTTTGAGCCGGCATTCACGCCACCGGCTCACGCCTATCGCTCCGTGCCAGCAAAGACCCAAGCCCAGACCGCCAATCCCCCCAACGCGGACCCATACCACCGCCAAACTCAGCCCATCTGGACCACAACCCCCGCCTCCACCCCAGAACTTCGCCTCGCTCCGCCCGAGAACCGCGCCGGCCTAAGATCGCCCCCATGGCCTGGATCACCAAAGACTCCGCGACCATGCGTGTCCAAAGACGCGCCGAGCCCTACCTCACCGACGCCATGCGCAAGACGCTCCGCGATGAGATCTTCCCCCGTTATGAGACGCAGATGGCCGCCCTGCTCCCGGCCCTACACATGATCCAGCACGAGTACGGCTGGGTGCCCAAGCAGGCCATGCTCGAGATCGCAGAGCTGCTGGAAATCGCACCCGCCGACGTGCTCGACACCGCCAGCTTCTACGAGGAGTACTGGCTCAAGCCCAAGGGCGAGCACGTCATCGCCGTCTGTCGTTCGATCGCGTGTGAGTTCTGCGGGCACGAAAAGATCACCCAGGCCGTCAAGGACAAGCTCGGCATCGACGTCGGCGAGACCACCGACGACGGCAGGTTCACACTCATCGAACTCGAATGCCTCGGCTCCTGCGGCACAGCCCCCGTCGCCCTTCTCGATGAGAAACTACAAGAGAACCTCACGAGCGATCAGATCCTCGCGAGGATCGAAGAGCTGGCCTAACTCACCCTCCCGCAGCCGCCATGCGTGCTCGCCATGGCTCTGCCTGCTCGGGTTTGCCCCAGGCGTCGTAGAGCGCGGCGATCGAGCGGGCAACGCTCGAAGCACGCGCATGATCACGGCCAAAGGCATCCGCGAGAATCTCGTATGCCTCCAAGAACACCGTCTCGGCGAGCTCGTATTCCTCCAGGTCTCGCAGCAAATACCCTCTCCTAGAGAGGAAGTAGCCGATGAGCCAATGGCCCTGTGGCATAGACTCTTTCGCGATCTCGACTGTTTCTTCAAGCAGTGGCGCGGCGTCGTCGTAGCGATCCAACTCTCGGTAGACATCGCCAAGCAGGGCCATAGAGACGAGCGTGTTGGGGTGTGACGGTCCGAGGATGCGCCGACGAATGTCCACTACTTCGCGATGCAGTGGTTCTGCTTCGTCGAACCGACCGAGTTCAACGAGCTGCGCGGCGAGGTTGAATCTGGCCATGACGGTTGCCTCATCCTCTTCACCGAAGACGCGGAGACTGACCTGAAGCAGGTCCTCGAATCGTCGGCGTGCCTCTTCATAGTTTCCCTTGCTGAAGTAGAGAGCCGCGACGTTGTTCATGGCGGCGATCGTGTCGTTGTGCTCGTCGCCCAGCACGCGCCGCCGATAGTCCAGCGTCTGGAGGTAGATGGGTTCGGCTTCGTCGAGTCGCCCGAGCTCTCGATAGAGCGACCCAAGTAGGCTCCGCGAGTCTGCGGTATCGAGATTGTCCTCGCCGAGTGCCTGGCGACGCCCGGCAAGCGCCTCCAGCAAG
>CBDVAM010000024.1:0-35201 GCA_965371965.1 uncultured Phycisphaerales bacterium
GCACACATGGCCCTCTTCCCACCCCCCGTTCTCTTCCTACTCCGTGTCACTCCGTGCAACTCCGTGGTGAATCCTGATTCTGTTCTTCGCTCTGTGGTGAATCAGCGATTTAGGGATTGCCTCTAGTTTGTCGCCGATTCCAACCCGCGACTACCCGTCGTCCATCTCGTACCCGGACCCGTACTCGCGCTGCAACTCCTGCTTGATCCGCAGGCGCTGACGCGCCAGATACGGACCCCACTCCGGCGAACTGGCCAGGTACAACTGCGCCCGCTGCACATACCCGAGCGTCGTCTCGTCCGAACGCTGGAGCACATGCGCCGCCTGCACGATCCCCTTGAGCGAGCCGAGATCGTTGGGGTCTCGCTCCAACGCCTCGGCGAACCGCTTGTACGCCTCGCTGTTCCGCCCCACACGCATCATCAGCACCCCAAGGTTGTGCAGCGGACGCGCATCGGTCGGCATCTGCTCGGCGGCGATGAGCAGGGCGTCGTGCGCATCGCGCAGGTCGCCGGTCTCGCCACGCTTGAGCAGCGCGAACCCCAGGTTGTTGTACGCGATCGGCGCTCGCGGCCAAGTGCGGATCGCCTCGCGATACTTCTCGATCGACCGCTCCAGATCTCGCGCCATCAGCGCATCACCCTCGACCGTCAGCTGCTCAGACCGGGCCATCGCCTCTTGGCGCAACTGGGCCTGGGCGATCACGGCCTCGACATTCTTGGGATCGGGCGTCATCTTCTCGGGATATACCGTGCATCCGGAGATCGCAAGAGCCGCTAGCAAGAGCATCGGACGCGTCATGACTGCCTTTCCCATCGCGAGAACGTGACGTCGATTATCCATGTGTTTTCAACTGGATCGATCTTGAGCTGGTGGATGAACACGCCCGGAATATCGCTCACAACCGAATCGATCCACGTCAGGACCTTCGCGATATCATTCTCACGGAACTGTCTATATTTCCGGCGAACCTCCCGGATCGAGCCCCGCCCCTCACGCGTGCGCGTCGGCAGGTTTGGTTTGACGAGCCCCGCACCGACCGCCAGATCCTCAATCGTCGTCAGCAGATTCGGGAGAGGTTCGAACGGATCCTCCAGGCCGTTATTCTGGCCCGATGATCTCAGGCTCTGGAGCGTCGCGACCAGCGACTGGGTCTGCGTGAGATATCCCAGCTGGTCGGACTGCGCGCTCCGCGCCCTGAAGACCGACACCGTTGACCAGAGCAGCACGACGACCGTGATCGCCGCCACGATTCCGCAGAGTATGACTAATCCGCGCGGGCGGTTGCGTCGCTCTGCGACCAGCGCCGCCGTTGCGAGTTCGTCGCGATCATCGCGGGTCAGGTTCATCGCCAACTCCCGGTGAGTGTGACATCGATGCGATTGCGCTGGTTCCTGACGCTGGGCGGTCCCCAGTCGATCGCCGAATCCATGCTGTTGAGGCTGCTGATCAGCTCTTCGTAGACGCTTGTCTCTGCGACCGAGACGACGACCCGGTTGGTCAGGATTCCCCCGCCGAGGTCGAGGTGCTCAAGCTCCAGCCCCTGATCGTAATACAGGCTCAGCACGAACAGCAGCGTGTCGAGTTCCTCGAGAACCGGTCGGGGCGCCGTGATGTTGTCGTCCTCGTCCCGCTTCTGCTCCGCGTCGGCGACCATCTTCTGCAGCTTCGTCACGGCCGACATGCCCGAGGCCGGCTCGGGCGGATTCGACGACTGGTACACCCGCGCCAGCTCTTCACGAAATGCCTTCGCGCCGGCGCGATACTCTGACGCTTGATCCAGCAACGTGCCGGCGACAGCCGCGCCGAGCACGCCAACAGCCAACAGTGAGATCGCAAGCCACCGATGCATCCCCCGGTGCGCACGCGATGGGCGATTGGCAAGCGCAACAAGCGATCGCGACGGGTCCGTCGGCGGGCTGATCGCCTCACCCCGATACCCCGCGACACGCCGGCACGTCTCGCCAAGCGCATCGTCGACCAGCGCCAGGTCCACCGTTGCCAGCGGCAGCGCCTTCGAGAGGCCGTCGCGGATCATCTGGGCCGAAAGCATGTCGCTGTCATCGCCCTCGGCGCGCGAGGCGACGAACACAACCCGTCGCGGCGCCTCCCCGAGCTGGCTGGACCACGCGAGCCAATCGGCATTCAGGCGTGCGAGCGATCCCTCACGCAGATGGACCGAGCCGTCGCGCGCCGGCACGCGGATCTGGCCCGCCGCGACCAGACGCCCTCCCCGCGCCCACGACCAGACGAGCTTGCCCTCTCCATCGAGCACGCACACCGCAGACAGCGGCGCATCGCTGGCGAC
This sequence comes from uncultured Phycisphaerales bacterium, assembly GCA_965371965.1. Lineage (GTDB taxonomy): Bacteria > Planctomycetota > Phycisphaerae > Phycisphaerales > UBA1924 > S146-42. Next base: position 2,309 of record CBDVAM010000024.1, read on the forward strand.
AACGAGCTCACCCTCGTCGGCGTGCTCGCGCAGCGGCGTCGAAGGATCCCACGCCGCCGCGATCAGGTGCCAGATCGAATCCACCGCGTGTACCCGAACGCCCAGGGCGTCGAGCTCATCGAGAAACAGGCCCGCCGCCGGATCGCGGACCGCCAGAACCGCGGCCCTCGACATCATGTCGCCATCGGGCTCATCGTCCAGCACGACCTGGAACAGTCCCCCGCCGGGCGACGCCAGATCCGGGCCGACAAGCCCCTCGCCCACGCTCGCGTCCTCAAAGCTCGTGAGGTCCGCGCCGACGCCGACAAGCGACTCTCCATCGCTCTGGCGGATCACCGTCTCGATGATGCGTGCATCGCGCGTGGTGGGGCGGGTCCACGAGGCGAACGACCCGCTGGCATCCAGGCAGACCAGCGCCAGGGCACGCTCGGCGTGATTGGTCACGATCTGCGAGACCCAGCGGGCGGCAGCGCGCGGGCGGTCCGAAACCCCCATCGACGCGTCGGGCGTCCACGATTCCTCAAGGCGTTCGCCGGTCAGCGTCACACGCTCGATCGCGTCGCCCTGACAGGCGCGCTCAAGAAGACAGATCGGTGGGCTCACCTCTCGGGATCCTGCACGATCGCACCCCCGGTACTCCCGGCGATTCCGAGATTCGGATTGATAGACAGAATTCGCTCGGCCCGCTTGCGCAACTGCTCGGCACCCTCGGGGTTGGTCTCTTCCATCTCCCGGGCACGCTCCAGCAAGGCGTTAGCGCTCCGCTGAGCCTGCAGACGATCCTTCGTCGGAGCCCGGAGCATCTCGTTGCGGGCGTCCTCGAGCCCCCGTCGCCGACCGCCGAAGTCCATCGCGTTGACGCCATCACGGTCCTCGGATCGCAACACGCTCGCCACCGCGCTGCCCGTGCGCTCGGCTCGGTCGAGCCGCTGCTCGCCACCGTCGATCTCCAGCCGCACATAGTCGCTGTGAACCTCCAGCACGCGGACCGAACGCCCGCCCAGGTCCTTGGATTGACCCTCGCCGACCCAGGCCTTGTCATCGCCGGCCCTGAGCATCGCGGCACGATGATTGCTCGCGATCACCGCGCCCAGGAACGCGACCAGCGAGGGCGAACCCGAGGTCGTGTCGGGCTCATCCGGCCCTGGCCCCGCGGTCTGGACAATCTCCGGCGCGTTGGGAAGGCTCTTGAGGCTCTCGATGATCAGGTCGATCTCGATCTTCTGAGCGATCGCTTGGGCATCCCCGGCGCTCGCCTGCGGATCCACCACATCCGGCTCGGGCATCGCCGGCAGCCCGCTCGCCGGTGCCGTCATGCCGGGCACGCCCGCCACCGCCACAAACGCCACCAACGCGACCAGACCCATGGTCGAAACCTGGGCGATCAGTGTCCATGACCTTGCCTGAGACCGCTGCATGGGATCCTCCCGTCAACTCGACCCGTCCGGACTCTACTCAGCCCCTCTGCCTTGCTCGGCGAGATCGACCGGCTCGAATGAAAGAAACACATTTCCCCGTCCGGTCCGCCGGTTCCGCCCGGTCCCCATCTGCACCAGACCCTCGTACGCCGACACCACCCGCTCGGGTTGGTTGCCAAATCTCGGCATGCGAAGCTCGACCCGCACGCCCCAGATCGACGGCTGCACCGTGAACAGCTCGGTCGTGTCGCCCCGTTGCTCGGGTGATAGTTCAAGATTGGTCGAGATCCGTCCCAGGTCCGAGCGGGTCAGCTCATGATCGGCCCGGGCCCGGAGCAACTCATCGCTCAGACGATCCCCCAGCTCGACATCCTGGGTCGCCACCCGAGCCGCGGCCCGGATGACCGCCTCGTCGGCCGACTGCGCGTCGATCGCCATCGGCCCTTCCGGGCGGGTGAGGCGAGCGAGCCGCTCGGGTCCGACGAGCCCTCTGAGATTCGCCAGCACCTGTTGGGCCTTGCCACGCATGGCGGGGTCGAGCTTGTTGGGATAGGCCAGGACCCGCCCCTGGGCGTCCTGAAAGCTGATCGAGACGATCGAACGATCCGCGAGTTCCAGGTCGAACAGATGCGGATCCTCCTCGATCAGATCCGACATCGACACGTTCTGGAGCATCAGCAGATACGCCTCGACGACCTCCGCCAGGCCCTTCTTGCCGTGATGCTCCTGGTACTGATCGAGCTGCCTGCGGACCGCGAGCGTGACCGTCGCCTGGCGGTCGAGCATCACCACGGTCAGGATGGAGACGATGACCAGCACGATCATCGTGAGAGCCAGGGCGTAGGCGCGTCGGGATGGGCTGTTGGTTCGTGCCATCGCCTAGTTTCCGCCTGCGGTCGTCCCGCCCGTGGAATCGCCGCCCCCGCTGGAGCGCGTCCCGCCGGACCCGCCCCCCTGCCCCGCAAAGCTCCCGCCACCATCGGTCGCACCGCCGCCGGCGCCACCCGAGGCCGCCGCGTCGCCACCGTCGGCATTCGCGCCGGCGCCTTCATCGGCAATCTCCCGGGTCTCCGCGGCTGTCGTCCAGCCGACCTCGAACATCCAACTCGCGTACAAGCCGGTCGTGGTCGAAACCTCCAGCTCGAAATACGCCGGCAAATCGTTGGACCACGTCGCCATGTAAGTAAGAAGGCGATCGCCTCTGTAGAAGGCCTTCCACTGGAACCCGTTGAGCCCGCCGCACAGGCGCAGGGCGCTCTGCTCGCGATGGCTCTCGTGGTCGTCCCTGATCGGCCCGCCGTGCTCATCGACCGGGCGCCACCACAAGGCCCACGCCGAGCCCTCGGGGCGCAGTTCGAGCACGCCGCGAACTGCCTCTCGCCCGCGCTGCAGCGCCGCCAGCTCCGCATCGCTCAGCCCCTCGGGCTCGTTGTACGACGCGATGCCGTCGCGCAGCACCAGCTCAAAGGACTGCGGCGTGTTGCGACCCTCCGCGCTCAGCGCGAGCCCCGAAGAATCCGCACGCAGGATCATCCGCGGGCGCACCGGCTGGTCGTCGTCGATCCCACCAAACTCCATCAGGCCCTCGAGGTCCTGATCGAGCGACTCGCCGCCGACGTTCGTGTCCGGCCTTTGGGCGTTGGACATGACCAGCGATCCGAGGGCGTCCTGGAGCAATCCGTGCAGCGTCGCCAGCTCGCGGACCTGGGTCGAGCGACTCTCGAGCGTTCTGTCGCCGCGATTCATCATGTTGAGCACCGCGAACGCGCCCACACCCACCATCGAGGCCATGGACATGGCCAGCACGAGTTCGAGCATGGTGAAGGCGCGTCTCATCGCCCGGCTCCAAGAATTTCCTGGATGAACTGATTGCGTCGCTTCTCGTCCTCGAAAAACTTGAGGGCAGAATCGTGGTTGCGATTGATGAAATGCGGATCGATCAGGCGGACGAGCACGGCGTTGGGCACGTCGGAATCGAACCGGCTCGACCCGCCCGAGTCCTCGCTCAGCCAGACTCGCACCGTGATCTGTTCCAGCCGGTCGATCGACACCGGCGACTCGTTGCGCCGGTCCGCCAGGGCGCTGGCGACGTGCGGACTGGGATTCAGCCCGACCGGCGCGACCTCCAGCTCATAGCGATAGAAATCCTTCGCGTACGCCGTCGTCTCGGATTGACTCGGCATCTCGTTCGGCTCGTCCATGTGTATGAGAATGAACCGATGCGCCAGCTCACCCGCCGCCAACTGACGCTGCTCACGCACCTGCGCGCCGTACAGATAGCTCAGCGTCGTGGTCGCGCTGGCGGCGACCAGCCCGAGCGCCGCGATCGCCAAAACGACCTCCAGCAGCGTCATGCCGCGTCGAGCGCGAGAACCCCGTCGATGTACGCGATTGAGAGTCACGGCTTCAGTTTCTCTTGGTCAAAATGGTCCAGTAATCGATGTCGTCGGCGTTGCCGAACTCTTTATCCTTGCCCGCCGACAGCAGCGAGAACTCCCTGCCCGCCATGCCTTCGGGGTTGTAGAAATAAGACGTGCCCCAGTCATCCGTGAGGCCATTGTCGTCGATGATCTTCGCGTCGATGAGCGCCCGGAGAGTGGGCGGGTTGGTCCGCGAGTGATTGATGTTGTAGTCCTTGACGCTCTGCCCGAGCACGCGCATCGACGCCTCGGTCGCACGCTGCGCCGCGTCGTCGACCTTCCCGAACAGGTTGTATCCAACGACACCCATCAGGATGCCGATAATCGCGATCACCAGCACCAGCTCGATCATGCTGAAGGCCCGCGCCCGTGTCTTTCTGGTCCGCATAGAAGAATCTCCTCGCCCGCCGCCCGGGACGCCGTGAATGTTCCAGTTTGCCCCGTTTCACCGGGCCGCCGTGCAATCGTACGCGTCGCGGGCGATCCGCTCAGTTCAACGACCGACCTCCGGCGCGATTGCAGATGCATCGCAACTCGCGGGGTATCGGATCCACTCCAGGCACAAGCCCTCGGGCGGCAAGGTAGGCCCCGCACGCCGCCGATCGCCGCTGGCGAGGATCTCGAGAATCGACTCGGGCTCGATCCTGCCCCGCCCAACCTCATGCAGCGTGCCCGCGATGATCCGGACCATGTTGTAGAGAAACCCGTCGCCAGAAATGTCCAGGCGGAGGCGGGAAGGAGAAAGCGACGAAGCGACGAAGCGACGAAGCGACGAAGGGAGAGAGACATCCTCCCCCTCGTGCCGCCGTGCCTGTGTGCCTCCGTGCCTTTCTTCAACCACCTCACACCCATGCACCGTCCGCACCGTCGTCTGACGCCCGTGGCTGAGCGCCGCGAACGCCGCGAAGTCGTGCGTGCCCACCAGAACCGCCGCCGCCCGCCTCATCCGTTCGATATCGAGATCGTGCCAGGTATGAAACACCATCCGCCGATCCCACAACGGCCTGGTGTCGCCGATGTGATAGATGTAGGAATACCCCTTGGATTCGCAGTCGCCGATCGGGTTGAACCCATCGCCCACGATCTCGACCTCACGGATCAAGACGTCATCGGGCAGGCGGCTGTTGACCGCTCGCAGCAGCGTGTCACACCCGCGATCCGCCGGCCAGCCGACCCCCGCCTCGGGCCTGGGCTCGCTGGTGAACGCTGCCACCTGGCTCCAGGCGTGGACGCCCGCATCGGTCCTGCTCGCTCCCAGGACCTGCACGGGCTCGCGCACGGCCTTGCGGACCGCCTGCTCGACCACCTCCTGCACCGTCCGCAGGATCGCCCTGCCATCGCGGATGGTCATGGGGCCTTGGGAGGGGATCGCCGGGCTCTCAGAATCCGGTTCCTGCTTCTGCCAGCCGTGGAAATCCGTCCCGTCGTAGGCGATGGTGAGCTTGTAGCGGGGCACCTCACAGGATACGGCCCTTGCGTGCGCGCCGAGAACAGGTGATGATGTCCGTTCATGGGTTCGCCAATGAAATCCCATCGCCTGAGTCGGTCGCTCTCGCTGCTAGCGATCGCATTGACCAGGCTCGTCTTGAGGCTCTGGCTCGCGATCCAAGGACTCACCCGGACCTTTTCGCTGCTAGCGATCGCAATCGCACTGATTACGCTTGGCTCGGTGCGCTGGCTCGTAATCCGGCCCGACCCAACCCCCGCGACGCACGAACTCTGGACCTTCGCCGAGGGGCACGCCAAGCTCTACCGAGAGCAGGTCGAGCAGTGGGGGATCACCGCCGATCTGGACATCACGCTCCTGGGCATGGCCGCCCTCGAACGCCGGATGATGGGCGGCTTTCTTTCCGATGCACCGCTCGCCGGCCTGATCGAGATCGAGCGCCGGATGGCCGCCCGGGCCTTCGCCGGGCCTGAGGAGGCGATCGGATTCACCGACCTGGCCCCGCGCCTGCGTGATGAGGGCCTTCTCGAACGGATCAACCCCGCGTCGTTCGGCCCTTGGCGGGTGGGTGAAGAAATCTTCGGCCTGCCCCACGACGTCCATCCGGTCATGCTCAGCTATCGCGTGGACATCTGCGAACGCTTCGGCGTCGACATCGCGAGCATCAACACCTGGGACGACTTCGAGCGCGAGATGCGCAAGGTCATGGTCGATGAGGATGGCGACGGTGAGAAGGACCACTACCCCATCGCCTTCGGCCTCACCCATCGCGATCAGCTTGAGCTGCTCCTGCTGCAATCCGGCGGCGGGCTCTTCGACGCCTCAGGCGAGCCGATGCTCACGAGTGACGCCAACATCCGCGCGCTCGTGCGCCTCTCGGATTGGATCGCGGGCGTTGACCCCATCGCCGCCGACGCCCGCTGGGACACCCCCGGCGGCCAGAGCCAGTTCATCTCCGGACGCGCCGTGTGCGCGTTCATGCCCGATTGGCAGTGCAACGTCTGGAAGCGCGACATGCCCCAGCTCGCGGGGAAGGTCCGCCTCATACCCCTGCCCGCGTTCGAGCCCGGCGGGCGGCGCACCAGCGTCTGGGGAGGCACCATGCTCGGGATCGCACGCGACGACCCGAATCAGGACGCGCTGTGGGCGCTCGCCAAGCGCTTCTATCTCTCCGCCGAGTCAGCCCGCTCGCTCTATGAAACCAGCGACATCATCACGCCCATCGCCGAGTACTGGGCCGATCCGGTCTACGACGTTCCGGATCCCTACTTCGCAGGCCAGGCCAAGGGACGCGACTACATCAACCTCGCCGGGCAGATCCCCCCAAGGCACCCGTCGGTCTTCAACGACGAGGCGCTCAACCTCGTCAGCGAGGTATTGTCCGCGCTCGTCCGCGAACGGCGAGGCGGCTTACAGGATTCCGATCTGCTCGCGGCAAGCGCACTCGAACTACTCAGAGCTGCGCAAGCCAAACTGGCCGTGCGGATGGAACGCCTCGGCACATGGCGCGAAATGGAGGCAAGGTGAGAGCCCGCACCTCCGCGATGCTGCTCCTTGCGCTCCCGATGATCGCCATCGTCGCGCTCTTTGCCGCCTATCCCCTCGCGATCTCCCTGGGCCTTGCCTCCCAGCGCACCTTCGGCACGCGCATCGCCACCGACATCGGCGCACAGAACTTCCTCGACGCCCTCGCCGATCCGCTCTTGCGCAAGGCCGCGTGGAACACCGGCGTCTTCACGTTCTTCTCCGTGCTCGTCCAGGTGCCGCTGGCCCTTGGCGTCGCACTCCTGCTGCATCGCCCGGGCGTGTGGGCCAAGGGCCTCGTGCGCCTGGCATTGCTGCTGCCGCACATGGTGGGCCTGGCCTACGCCGGCGTGCTCGGCGCCGTCACCTTCGAGAAACGCACGGGCCTGGTCAACCGCGCGCTCCATGACACCGTTGGCACCAGCCTCGACTTCGCATGGCTCGAGGTCGCCCCCATCACCACCATGGTCATCATCTCCGCGTGGCTGTATATCGGCCTCAACGCCATGATCCTGCGTGCGGCGATGGGCGATATCGATCCCATGCGCCATGAAGCCGCCACCCTCGACGGCGCAGGCCCCCTCTCACGCCTCCGCCACGTCGTCATCCCCGCCATCCGCCCGGTCCTCGCCCTGGTCGTCCTGCTCAGCGTCGTCGGCAGCATCCAGGCCTTCGAGCTCCCCTTCGTCCTGCTCCAGGGCGGTGGCGTAGAGAATCGCGGCCTCACCGTCGTCACCTACCTCTACCAGCAGGGCTTCGAGGTCGGCGATCTCGGCTACGCCAGCGCCATCGGCTGGCTCCTCTCGCTGGTCATGCTCGCGATCATCGGCGCGATCGCCCTCTTCTCGCGAAGGAGTGGCGCATGAACTCCATCACACGCGCTGCCCGCTCTCTGCGAGCCCAATGGCCCCTAGTTCTGCTCGCGCCCCTCGTGCTGCTCGCACTCGCCCCACTCGCGTGGATGTTCCTGTCCAGCTTCAAGACTCCCGAGGACTTCGCGGGCTCATTGCTCTTACCCCGCGACGATTCCGGCCTCGCGCTCGACCGCCTGACCCGCGCCAACTACCGGCGCGCATTCCAGGAACTCGCCCCCGCCATGGCTAACTCCGCGTTCATCGCGGGCGCGACGGCCATCATCGCGATGCTCGTCTGCTCCGCCGCCGGTTTCGCCCTGGCGATGCGCTGGAAAGGACGCTCGTTCGCGTCGGCCACCGTCTGGCTCGCGCTGATCGTCCCTGGGCCCATCCTCGTCGCCCCGGCCTACCTCTGGCTCTCGCGACTCGGCCTCCTGAACTCGTATTGGGGCGTGATCCTGCCCGCCGTGGCTCCCGCCTTCGGCGTCCTGCTCTACCGCCAGGCCATCCGCCAGGCCATCAGCCCCGAGACCATCCAGGCCGCCACACTCGACGGCTGTTCCCCAAGCGCGCTGCTGGGCCACATCGTCCTCCCCGGCGTCCGCGCGACCACCGCCATCTTCCTGCTCATCGTCTTCATGACTGCCTGGAACGCCTTCCTCTGGCCACAGCTCATCCTCCTCAGCCCCGACAAGATGCCATTGTCAGTAGCCCTCGCCCAGGCCCGCGACGTCCACTTCGGCGACCGCGGCCTGCTCATGGCCGGCACGATGATCTCGATCCTGCCGATCGCGCTGCTGTTCTTGCTGGTCGATCGCCCGGGTGAGCGCCGCGCCCGCGAGCGGCCGCGTCTCGAATCGCAGCGCGCACTCGTGGCCCAGGGGGAGAGGGCATCGAGTCCCTGAATCAAAGGTCCCAGGTTCGAGTCCTGAACGCGGTGTGCCTCTCTCGTCTCTCGAAACGGCGAGTAGCGTTCATTCAGTCAACGGAGGATCCGGCACCACGCTCGACGCCTTGCCGATCTCCGGCAGGCTGAGTTGGCTTCGCCTTGAAGCGCCGGTCCCTCTCCGAAGCGTTCTGGTCTTGCATGCGCCAACAGACCAAGATGAAAACAAGGGTCAGGACCCCGACGACAGTGGTAACGCCGATGATGAGGAGCATGGGCAAGTCTATTCGGCACAGGCGCAGAGTGCCCTAGACTCTTGGTCCATGCCCTCGTAGCTCAGTTGGATAGAGCACGGCTTTCCTAAAGCTGAGGTCGCAGGTTCGAGTCCTGCCGAGGGTGTTTCGTCGACGGATAGGTCAGTCGTCATCGACGCGAACGAACACCATTTCCAGATCGCCATCTCCCGCCGCCCGCAGGTGATCGCGATCGATCATCGTGACGATGGTCGTACGCCCATTCTGAGCGGGCTCACCATTCATTGTCTCCGGCGTGATCACAATCCCCTCGGGCATGATCTCCCAGCGCCCCGCGACATGGTTCACATCACCGAACATCTTCGCGGTGCCGTCGAAGGCCCCTCCCGCCTGGAGGTGCATCTGAAAATCCATCTTCGAGATCATCGAGATCGCGAACTGCGCCATGCCGTCGGCACCCTCGGCCTCGGCCTTGACCTTGATCTCCTCTTCCATCCGCTCGGTGTCGAGCGTCCAGTGTCCGATATGTGTTTGGCCTCCATCCCCGCAGCCCGAGACCAGCAGAGCGAAAACCCCGACCACAACGATGCCATACTGACGCATGTCGAATCCCCCTTGGCGGGGTCGATCGGTCGGTCTGGCGCGCGCCTACAGCCATCTACCTGCGAGCGGGCATCACGGCGCAGGGCGTGACGTGCCAGACCTCTCAAATCATGCCGCTAGACGCGCCCAACGCTCGCGTCCGATACCGCGCGTCTCTGTAAGCGTCGGATCATCCCCGTGCGAAGACACGCGGCTCAATCGCGCCTGTCGCTCCCCCTCGAACCACCAGAACGCGCCCCGAGCGACCGCTTGGTCTCATCAATAATCTCCTCCACCCGCGCATCATCCAGCCCGAGCTTGTGCCCGAAGTAGCGCAGGATCACGGCCTCGTCGGTCGACACCCGTCCATCGATCGCCGCCACCTTCCACAGCGTCTTGATCGCGTGCTCGGGGTCCGAGAGCAGCAGCTCGAACTGCTCCTCGTAGAACTCGCTGTCGGTCCTGGCGATGTCGAGCATCGCCGCAAGCGACGCCGCCCCGACGCCCGCCCGCTCCTGGAGTATCTCGATCGCCGCTCGCTCATCTTCTCCGACCTCACCATCCAGCCCGGCGACGCAACACGCCGCACGCAAGAGTTCCAGATCCTTCATGATTCCACCTCACGATCCCAGTCTACCGCGCCGGCGCCAGACGAATGGAAAAATGACCCTGACGCCGCCTGGCGATCCCCCGAGCGTCATCCTGACCCAACCCAGCCATAGAACCGCCAGAATCGAAGCGCACCGCCACCCGATCTGCTGGTAGACTCGGATGCCGACGTGCCCCGGAAAAACACCGGTCTTCGCCGAGCATCGCATTCCTCTCTGGAGCCGCTCCATGGCCCCGCGCTCCGCCTCCAAGGCATTCACACTCATCGAGATCCTCATCGTCATCGCCATCATCGCGGTGCTGATCGCGATGCTCCTGCCCGCGCTCGCCGGCGGGCGCGAGGCCGCCAGAAAGCTCAACTGCCTGTCCAACCAGCGTCAGATCGGCATGGCTCTCACGTCCTATGCAGACACCTGGGATCAGTGGATCCCGCGTGCCGCCGGGCAGGTGCCCGACATGTCCTGGGCGATGGCGACGCGCCCCTACCTGGATAATCGGGCGACCTGGGAGGAGCCCGTGGGCGATTGGTTCAGCGAGGCGCCGTACTTCCACGATCCCAGCCGCGCCCCAGACGACCTGCACCAGCTCCACTACGTCAACAACGGCCTGCGTTTCGACAAGATGGGCCGATTCCGCGGCGAGCGCCAGATGTGGCGTCTGAGCCGCGGCCCGTTCCCCTCGACGACGATGTACCTGACCGCCTACGCCGAGGATCCGAACAACTTCTATTACAACCGGGTCTACCGGCGCAACGCGACCGACTTCACGATCTCGCAGATCTACGACCTCTTCCAACGCCGGCACGTCGATGGCGGCGAGAACTTCATCCGCCAGCATCCCTTCCGGCACGGCTCGGGCGCAAACGTCCTGTTCCTCGACGGACACGCCGCCAGCGAGCTCGGCAGCGAACTCTTGAAGATCGACAACTGGATGGACCACGACTACGCCGACGAGTAGCGAGATCTCCGCGGCTCGCCGCCGTCTCGATCAACATCCGATCGAGAACACATCGAGATACGCGAAGAGATCGTCACCGTCCAGGTCGCCATCGTTGTCAAAATCTGCTCGGCTATCGCCCGCCGCGAACAGATCAAGGAAGAAGAAGAAGTCGTCGCCATCGGCGTCACCATCTGGGACGCCGTAGGTGTCGTCATCAGGATCCGATGAGCCGGTGAGATCGGCCTCGCAAGCCGTGCATGAGGATGTGTCAAGGATCTTCAGTCCGTGCCCCCGGTCCGCCACAAACGCAAGGCCTTGCGAGACAGCGACCGTCCGAGCCTGACCACCAAGCTCGATCGTGCCGACCACAACGGGGCTCGTCGGGTCTCGCACATCGATCAACCCGTACCCAAACTCACCACTGGCGACATGCACGAACCCGTCCACAAAGGTGATGTCTTCCGGATCCTCCGTCGCCGCGACAACTCCCAGTATGATGGGATCTCTTGCCTCGGTGACATCGATCACCAGAACGTCCCTGTGACCATCCAGGACATACGCGATGCCGCCGGAGACAACGACCTTGGTCGCCACAACGTCCACGGTCGCGACGAGTGTCATGGCCGACGGATCGCCGATATCAATAATCCGCAGGCTTGAGCCGTCCGCGACGTACGCCATGGCGTCGAGAACCGCCACGTCGCTGGCGATTCCCGGCGTGTCCAGAGCGCCGATCAACGTCGGGGCAGTCGCGTCGGTTACATCCACCGCCAGCAGTCCGCCCGCCCGATCCGAGACGAATGCCAGATTCCCGACAACCTCGATCCCCGTCACCCGGCTCGGCGTGCCGATCGAACCGACGACCCTGGGCGCTCGCAGATCTCGCACGTCGATGAGCTGCATCCCCTCAAGCCCGTCGCCAACGTACGCAACGCCGTCGCTCACGACGACGTGATTCGCCTCGCCGGGTGTTGCAGTATGACCGAGAACGACAGGGCTCATCGGGTTCGAGGCGTCGACCGTGAAGAGCCCGGACTCGATATCGGTGATGAACACCGCGTCACCGACGCCCGCCACTCCCCAGACCTCGCCGGGAAGTCGGAACGACGCCAGAATCGCGGGCTTCGACGGAACGCTCACATCGATCGAAGCCAATCCGACTCTGCCGCCGGTAGCAAACACGACCGGTCGTTCGAGATCATCGACGCCCAGCGATCCGAAGGCGTCAACGCTGCCGATGATGTCGCCGTCTCGGATGACATCGAACCCATCCGCGCCCGAGACGAACACCAGATCGTCGCTGACGGCGACACGCCGCGGACGAACCGCCTCAATCGTGTTGACGAGCCTTGGGTCGCTCGGATCCGAGACGTCATAGACGAGCAGGCCGGCTTCGCCCCCGGCTATGTAGGCGATGTTCCCCGCAATCTCGATGTCATAGACGGCGCGCCCAGGCTCGCACTCTTCCAATGGACAGATCGAGTCGTCCCCGCCAACGACGACCGGATTCATGGCGTCACGCACGTCGACGATTCGCAGGCCGGTGCTATTTCCAACATACGCGAATCCCTCATGGACGCTGATCTTGTTCGGGCGCGACCCGATCTCGACGAAGCCGAGCAACTCGGGTTTACCCGGATCCGCCAGGTCGAGGATCTGGACACCCGACACCAACTCCGATCGAACTACCGCAAACGCGAGGGAGCCCTCGGTATCTACATTGAAGACCGGGATCTCTACCGACGTGATCATGCTCGGACGACGCGGGTCGCTCACGTCCACAACGAGAAGACAGGTCGCGCGCGTGTCCTGATCCTGGCAATGTTGAAGCACAATGTCGTCCATTACCGCCAGTTCCCCTCCCATGCCTGGAATGCCCATAGATCCGATCATCACGGGGGTCGCGGGCGCGGAAACATCGAAAACGAGCAAGCCACTGAAGTTGCCGACGAAGGCGAGATTGCCACGGACCTCGATGACCGATGCCGAGGATCGGATCTTGGAGATCAGGCTCGGCTCGCACTCCTGGGCCGTGGCTTGCGATGTGCCGAACGATCCACCGAAACAGACAACCCACAGAGCCCATGCAAGAGATCTCATCGTGATGGCTCCGCTGAAGAGAAGTCGAAACGCGAATCGTCACATGCATCATCGGCACGCAGGTAGGGATACCACCAATAACGCCCCGCTCATACGAGTTCTGCGCTTTATTAGGTTGTGCGGGAGGGTCTATCTTCCAGGGCGGGAACCGGCGAGCCGATCCAACTCGTCCATCGTCACATGCACCGCCAGAATAAACGGCTCCTCCCCCTCCTCCCAATGCCCATACGTCACCGCCACGATCGTGCCATCGGGCAGAATCTCCACCCCCGGATACGCGCAATCCCACCGGTGCTTGTTGTCCTTCAGCCGCACGCGATACTGACCCTCGCGACCCTCAACGATGTCCTCCCACCTGCCGACCCACGCGACCCAGTCGCCCTGCGTCTCACTCTCGCGAGTCGTATCACGGAAGCTGATGAACAGCCGACCATCGGGCGTGTACACCGCCGTGTGCCGATCACCCGTCAGCGCTCCCGGCAACTCGCGAGGGTCCGACCAGGTCGCGCCCTCGTCGGTCGAGAACATGACATGACTGTTGCGACGCCTTGAGTTCTCGCGCAGCAATATCGCCAGCGTCTTGCCGTCCGGCGAGCGGATCATCCCCGGCTCACACAAATGAATATCGCTGCCCGACCAGATCGCCTCGGGGTGCGACCAGCTCAGCCCGCCGTCGCCTGAGAACGTCTGGTACAGCGTGAACACGCCGGTCTTCTTGCCATCGCGTGTGAAGAACCGCCCATCGTCGTGGAACATGGCGACGTAGCGCCCGTCCTTGAGTTGTTCCAGGCAACCCATGACGACAATGCCGCCCCAATCACCCGCGGCCTCCAGTTCCGACCAGGTCTCGCCGTCGTCCTCGCTGTGCGCCAGCCTCGCCGGGTACAACCCCGACCACATGATCAGCCGCTTGGTCCCGTCGCGTGGGTCGATCACACGATGGATCGTCGGCACCTCCCTGCTCGTCGCCCACGACTCGGGCGTTTCTAGCCGATCCGACCACGTCCGCCCGCCGTCGGTTGAGGTCTTGTACACGACCGCCCCGCGCCCGTGACCCTTCGGATAGACGCAATGGATGGCTTTGCCGTCCTCGAGCAGCGCGATGGTGGGGTGGCCGAGGTATTGCCCGTCCTCGCGATCCACAATGGTCTGTAGATCCGTTCGATCATCCAGATCGATCACAGGGATCGTGTAGCCCGGGCCCATGGGCTCAGGCACTCCCGCCTGCAACAACACTCCGACCAGCAACGTCCAAAGCGTCAACATGCTCCGCCCCTCTCACGTGTTCACTCGACCGGTTCGATCAGTTCGGGCGCATCATGGCGAGGGCTGTTCACTCGCGTCGAGACCCGCCACGCCCGCAACCAATCGTCATCGCACGACCCGATCAGCTCGCGCGCCTCGTCGCCTTCTCCCTCGATCCACCGCTGCGCATCGCCCCCAGACAAGATCACCGGCATCCGATCGTGGATCTCCCGCATCACGCCGTTCGGCGAGGTCGTCACAATCGCATACGTCCGCCAGTTCCGCCCCTCGAACTCTCGCTCTTCCCACACACCCGCCAAGAGCAGCCCCAGCCCGTCCGCCGCCGTGATGTACCAGGGCTGCTTAGGAGGCTTGGCTCCCTGCCACTCGTAGAACCCGCTGGCGGGCACGACGCACCGTCTTCGCTTGAACGCCGCTCGGAACATCGGCTGGCTCGCGACGGTCTCGCCGCGCGCGTTGATCGGCCCGCGTTTGGGGTCCTTGCTCCACGCCGGCGCAAGGCCCCAGCGCATCAGGCTCATGTCCATCCCGTTATCGCCAAAGAGCACCGGCGCGTCCTGGCTCGGCGCGATATTGAACCGAGGCGACAATCCCGACCTGCTCTCAAACGAGTCCTCGAACCACTCGCGCACATCGAACGGCCCGACCTGCCGAAACGCTGGCGACGAGATCGCGTACCGCCCGCACATCAATCCACGATAGCAGGCGATCGTTCGTTATGCCAGATGGATCAGCTATGCGCCGTTTCCATGATCGGTCGTACGACTCGCCCTCACGCACACTCCATGCACGGGAAATCCGTCCGCCGTCCCAGCGCCCGGGAGATCAGCTCACCCCGGCTGGTAGCCTCGAGCTTGCGGTGCAGGCGTTTCACATGGTCGTGGACTGTGTGCGGGCTCCGGCAGATCACCGTCGCGATTTCCCGCACCGTCCTGCCCTCGACCAACAACTCCAGCACCCGAACCTCGCAGGCCGTCAGACACGACGTGAAGCGGTCACCAAAGGCCAGATCCGCGCGCACCGCCAAGCGAGCCACAACCAGCTCCATGACCAGGCCGATGTTCTGTAAATCAGACGAGCCGCAGACCAGGAGCCGCCGGGGTCCCTTGCCCAAGGTGGACTGCGCCCACCAGCTCCCCGGCCCCAGCGCCCCGCGCGTCGCCTCCGAGTCGTCCTTCCAGACCATCACCTCCGAGTCGTCTATCTCGGGCAGCTGGCGACTCATGAACATCCGCCTCGCAGAATCGAGCCTCAAGCCTCGCGCCCCGAAGGACTCAACCTTCTGCACCTCGCCGCTCGCGGACACGTCGGCAATCGCAACCGCCACAGCCCCAAACGACGGGGCAAGGGCATCGCACGCCAGCACGCCCCAATCCGCCCTGGCCACGCACGGCAACTCCAACACACGCTCCACCCCACTGGCGACGGCCTCGCACTCGTCACCAAGCGACCCGCCCTTGATCGACCGTTTGCCCGCGCTCCTGCCACTTCCACCGATTGCCGTCGTCATTGGCCTCCCCAGACTACCCCCCCAAACCACATCCACCGAAGCGGGACATCGAATCGCAGGTCACCGGCACACTATCGAATGCGGAAAAACTGGTCGTCTTATCGATGGAATATGTGCCTCGCCTTGGTCATCCGTTGAACTGCCCTCCTCGCGGATCCAGATTCGGGACAACTCTAAGCTACTCCCCTCCCCTAGGATCAGTCCGGATCCGACACGTACTCCACGCTTCTCGCCTAACCTCTACGCCAACCACGCCACCCGCACACGGAGGCCGCCATGCGGATTGTCATTGTCGGTGCCGGCCCCACGGGCCTCGGCGCTGCGTACAGGCTTCAGGAACTTGCCCACGAGGACTTCACCGTCCTTGAATCATCCCCCCACGCCGGCGGGCTCGCTGCCTCCTACACCGACGATGCTGGTTTCACCTGGGACGTCGGCGGGCACGTCATGTTCAGCCACTACGACTACTACGACGACCTCTTCAACCGGTTCATGGGAGACGGGTTCACCCTCAACGACCGCGAGAGCTGGGTCCGCATCATGGACCGCTGGATCCCCTATCCATTCCAGAACAACGTCCGCCACCTCCCCAAGCAGGCCACCTTCGAGTGCCTCCAGGGCCTCATCCACGCCCAGCTCGCCCGCAAGAAGAACCCCCTCGACGCCGAAAACTTCGGCGAGTTCATCGACCTCGTCTTCGGTGAAGGCATCGCCAAGCACTTCATGCGCCCGTACAACTTCAAGGTCTGGGCCTACCCGCCCGAGATGATGAACAAGGTCTGGATAGGCGAGCGCGTCGCCGTGCTCGACGCCGACCGCGCACTCAAGAACGTCGTCCTCGAACAAGACGACTTCGGCTGGGGGCCCAACAACCGCTTCAAGTACCCGCTCAAGGGCGGCACCGGCTCGTTCTACAAACGCATCGCCAAGTCCCTCGGATCTCGCATCCGATACGACGCCAAGGTCATCGCCATCGACTCGAAGCGCCGCGTTGTTCGCCTCGCCGACGCCACCGAGGAGCCCTACGACGCGCTCATCACCGCCATGCCAGTCGACGTCCTGCTCAACGACGTCGTGCAAGATGCGCCAGAGAGCATCCGCGCAACCTCCAGCCGCCTGCTCCATTCCGCCGGGCACATGGTCGGCATCGGCATCAAACGCAAGTGCCCCTCCACCAAGTGCTGGATGTACTTCCCCGACGACAACTGCCCCTTCTACCGCGTCACCTACCTCTCCAACTACTCCCCGTACATGACCCCCAACCAGACCGGCGACAACGACACCCACTACTCCCTCCTCTGCGAGACCTCGCAGAGCGACTGCAAGCCCGTCGACAACGACACCATCATCGAGGACACCATCAAGGGCCTCGAGAACTCCGGCCTGCTCCAGCCCGGCGAGCGGTCCGATATCGTCAGCACCTGGTACAAACGCGTCGAGTACAGCTACCCCACACCCAGCGTCGACCGCGACGAAATCCTCTCAGAGGTCATCCCCTGGCTCGAAGATCGAGGCATCTACAGCCGCGGGCGTTTCGGCATGTGGAAGTACGAGGTCGCCAACACCGACCACTCCCTCATGCAGGGCGTCGAGTGCGTCAACCGCCTGCTGCTCGATGAGCGAGAAACCACCATCGGGATCGTCTATCGGACCACAGACGATGGACGCGAGGCCGCCGACCACCAGCGACCCGCCGTCGCCGGCTCGGGCGAAAAGCGCCTGAAGGTCGAGATCCCCGACCGAAACCCCGCCCCGACCCGCTGACCCTGCCATCTGACCACCCGCCAAGATGCGCCGCCGAGGGTTCGCTACTGCGCTCGGAGGGTTCGCCATCTGGCAAGGTGGGAAGTTCCCCACCGAGGTGCTGCCCTTTTTCTTGTCAAAACAGGCAGAATCTACCAATGAAAACGCCGGACACTTGGTTCCACCCACGTTCTTGGTTCACACTACCTCACAGAAGGATCGAGCAAAGTCCACTCGTGGGGCCTGCCGAATCAGTCCTGTTCAGAAGATAGACGTGGGGTCGCGTTGTCGGCCGCGCAGGGGAAGTATGAGCGCGCTGTCAAGACATTCCGAGCAACCCCTGTTCCTGACCGACTGGCAGCCGGGGGTGGCCCAGATGCTCGATGAGCATCACCTCATCGCATCCAGCGACACGCCACGCCAGCGCCTGCACTTCGCAGCCTCCCTCGCCCAGTTCCTCGAGAGCCTCCGCCACACCGAGGTCTGCGTCTTCTACGGCCAGTTCATCAAGGACCTCGACTCGTTCTGCCACCAGCTCGAACGCGCCATCCCCGGCGAGCCGCTCGCCCGGCGCATCGTCGGCCCCCGCAGCGTCACGGCGATGCTCCGCACCCGCCAGACCTATCCCGGGCGTGCCCCAAACAGGTACCGCTACTACATCTGGCACGACGCCGACGTGCTCGTCCGTGCCGACCACGGGCTGTTCGGCCGCCTCGTAGACGCCCTGGCCGGCGTCGCCGCAGAGGCCGAGTACGTCGATGATGACGCGCTGCTCTTGCATCGCTCGATCTTCATCGGCGGGGGCCTGCTGGACGTCTACGCCGACGACCCCAAGGGCCAGCTCCAGTCCTGGCACGACGATGGACACGCCGAGCCGTTCTGGGAGGTCGTCACCGGCATCGACAAGCCCCCGACCCGCCGCCTGCGGATCGATTCGCTGGGCATCTGATCCATCACCTACCGCAGAACCGCCTCGTCAAACAGATCCCTCGGCTCGCCCCGCGAATCCAGCGTCTGCAAGAGCACCCGCACGCGTGATCCCGCGACCACCCAATCGGGGAGGTGCCCCAGCACGAACCGATACGTCCGCGTGTGCGGGTCATACCCAGGTCCATTGATCTCCATATCGAACAGATTGACGCTCCACTGGCGGATCAGGTTGCCCTCGATGACCTCGGCGGTCAGCAGCCCGACCGCCTTGACGCTGTCCTCCCAGTGGTCGAGCATCTCGACATGCAGCGTGATGACCCGCTGGTCCGCGTCGTCTCGCGACAGCGACGTGAGCGGGTGAACCCGCAATCTCTCGGGCGCAAACGGCGTCCGCACCGCCGAGCGGAGCACCTGGGGGTCCGGGTCATTCGGGGTCCGCAGGCCCGTCCGCGGTTGCGAGCACCCCGCGAGCAGCGCCAGTCCTCCCAAAGCGATCAACCTCGCGTGTGTCCACATGCCAGACTCTAGCCTCACGCGGCCGACCCATGGCGGCGAGTCTCGCGCCGGGCCGCGTCGAGCGTCCGGTTGAGCCGCTCGATCGCCGCGCACAGCTCGCGCTGCTGATGCTCGACCCCCGCCAGGGCTTTGGTATTCTCGCGAACGAGTTGCACAAGGGCGTCGATCGCCTGGCGGTCACCCCGGATCCGCTCGTGGGCCTCATCCAGATGGCGATCGCGCCCCGCCGCCGAGCGCCGCTCGCTCAGCCACATCCACCCGATGAGCCCGGCGACCCCGAACTGCGCGAACGCCGAGATGATCTCAGGATCCGTGATCAAGAGGTGCTCCGAGGAGGGGCAAGGGGCACGAGGCATTGGGCACTAGGCACTGGGCCAGAGGCAAGGGTGGAGACAATGCGACGACCCATCCTGCGAACATGCGCATGAACCCCCGCCGTCACCGCTTCACCTGCCCCATGCCTACCACCCATTTCCCATCGCCAGTTGTTCGTTACCTATTGCCTAATGCCCAGTACCCAGTGCCTTCCTCTACAACATCGTGAACGGATCGATCATCTTGCGGAACGTTGCGACATATCCCATCGTCCACTCCCGCCCGCGATCGGTCCGATCCTGCTCTTCGAGGTTCACGAAGCTCATGTCCACCCACGAGTGCGCGTGCAGGTCGATCAGCGTCCCCGGCGTCGGCGGGTGCAGCAGTTGGGCGGTGATCGCGTCGCGCAATGTCCAAAGCGCGAGCTCGCTCTGGGCGATCAGGCGACCGGTCACGAAGACCTCCAGCTCACGCAGCCCCTGCGCAAACGTGCGAGGCCCGAACAGGCCGACCACCCCGCCGTTGATCAGCACCTGCCCCTGCTCGCCCTGATGAAACCGGTGCGGCCCGGACCCGAACAGATCCAGCGCTTTGAATGAACTCGCCATCGTTCAACTCCCCCAAGTTGCACGCCAATCCCGTGCCGCCCGTGCCACCAACCGCTGCTCCGAGCGGTTGGTGCTCTGTCTCTCTCGCCCACTTCGCCATCGGCTCCCAGAGCCGACCTACCCGATCGACACTGGGTCCACGTCCCCGCTCTCACTGACCGCGATGAACTCGATCCTCTGGAGCGCACCGCCTCGTCCGAGCAGGTCATGGGTCACGCGCGTCACCATCGCCGACGCGCTCAGCGAGATCCCTCCCGCATCGCTCGCGTTGGGGCTCGTGCGCAGGCTGAGCGTGTCCGAATCGCCCGGCATCGGCACATCCAGGCCGTCGCGGGTCAGCTCGCGCACCAGCTTGATCGTCACCTTGCGCTCGGGTGCGTCGGCGAACACCGCGTGCGGACCCAGATCGCTCCACTCCACGATCTCGCGCGACGCCACCCGATCGATCGCAACCGATCGCACGTCGTCCAGCACCACAGACCCGAAGCGCACGTCGCGCGGGTTCAGGATCAGCATCAGGTACCTCCTTCAGAATCGTCTCGCAGAGCCGACCTACCCGGGCATCGGCTCGGAGAGCCGATCTACCCGCCGGATCTACCCAGCTCTCAGCAGTTGCAGCACATTCAACCGACGCGTCGCGTCCGCCTTGCCATCGCCATCGAGATCCAGCTCGACCTTGGCCCGCGCCCGCTCGCGCCCCACCAGCAGCGCGTACATCGCGCCGCGTGCCGCCAGGTGCGAGTCGCGCCCCGAGAGCGCACCCGCCGCCGAGTACGCCAGGTGCAACGCCCCGAACGCCTCCAGCGCCACGAGCGCATCGGGATTCACGATGTCCGCCTCGCCCGGCGACGCCTGCGCATCCGACGGTTCGATCCCCACCAGACGCAGCACCTCTCGATGCACCATCTCCAGTTGCGGCGCGAACGTGAAGACGAGCACCTCGAGCCCGACCCCCGCGTCCGGCGGGATCGGCGGGTCCGATTCCGATGCCCGGATCTTCGACACCTCGACATGCGTCGCATCGGTGCGCGACAGCACCTCGTGGGCAACATCCGCGATGAGCACGACCGATCCCACATCCACGCCGACGCTCACGAAATCGTGATCGAAGCTCGTGAGTGTGAGCGTCGTGCCGACGACGTCGCCCTCACCATTGACCAGGCGTTGGCCCAGCCACGCCAGATCGCGGAACACGTTGGGCTCGATCGCCGGCAGATCCCTATCGCTCGCAAACGCCATCGTGATCCTCCTGTCAGAGCCGCGTGCGTAAGCACGCGGACCTTGGACTCACCCACAGATCCCTGACCAACGCATGCCGGTGATCCCGCAACGAGTTCTCGTCACCAGACACTCGACACGCACGATGCCCGCGTGCTCACGCACGCGGCTCTGCCAAACCCCCGGCGGGCCTCTCGACCCGCCGGAAGGTGCGTGGGTCTCCCCCAAGCCCACGCCGACGATTGCGCGATTCGCGTCGTCCCAAACCCAATCGCTCAATCGCTCTGCGTTTAGGCTGCCAGCCCGTTCACCACGCCGTGGGCCGCCTCGTTGCGGAACTCCATGGTGTACTCGCCGACGACCTGCCCGCGGATCGCATCGCCCGTCGCCGCCAGGGGTTTGAACCCGAACTGGCGTGCGGTCAGCGGCATGACCTGGACGCGCGTGGAATCGATCAGGATGATCGAATCTGTCGGCACCCATCGGCTGAGGATGACCCGTGCGACGCCGAAGTCGCTCTCATAGATGCTCACCAGATCGCGGAACCGCTCGTCCTCGGGCGCGTACGCCCTGGCGGCGCTGGCGAACGAGTTGATCATGCGCTTCTGTGCTCCATTGACGACGATGGTGTCGACCGAGCCGCTCGAGCGCTCCCAGATCTCGCGCAGGGCCGCGTTGAGCACCGCCTCGTTGAGCTGCGTGGAGCCGGGCCCGTCGCCGGGCGGGATCTCGCCCACCCCGGGCTGGTAGACATTGCTCTGGATCGAGTGCAGCACGCCGTTCATCGTCCGGCGCACGCTGGCGTTGCCCTGCGGATCGGTATCCGCGGCGACGCCGTTGATCACCGTGTTCTCCAGATCGCGGAGCAGCTCACGCAGGCGTTCCTGCTTCTGATAATCGACTTCGTCGCTGATCCCGTGGGCACGCGCCGCCTGCATCGACCCACTGACCTCGATCGTCGAGCTGAAGATCTGGGTGAAGTTCTGCCTGCGCACCCGGCTGGTAAAGCGTGCCTCTGAGGCGTCGGCACCCTCCAGGGCGGCGTTGCCCACGATCAGCAGGGCCATGTCGTCGGCGAGCGTTGCGTTGGTGGTCCCGCCGTACCCGCGCACGAACACCAGGTCGTTCACGGTCACGCTTGTGACAAGCATGATCTCGCTGGTCTCAGCGGGACGCACCAGGTCGCCGACCTGGAACACGCTCCCGTCGTCGACGGTGATGTCCGTCTCGGTCTCCGGATCCGGATTGAAGACCGCCTGATTGATCTGCCCGGTGTTGGCGAGCAGCGAGTCCTCGATCCACTCGTGCACGGTGCCCTGTGCCGCGTGGCGTGGGTCACCCAGGTGATCCAGCAGCGCCGTCTCGTGCGGGCTGATGATCCCGATGATGTCCGAGACGTCCTCGATAAGCTCCGGCAGTTCCGCCCCCGCCCCATACGTCGCCTTGCCTGTGAATGCCATTGACTGACTCCTCCCTCTTCATTGCTTCTGGGCGCATCGCGCCACACGTTGTTCCAATTCCGCTCATCGCTCTTCATTTTCGATTTTCGATTTTCGATCTTCGCTTTGCTACGCCGCTTACGCACTGCGGCGCAGGCGCATGTAGTGCAGCAGCTCGCGTCGATCCCCGCTCGAGCGAGCTGCTGTCGCGACGCCATCGAGTTCACTGGAGAATCGCCCGGCACCGCTCATGGCGCTCGGGCCGCGCTTGGGCATCTCGAACAGGAACGCCTTCTCACGCTTGAGCGTCGCGACCGCCTGGGGCGCGTCCAGCTCCTCGTTCTCGATCAGCCCCTCGGCGAGCGTTCGCGCCGCCTCCAGGTCGATCGCTCCGCTGTCGCGCAGCAGCTCCTCGAGCCTGTGTCGCACCTCGCCCCGCTCGTTCTGGCTTGAAATCTCCACGAGTTCGCCTTCCAGCGTGGCGATCCGGTCCTCGAGCTCGCCCGCCCGCTCCTCGGCGGCCTGCGCTCGCGATTCCAACTCATCGTTGCCAGTCGTCGGACTGTCCTCGCCCACCACAACCTTGCTCACCACAGCCTCGCCACCAGTTTCCGTCTCACTCTCGATCATCTGCATTCCCTCCTGTTGTTCGTTGCTCGCCGTCTTCCCATTGCCCATTGCCCATTGCCTCCTACACAACCCCCGCATCGCTCGCGGCATACCCGAGCTCGCCCAGCACGCGATCCTCTTCCACGCCCAGCTCGATCTTGCCCCTTGCCGCGCGGATCTCGCCCTCGACATCCGTCGGCAAGGGATCGGACCAGGCCAGTCGCACGCTGCGATCTCGCGGCTCGATGGAGAGGATGCCGGCCGCGTCGATCGCCTTGAGCGCCATCTCGCTCATCCGTTCGATCCCGCGCCCGTAGGTCACGCGCTTGCGGGCGTTCTTGCTGAGCAGGCCCATCAGCGTGATCCGCAGCGCGTTGGCGCTGGAGAGGTTGCCGATGCGGGCTCGCACCACGCCGCTGGCGACCGGTGGGACGCCCGAGATCTTGTCCATGGCCTCGCGGATCTCGCCGATGTGCGCGGTCTCCGACGGGCTGTCGGCGTCGCCGCCGAAACTCTCTATCGAGGCGTCGAGGTTGTCGGTGCTCCAGATCTGTCCCGGCCCAACGGCTGTGGCGTCGAATCCGTCGATCCCGCGCGCCAGGTACATTTTGAACGTCTGCATGGTGACGCGGCTGGCGCGATCGCTCAGCCTGGTGTTCAGCTCGTCCTGCAAGGGAACCAGCGGCTCGACCTCGCCCAACCCCTCAAACCGGAACGGCTGGCTGATATTCTGCATGTGCACGATCGGCAGCTCGCCGTCGAGGAGTCTCGCGGGCGATTCCTCGATCGTCTCGCCATCGATCTCGACGCGCCGACCCGTGCCCGTGATGATCTCGGTGAACCCGCGTGCCTTCTCGCCCCGCGCATCGCGCCCTGCGAACAACCAACGCCTGGTCCGTTCGGCACGCGAGGAGTTCCCCGGCTCGAAGTGGATCACATACGCCCGCAGTTGGCGATAGTCGCTCTCATCGATGATCGGGATGCCGCGTCTTGGCTCGACCACGTCGACGCGGATGGCTCGTGCAATCTCGACGAGGTCGTTGGCATCGGCTCCGCCTTGGGCGATCGCGCCGACGAGTGTCAGGTCGCTCTCATCCAGTCGCAGCACGAGGTCGACGTGCCCGAAGACGTGCCCGAGCAGGGCCATGTCCTGGAGCAGGGCCACGCCGCCGGATTGCTCCCAGATCGCGTCCAGCAGGGCGTCGATCTTCTCGCGCTGTGCCGGATCACGTGCCGTGCTCATGATGCGCACGGGCTTGCCGAAGAGAAAATCGATCATCGTCTGCACGCGCCAGGCGATGTCGTTCTCGATGACGATCTCGCGGCGCGATCGGGCCCGGTCGTCCGCCAGCGGATCGCGCCCGGTCAGCCTCGCCGGCAGCCCGGCTTCCTGGGCCAGACGCCTGCGATGGGAGGCGATCCCCGCCGACAGAACCGGCTCGCTCTCATTGCGGAAGTATGACCAGTACCGATCCATCGCGGGCAACCGCTCGCGCTTGTGATCGTCAATTGCCTTGTCGATGGTCTGCTGGTCGAACGCGTGTGAGTCGAGCCGGTCCTGCATGTCGGCGGTCCCTCCAAGAGTCGCCGGGCAACCTCCCGCCCGGCAGGCCTCGCCTTGCCCGTCAGAGCATGTGGCGAGGTGTTCACTTCTGGATGGGTGTGCCCGATGCGTGCGCACGAGGACCGACCTTGCGAGGCCGGCATCGGGCGCAAGTGTCTGATATCACAGCGAATAGAAAATCTGAGGAAAACTCAGAAGTGGTGGAGCGGTTCACACGCATGCGCGCGCAAGTCGCGTCATCGTGCGAAACGTCGCCCAGGTGCGTGCATGTGACTCTAACAGGTGGGTTGTGGCTAAACCTCGGGGCGGATAGACTCTGCGAGCCGCCGCGCCGTTCGGGGGTCAATAGGAGACTTCAGATGAGATTGACCGTCGCTGCCCTGCTCGTTGCATGCCTCGTCCTGCCCGCGTGCTCCACGGTGCCCAAGAGCGAGTCCGCCAAACAGGCGCTCGAGGCAGACGCCGAGCAGGCGATCGCGAGAATCAATTCGGTCGATCCGAATATCCAGGAGCGATTCTTCGACACGTCGGTCGGGTACGCGGTGTTTCCCTCGGTCGGAAAGGGGGGGATTGGCGTGGGGGCCGCCTACGGGCGAGGTCTGCTCTACGAGGATGGCGTCAGCGTCGGCTACTGCGATCTGACCCAGGGCTCCATCGGTTTCCAGCTCGGCGGACAGGCCTACAGCGAGATCATCTTCTTCGAGTCCGACGCGACGTTGAGCGAGTTCAAGGAGGGTACGATGGAGTTCGCCGCGCAGGTGTCGGCCGTCGCCGCGTCCGCGGATGCCTCCGCGAATGCGAGCTTCGAGCAAGGCGTTGCCGTGTTCACGTTCGGGGCGAAGGGGCTGATGTACGAGGCATCGGTCGGCGGGCAGTACTTCGACTACGAGCCGAAGTAGCGAGACGATCGCGCCCGGTCAGCCTCGCCGGCAGCCCGACTTCTTGAGCCAGGCGTCTGCGGCTGGAGGCGATCCCCGCCGAAAGGACCGGCTCGCTCTCGTTGCGGAAGTACGCCCAGAATCGATCCATCGCGGGCAACCGCTCTCGCTTGTGGTGTTCAGTTGCCTTGTCGATGGCGTCCTGGTCGATCGCATGTGATTCGAGCCGGTCCTGCATGTCGGCGGTCCGTCCAAGAGTCGCCGGGCAACCTCCCGCCCGGCAGGCCTCGCGGGCTCCGTTGAGTGCCCCGCGAGGTGGTTACCCATGGGTGGGTGGACCCGGAGCGTGCGCACGAGAGCCGGCCCTACGTCGCTCAACGA
The DNA here is from genome assembly GCA_965371965.1 of uncultured Phycisphaerales bacterium. Lineage (GTDB taxonomy): Bacteria > Planctomycetota > Phycisphaerae > Phycisphaerales > UBA1924 > S146-42. The sequence continues at coordinate 28,319 of CBDVAM010000024.1, forward strand.
TCGGCGCAAGTGCTTGTCTCACAGGCGATCACAGAATCTCAGAGAATCTGCGAAAAACGTCTCGGCGCGACCTCAGCGCGCGCGCAAACCTAGAGATGGGGTCGGATGGCCTTCCAGGGGGTCTCCTGTGGTGTGTTTGATGGAGTCCTCGAGCAACGAGCACGACAGCAGCCCACCCAGGGGCGGCACCGTTCCACACGCGATCAGGGGTGGCGGGCGTCCCGCCCACAATCGCGAAAGGCGACTGTTCCATGGCGACGGGTTATTGCGCAAATCATGTCAGGATAAGATCGCGAGTTTTCGCCAAATCACGCCCGTCGCCTCGTGACCTTACTTGAACTGACGTTCGGCATCGCCGCGACTCAACGCCTGCGCCGAGTTGCTAGACAACCATCGGTGGCAATAGTTGGCAGCCCCTTGCGCCCGCGCCGGAGACCAGCTGCACGCCTAACGTAGTCGTAACCGGCGGGAACGGAGCGTAGTCGAGTACCCGTCCGTGTTCATTCTGGCGGCCGCCGCGTTCTTGAGACACGTGCTCCTTGGGCCTCTTCGTGCAGCTTGTCGAAAAGACTCGGAGCGATTGAGCTGGCGACGGCTTGATTCATTTGCCTAGTGTGCTTCGTAAGAAAGTAAGAAATAGTTGAGAATACTGCCGTATATATAATTCCGTAGAATATTTTCTGGAGAACGGAGGTATTCGAGCGTACAACGAGCAATAGTGTCGAGACGATTGGTAATGCTGCGATAGAAATATACATAAGACACATGGCGAGGCGATCGCTATAAATTCCCATCCAGGGAGACTCTCGCAACACACGTTCATTGCCGGCAGCGATGTTCTTAAGATGAATTATGTGAGCCAGCAGGTACAACAGGACAGATGCCAAAAGTACGGGACCCGTCTGGATTAGAGTTGTCGATTCAATTTTCATACCGAGAATCGTGATATCTCTCTCTAGCTCCGCCTTTCTCCTGTCGGCTTCCAGATTTAGCATAGGTCTTACGATGTCGGTGTCATGCTTATTGATAAGCCCCCAGACTCGCCTCAACAGAGGTAGAGCGTCGAGTCGGTCACCCGAATCATAGACCAACTGTTGGCCTCTGAGCATCTCTATTGCAACGGTCGGTTCAAGGTATTGTACGCTTGTGTACCGGACGATCGGCATGCCATCTCGGCCGGATATATAATGCTCGTATGTGCCTGGTAATCCTGGCTGGGTGGTATCGATTGTGATGCGGGTTTGTCCAGCCTCCTTGATGCTAGAAAAATCACCCTTCTCTCCCGAAAGAACCACTGTCAGTACACGATCAAAGCCTGTCGTTGAGTTGCGAAAGGATTTGATCGCCGCTCTAAGGTCCACGAGATTGACGGTATATACCTCAAGGCGTTCCGAAACTGCGGTAGTGCTCAAATACTTATAGATGGCTCCGATCGTCCCTCGAATGCCGGGTATTCCGAATGTTCGTTTATCGTTGAGGCTCAAAAGGACAAGGATTGATAGATCCGTGGTATCAATATCGTGAAATTCCTCTTGAAATACCTTTAGTAGCCCTTGTTCGCGGTAGAAGTCGCTGACTTGTATCCCGTGGAGGCGGTCTACCTCGGGAAGAGCGAACTCTATTCGCTCGAGTTCCTCTAGCGCTAGTCTATATTCATTGACCGAAGTGCTCGTGGAAAATGCAAAGAACAGCAGGGTGGCGCATACTAATAGCGCAAGACGTTGTGCAAACTGAGCGGATTTTAGACTCTCTTCTATCATCGCGTCGCTAACCGTTGAACAGAACTCGTTGAGCATGGCGCGTGGGTCATGCTCTGTGGATTCCTACTCCGCCCACGCCACAAACCCCTCGATCGCCTGATACTCCGGCAGCCCCAGCTTGTCGTAGAGCTCCGCCGTCTTGCGATTGCGATCCTCGGCACGCTGCCAGAACTCGCGGGTATCGGCCGGGCCGGGGAACAGCGCCCGGTCCTTCTGGCTCTCGTGCTTGAAGATGGCGAGACGCTTGCGGTCGACCTCCGAGGGGCTCAGCGGCACGGCCATCTCGATTTCCTCGGGCGACCACTCCTGCCACGCGCCGCGATAGAGCCAGACGCGGACGCTCTTGCGCCACTCGCGTCCGAGTTCCTTGGCCTCGTCGAGCGCCAGCAGGATCGCCCGCAGGCAGACCCGGTGCGTGCCGTGGGGGTCGGACAGATCGCCCGCGGCGTACACCTCGTGGGGCTCGATGAGGTCGAGCAGCTCGAGCGTGAGGCGGACGTCGTCGTCGCCGATGGGGCGTTTCTTGACCGCACCCGTCTCATAGAAGGGCAGATCCTGGAAGTGGATGTGCTGTTCTTTGACGCCCGAATACTTCGCCGCGGCTCGGGCCTCGGTGCGACGGATCAGGCCTTTGATTGTGCGAAGCTCGGGCGAATCGGGCTCGCCCGCTTTCTTCGCGCGCACAAACCCGGCGATGGTCTCCTCGAATCGATCGGCGTTCTCGCCGAGATCGAACGCGCCGGCGACCTCGCTCAGGAAATCAACGTGGCGCACGGCCCCGTCGTCAAACACAGCGATGTTTCCCGAGGTCTGGTACGCGACGTGGACCTCGTGCCCCTGGTCACATAGGCGAATCAGCGTGCCGCCCATCGAGATCACGTCGTCGTCGGGGTGGGGGCTGAACACCACGATGCGTTTGGGGAAGACGTCCGGGCCGTTGTCGTCGCTGACGCCCTTGCCCGGCACGAAGCGGGGGCGCCCGGGTTTGCCGCCGGGCCAGCCGGTGATGGTGCGGCTGAGGCCTTTGAAGACGCGGATGTTGAGGTCGTACGCGCCGCTGGTGGCGGTGAGCAGATCCTGGAGGCCGTGCTCGTTGTAGTCCTGGTCGGTGAGTTTCAATATCGGCTTATCGAGAGTTCTGGCGAGCCAGACGACCGCCTTGCGGACCGTCGTGGTATCCCAGCTCAGCGCGAACCGCTCTATCTGACCGAGAAGCCAGGGCGTCTTGCACCGTGTGAGTTCTGCGCCGGCGGCGGGGTCGAGCACGAACTGCGCGTCGGCGTGCTCCTGCAAAAAGCTCGCCGCGACGCTGTTGGTGATCGGTTCTTCGACCGCGCGGCGCACGATCGGGGCCTTGTGCTCGGCGAACGCGATCAGGACGACCCGGCGGGCATCGAGGATCGTGCCGACGCCCATCGTCATCGCACGCCTGGGCACGTTCCACTCGCCGAAGAAATCGCTGGCGGCGTCCATCCGCGTGACCTTGTCCAGCGTGATGAGCCTGGTGCGGCTGTCCTTGGGCGAGCCCGGCTCGTTGAAACCGACGTGCCCGGTGCGTCCGACGCCGAGGATTTGAAGGTCAATCCCGCCGGCGTCGCGGATGGCTTGCTCGTATGCCTCGCAGTGTGCCGCGACGTTTTTGGAGTCGGTCGTGCCGTCGGGGATGTGGATGTTCGCGGGGTCGATATCGATGTCGTCGAACAAGTTCTCCTTCATGAAGCGGTGGTAGCTCTGGAGGTGGCCCGGCTCCATCGGGTGGTACTCGTCGAGGTTGAAGGTGACCACGTTGGCGAAGCTCAGATGCTCCTCGCGATGCAGGCGGATCAGCTCGCCATACACGCCCACGGGCGTCGAGCCCGTCGCCAGCCCCAGCACGCATGGCTCGCCCTTGGCGGCTTTCTCGCGGATGAGTTCTGCGATCTCGCGGGCGACGTAGGCCGAGGCGACCGAGGCGTCGGCGAAGATCTCGACCGGCAGGCGCTCGCGGGCGGTGAGTTCGGGGGCAGTAGATTGGGGCAGTTTCGCGGTAGAGAGTGGCATGATCGATGGTATCGGACCAGGGACAGAGCGTCGCCTCTGTGGGCTGGGCGCGACGCCGATTCGCTCGTCTGTGGCGTGTGGGCAACGCTTGCAGGGGGCTACCCGCGGAATATCGACCTGAACCATGTTGGCGCGCCGCTTGTATCTCTTCTTGGAGCGGCATGAAAAAGAGACGAGCAATCCCGATCGGGGCGGCGGTGGCGCTGGTGTCATTAGGCGGTTGTGTGCAATCCCGCCCGCCCGCGCCCGTCGCCGTGGATCGGGGCCCGCCATTGAGTACAGGTGCGGCTAGGAACCAGGGAGGTACCTGGGAGCTGGTCCTGCCGACGGCGATGGTCGCTGGCGTTCGCAGCCGGACACCCCTGGATCAACTCGGCGAGTACGCGAGGCGGGACGACGCGTTGGGCGTGCATGTGGCGCGGGTTCCGACGGCGCTGGATAGCTGGGGCGTCGAGCACCCGAGCCTGGACAACCCGAGGTACATCTACCTGCCGAGGAATGAGAATCGGTTCTTGTTCTTTGTGAAGCCTGGTGCGCGGGGGGGAAGGACCTGGCGCTAGCGGCGTGCAAGGTTCTGTCAGAGCCGACGTGCGTAAGCACGCGGACCATTGACACCCAAGCCTTGAGCAACTCACGATTTCGCAAGGGCCACCGAAGAACAAGGCTTCTCTGAAAATCCTTGACACATGGGTTTCGGCAACGCGATGTCCGCGTGCTTACGCCCGTCGGCTCCGTTACGTCAGATCCATCAAGACCTTGATCCCCTCTCCCGACATCATCGTCGCGAACGCGGTCTTGTAGTCCTCAATCGGATACTCGTGGGTGATGATCTCGTCGAGTTCGAGGCGTCCGCCTAAGACCAGCTCTTCCATCTGGTACCACGTCTCCCACATCCGCCTGCCGTTGATTCCGAGGACCGTGCAGCCCTTGAAGATGACGTTCTTGTTGAAGTCGAACTCGACGGACTTGGCGGGCAGACCCAGCAGCGCGGCTCTGCCCCCATTTCGCAGCGCTCGGAACCCCTGGTCGATCGCCTGGGGAAACCCGGACATCTCGAGGAGGACATCGACGCCCTCGCCGCGCGTTGCGTCCTTGATCTCTTTGACCCAGCCGTTGGGTTCGCGGACGTCGAACGCCTCGACCGCTCCGAGCTTCTTGGCAAGCTCAAGCCTCGGCGGGTTGATGTCGGTACAGAAAATCCGCGAGGCCCCCGCCGCCCGCGCCACCGTCACCGCCATCAGCCCGATGATCCCCACGCCGCTGATCAGCACGCTCTTTGCACTCACGCCGGCTTCCATCACGGTGTGGACGGCGTTGCCCAGGGGATCAAAGATCGCGGCGATCTTGTCTGGGATCTGCTTGTGCACGGGCCAGACGTTCTCTTCGGGCACGCTGACCAGGTCCGCGAAGATCCCGTCGCGATCGACGCCCAGGATCTGGGTGTCGCTGGCGATGTGGGCGTTGCCGGTCCGGCTGAGATAATCGACGCCCTTGGTAATGTGCCCCTCGGCACTCACCCGCTGGCCGGGCGAAACCTGGGTCACCGCGTCGCCGATCTTCTCGACGACGCCCACGAACTCGTGCCCGGTGACGATGCCGACGGGAATTCTGCCCGCCGCCCACTCGTCCCACTGCCAGATATGGCGGTCGGTGCCGCAGATCCCGGCCTTGTGGACCCTGATGAGCACATCGCGAGGCCCGATCTCTGGGATGGGGCGGTCGGTTGTGAAGGCCAGCCCCTCGCCGGCGTGGTGTTTGAAAAGGGCGCGCATGCTCAATCCGGGGCTCCGTGGTGTTCTGGGCGAGGTTCTCGCCCTGCAATGGACCGCTTGCCAGGGTCGTTCTGAGTATGCTCCGGGAGACCAACCGGAGCCGGTCGCGATCATAGTCGCCTCCGGCGAGTCTCTTGATGGAATCCACGCGTGAGCAGAGCCTCCCAGCCAGCCCCATTCCTCTATCTCGCCGCGGGCGCCAAGGGTGGCAGGTCTCTGGGTGTGCGCCAGGCCCGGAGCCCCCGTGCCCTCGCCGATGAGCTCCGGCGCGACCGCAAGATCCTGCTGAGGTCGTGGCGTCTGCCCGCGTGGCTGGCGAGCGAGAAGAAGCTCTCGACCAAGGACCATGTGCAACTCAACGAACTTCTGGCGCAGCTCCAGAGCCGGGGCGTGCCGCTGGTCGAGACGCTCGACGTCATCGCCAAGACCGTCCGCCCGGAGGCCCGCCCGCGCATCGAGCGTCTCGCCGAGCTCGTGTCCCAGGGCGCGAGCTTCGCCGACGCCTGTCACAAGGTCGCGGGGTTTGATGAGGTGACCGTTGCGGTCTATCGCGCCGCCGAGCGTTCGGGCGACCTCGCCCCCGCCGGCGAGCAGCTCGCGGTCGCGGCCCGCCGGCGCATGGCTATCGCAGGCAAGGCGACGACGGTGATGATCTATCCGCTGTTCGTCGTTGCCATCGGCATCGCCGTCGGCGTGGGCATGCTCGTGGGCATCATCCCGCTGATCGCGCGCGGGCTCGAGAAGGCCGGGGCCGACATCCCGTGGTTCACCAAGATCCTCGTCGACGCCGGGCTGGGCCTGCGAGCCAACTGGACCTGGGCCTTGCTGATCGTCGCGGCGGGCATCGTCCTGGTCGTCCTCCTGCGCGACCAGCTCTTGCAGGCGTTCGGACGCCTCGGGCGGACGCTCCCCATGATCAAGGGCGTCGTGCTCGCCCAGGAATCGTCGAGCTTCTTCAGCGTCATGGCCGCGATGACCCGATCGGGCGTTCCTCTCGCAGACGCCCTGGGCGTCGCGCTCCGCTCGGTCAATCACCCGATCCTGCGCAAGCAACTGAAGACCCTGCGCGAGCGTCTGATCCAGGGCGGCGTGCTGCGGAACCTCATCGAGGAGGTCACGGCCCTGCCCCTGGCGATCCGCCGATTGCTGGTCGCCGCCGAGCGAGCCGGCGATCTGGAGACGGCCTTCGGCACGCTCGCCGACGACATGTGCGACGAGGTCGACAAGCAATCGAGCCGGTTGCTGGCCCTGCTGGAGCCGCTGCTGCTGGTCGGGCTGTTCGTGTTCGTGGGGGCGATGGTGATGGCGATC